>JASHNX010000079.1 GCA_030041415.1 Candidatus Sulfotelmatobacter sp.
AACTTGACCAGCCCTGGCAAAACCTTTGTGGCGCAGGAGAAAGTCGGCTGGGTATACGACGGAACCGGTGACGGAAGCGGCAATGCAGGCACGGGCATCGTGGACCCTCCCATTGCGGTAACCGACCCCGCCAATCCGACGACTGACCAGGTATTTTCATTTACCGGATGCAGTGAAGTGCAGGGCATTGGCGGAGCCGTGACTCAGCTTCCCGCAAACTTCGCGACAGGCTCTGCTACAACAAGCAACACGGTGAATCTGGGATCTGCCAGCGGCGATGGCGATTGCACCGGCCTCAATGTACACTCTGGAACTTTCGACAACGAGTTCTGGCTTACTGGATCAGCTTCTGGACATTTCATCGCCTGCGGATTCACAAACGATGGCGGCGCGCCGGCGGCGCCGATGATGTATTTCTTCCCCTTTGCCAGCAACGAAATTACGAGCACGGGATCGAGCACCTTTACGATCAACACAACTAAGGGCGAAGAGTGCTCGCCTCTGACTGAGTTCTACAACGGAACCTCCGACATGCTGTTTTTTGGTCAGGGCGACACCACCAACGCCTTCGTGGAAAGCTCAACCATCAGCAGCACTGGGCTGACCACGCCCAATTGCACGGGTACGCCGACCTCAACTTGCGTGACTTCTCCGGATGCTCTGGGAGGAACCAGCGGCATCGTGATCGATAACCAGTTATCGAACGGTGGCACGAATATTTACTTCTCGACCTTGGCGGTAGGTTCGGTCAACGGGCAGAAGTGCAATGTCACCGGTGGAACCGCGAATCCTTACTGCGCGGTGAAGCTGACCCAGTCGGGACTGCAATAAACTCGCGAGGTAAATCCCCGCTGAGGCCGCTGACATCTCAAACTACGCAACCTCAGCCGGCGTAGCCGAACCTGTGACCCCTCGCAGTGGTTCGGCAATTGCCCGCATTACCTTTTCGAACCCGGCAAAGTCGAGTGACTGTGGGCCATCGGAGAGCGCCCGCTCCGGGCAGGGATGGACCTCAATCATTAGTCCGTCGGCGCCGACGGCAACGGCCGCGCGCGAGACGGCAGCGATCAAGCTTTGCTTGCCGGTTCCGTGCGAAGGATCGGCAATCACGGGCAAATGAGAAAGGTCGCGAGCTAATGCCACAGCAGCGAGATCGAAGGTATTGCGCATCTCGGTTTCAAAGGTCTTGATGCCGCGCTCGCAAAGCACAACCTGATTGTTTCCTCCGGCCAGCAGATATTCGGCCGCGAGCAACCATTCTTTTACGGTTGCCGACGGACCCCGCTTCAACAAA
This sequence comes from Candidatus Sulfotelmatobacter sp., assembly GCA_030041415.1. Lineage (GTDB taxonomy): Bacteria > Acidobacteriota > Terriglobia > Terriglobales > Acidobacteriaceae > Sulfotelmatobacter. The sequence goes on from JASHNX010000079.1 coordinate 1,295, forward strand.
ATCGGCTTGTTGATCGTGGCAAGCCGACGCAGCAGAGCAAAATTCTGCATGTTGCGCGCCCCAACCTGCAATACGTCGGCGTGCTCACAAATGATCTCGACATCTTCGGTGCTCATCACCTCGGTTACAACCGGCAGCCCACATTCTTCCCGCGCCTCGCGGAGAATCTTCAGCGCCTCCAGGCCGAGACCTTGAAAATCATAGGGAGAAGTTCGCGGCTTGTAGGCCCCACCTCGGAGCATGGTGGCTCCAGCCCGCTTGACGGCTCGCGCCGTACTGAGCAATTGCTCGCGCGACTCGACCGAACATGGTCCGGCGATGACGACGACTCCCGGCCCCCCGATCGCCACCCCCGCGACGCTCACGACCGATCGCTCCGGCTTCACCTGTCGACTCACCAGCTTGAAGGGTTGTGCGATAGGGACGACATTTTCCACTCCGGGCGCGACTTGTAAGGCTTCGATCTCATGCCGCCGTCCGTTTCCCACGGCAGCAACGATCGTGCGCTCGACTCCGCGGGTGACATGAGGTTGATACCCGGCCTCACGAATGCGTTCGATGATGTGGGTAATTTCCTGGTCGGTCGCTTTCTCGGACATGTTGACGATCATGGGCAATCTCCCTGATTGCAGAAAAGTAAAAAGGCCGCGAATGCAATCGCGGCCTCTGGCTTAACTTGCTGGATCTGGTTTCTTATCCGCTCGATCGCCCCGCAAGCATCGCCGCTGCCGCTACTCTCCTAAAGTAGCGAAACGGCTCGATAAACGGGGCAAATCGCTGCATGACACAACTTCCTGACGGCATGGTGAACTGGAATGACTAGGGCCCTTTAACCGTTACTGAATCGAACTCGCAGTATTTGAGAAAACGTTATTAGCGTTGGACCCGATCAGCCGGATCGTGCCAACCACCAGGACCAGAATCACCGCCAGCATTACGGCATATTCGGCGATGTCTTGCCCTTCCTCTCCCAACCAGAGCTTGCGGACAATGTCAGTCATATTCTCCTCCAGTTCCAGTACCATTCTAAATGACTTGAAAAATGCGGCGAAGAGTGAAGTCAGTGCCAACCATAATGCCGCAGCGTCTCTGGCTTGTCAATCCGGGCATGTGAACGCTCCTATTCAACTTTTGGCCGAACCATCTCGAACCGTTCTGTCGTGCGAGTGTATTGGACGCCGCCCATGCGGCCGATCAGATCGAGCGAATTGCGGTCAAGTTTGCCATCCTTGATGTGCGCATCTCTTACATGAATGGAAACGACCCGGCCGATCACGAGGCTGCTGCTGGTTGGAGCCCGAGAGAAGTCCAGAATCTGATGAAGTTGGCATTCGAAGCTTACCGGCGACTCCGCGACCCGTGGCGGCCGAACAATTTTCGAAGGCTCTGGAGACAAGCTCGCAACTTCGAATTCGTTCACCGATCGATCGTATTCGCCGCTGGTCAGGTTCATCGCCTCGCGCAGATCGTAAGTAACAACGTTAACAACGAACTCCTGTGTTTCGCGAACATTGCGTAGCGTATCTTTGGCGACTCCGTCGGATGAGCCAGGCTGCTTCGAGGCTCGCAACCCCGGAGCGAACGCCAGCAGCGGAGGGTCGATGCACACAGCGTTAAAAAAAGAGAAGGGAGCGAGATTGTGCGCGCCTGTCGCGCTGATGGTCGAGACCCACGCAATCGGCCGCGGAGCGACGGAATTGAGCACAAGATTGTAAAGGTCAGTGTGCGAAAGGTCGGAAGGGCTCAGGATCATTTCATCGAGTATAACGTTTCGCGCTTATCGATCTGCCGCAGCAAAGACCTGCTTCGCCGCGATCACGGTATTGCTGTGGATTGTCACCGTATCCTCAACATTCTGTGCGTAGCCTCCGGCATAGGTGACCATCACGGGGATATTTCGGGCACGAGCGACACGGAAGACAAGTTCGTCGCGCCGTTTCAGGCCATCGATGGTCAGCGAAAGTCCGCCCAGTTGATCTGCTTCGTAGGGATCGGCACCGGCGATGTAGCAGATCAGTTCCGGCTCGAACTGCCGCAGGCCGGAACTTAGAGCGTTATCGAGCCATGCGAGATAATCGTCATCGCCGATTTCGTCGGGCAAATCGACATCGATCGAAGACGGCGGTTTCCACATCGGATAGTTGTTGTGTTGATGCAGCGAAATCGTGAAGACCTCTCCCGCGTGGGCCCCGCGCATCTTGCCGCGACGCGTCGCATTTGCTGATGTGTTGGTTTCGGGAACTCCGCCGAGGGTTGAGGGCCCGATAGACGGGAGCGGCTGGCTCGCAGTTCGCGTTCCCGCAAAGATGGCTGCCGTGCCGTTGCCCTGATGCACGTCGCAATCGACGGTCATTGCGTTCCGAATCTTGTCGTCGCGCTGCAATCGGCGGATCGCGACGGCGACATCGTGAATCATGCAGAAACCCTCGCCGTGATCAGGAAAGGCATGATGAAATCCGCCGCCAATGTTGAGACAGATGCCGTCGGCCAGAGCCTGGCGGGCGGCGAGAATCGAGCCTCCCGCGGCCAGCCAGAAGGCATCGACCAGTTCGCGTGAGTAGGGAACTTCCATTTCCATCTCTTCCAGCGCCGAGAGCGTGCCGGTTTTCAGTTTCTGAACGTAGTCTGGTTTGTGTACAAGGAGGATGTCCTGATCGCTGGCCGGGTGAGGTGCGAGAAAATCGCCGGAATCGGCGACGCCACTTGCAAGGAGGCGATCATGAACGCGGCGATATTTTTCGGCAGGGAAGACGTGTGCGCCGATCGGAAGGTAATACGCATCGCTGTAGACGAGCTTAAAGGGCAGCATTGTGGGCTATTCATCATACGCCCAAAAAACGTCTCATCCTGAGCGCGAGTTGGCCTTTGCCTCACGAGCAGATGCTTTAACAGGAAAGGTGAGGTTACTTCTTTTTGGGCTGTACTGCCGGAACAATCGCTCTGTGTACGGGAACGATTGCGCCCTTCGCTGGGTCAGCCGCTGCGTGGGCGCGGGTCAAGACTTCTTCCTGGATGTATTGCACAAACTCCTGAATCTGGCGTTGCATCTCTTCCATGCGCTCCCGCATTTGCAGGATGATCGCCATGCCACTGATGTTCACTCCCAGGTCGCGCGCCAGCGACAAAATGAACTCCAGCCGCTGCAAATCCTCGTCGGTATAAAGACGGGTATTACCTTCGGTGCGCGACGGTTTGAGCAGGCCTTCGCGCTCATATAGCCGCAGAGTTTGCGGATGGATGCCATACATCTCCGCAACGGCGGAGATCATATATGCTCCTTTTGATTTTCTCTTAGTCACCTGTTCCCTCGCTGCGCTCCCAGCGCATCGTGCCGCAGAGATCGCGGATTACACCAAAGGTCAGCCCAATCGTGCCCCAAAGTGCCGTGAAATGGCAAGTTGCATCGTGCTAACGTTCAGCTCATTGGGGCGCTAGGGCTTTGCATTCGAATGCCCCCGTTGCTTCATCGCCACTTCAGGAGAGAAAGAAAAATGAAAGCGCAGTTTCGCTTCGTCGTTTTTGCCTGCAGCCTGTTCATCACGACTGGTACCGCATTATGCCAATCTGAACCGGCTATCGGGCCGGTGGGAGTGGGTGTGAAAGTGTCAACACTGGGAGCGGGTGCGGAAGTTGCCACTTCTGTTCTTCGCCGCATCGACCTCCGGGCCGGGTTCAACATACTGGGCTACAGCCGGGGTTTCAGCAAGGACGGTATCTCGTATGACGGCCACGTGAACTTCAAAACCATCGAGGGCCACGTCGATATTTTTCCTTTCGGGGGCAAATTTCATGTAAGCCCGGGCTTCCTTGCCTACCTGGCTGACCCGATCAAGGCGACGACCTACGTCAACGGCGGACAGAGCTTCACTTTGGGCGGCGTAACCTATTACAGCGATGCGGCCGCGCCCACGACCGGCACCGGCAAAATCGATTTCTACCAGGCCGCGCCCATGGTTACAGTTGGCTGGGGAAATCTTGTTCCGCGCCGGCACAGCAAGCACTTTAGCTTTCCGGTCGAGCTCGGCGTGGTATTCCAGGGATCGCCAAGAGCTACTCTGGACCTGGCGGGAAACGTTTGTGCCGCTCCGGGAGTTGGTTGCCGCAGCGTTGCCGACCCGACGGTGCAGGCGAATATCATCTCGGAGCAGAACAAGATCAACAACAGCATGTCGTTCTTCCAGGCGTACCCCATTATTTCCGCCGGGTTCGGTTACAAGTTCTAGAGAAAAACATCGCAAAGCGAAAAAGAGGATCGGGAAACTCCCGATCCTCTTTTTACTAGTCGTCTTGAATCGCCTTTTGGGATCGATCCGTTCAGGCCGCGGGCTGCGGTTTTTCTTCCCGCACCCATCCCGCTGGCTTCAGAAGGTGATTGACCGCGTAGGCGACGAAGCCCGCCGCGATCAGGATCATTCCGAAAGCGAACGAGCTCATCCCCAGCACCGATTCGTGCTCGCTGCGGATCACCGAAAATCCGAGCAGCAGCATGGGAGGAATGCCGATCGCGATCGCGCCAAACAAGCCGCCGGGAACTCGGAACGGACGCGCCAGATCCGGTTCGCGGAAGCGGAGGACCGCTAGCGCGACAAATTCCAGCAACAAGCTCGCGCCATAAAGAAGGATGTCGAGCGTAACCAGCCGCGCAAAACCGAGGCCAAGGCACATCGCCCAGCCGATTGCCAGCGCAACAATTGCAACCCACGGTGCACGTGATTTCTTCTGCAGCTTGCCAAAAACTCCGGGCAGCATGCCATCTTGTGCCATTGCCAGCGGCAGGCGCGAATAGCTCATCACCAGGGCGTTGAACATGCCAAATGCGCTAATCATCCCGCCGAGAACGACGCCGACGCGAAGCAGCGGCCCGCCGAGCAATCCGGCGATGTCAGCCCACGAACCGGTTTCCCAGGCGTTCGCTTTCAATCCTGTCGCCCACATCGCAGCGAACGGGAGAATGTAGCTCACTGCGACAATCGCCACTGCCACCAGCATGGCACGCGGATAGGTCCGCTGCGGGCGCTCGACCTCGGTCGCAATCGTTGATGCGTTGTCCCAACCCATGTAATTCCACATGCAGATGAGTAGCCCGCCGAGAATATCGACAGTAGACGTCGTCGGCTTTGTCACAGCGTTCGCAAGCGCGCCAAATTTAAACGGAGCCAACAACACAATCGCGACAAAGGGCGCCGACAGGGCGAAAAAAAGCCACAACGAAGTCATCGAAACCACTTTCACCCCGGCGATATTCAACAACGCGCAGGCGATTACAACAACAAGCGCAACCCACCACCCGCGATTGTTCACCTGGAACCACGGAAACATCCGCGTCAGGTACGCCACAAACAACGTCGGATAAATCGCCATGTCGAAAATCGACGCAACCAGCGAGAGCCACGCCTCTTGAAATCCCCAGAAATTGCCCATCGCCCGACGCACCCAGGCGTAATAGCCGCCTTCGAAAGGCAGCGCGCTTGATAGTTCACCGATCATGAAAGCCGTCGGCAGGCTCCACAACAGCGGGGTGAGCAAGAGAATCAGGATCGCGCGCCAGTAGCCGGCTCCGTGGACGATGTCTTCCGTGCCATAAGTTCCGCCCGACACCATAAAGAAGGTGGCGGCAACGAGAGGCCACAAGGTGAGCCTGACGAATTTCTTCCGGTTGGGGGTTTTATTCGGAACGGCGGAGAGAGGTTGGAGGTTCTCGGTTTGTTGACGCGGAGCGCTAGCAGTTGCCAATTTCTATGGCTTCCTCCTCAAGCGACTCACTCTCACCACCGCGCCTCCCTTGACGTTGCGCGGCTCCCGGGTTGCGAGCGATTTTCCGGGCATTGCGGCGAAGTTAGTTCGCAATAGTGAGATTACGGGAATTTCCACAGGATGCAAGAAAAATGTGCAGTTCTGAAAAAAAATTCTCGGCAGAGAGGTCAGGTACGGAGGTAACGCGGGCTGCGACCCGATTGAATGAGCAGACTTGTGAGAATCCCAATGCGCCGCTGTTTCTCCTGGCGTTCTCGATATATGATTTCGCCACCGCTTTGGAGGCGGATCGATGAGATTACCGTTTCTCGCAGTCCTCGCCCTTTCGTTCACTTTTTCTCTCGCTACTCAACCTGCCAACGCTCAAAATGCCTTCACGCCTGATCAGGTGAAGTGGGGACCAGCGCCGCCATTTATCCCGGCTGGCGCCCAACTTGCCGTTCTGGAAGGAAACCCCATGGCCGAAAGCGGGGACTACACCATTTTTCTCAAGCTGCCCGACGGCTATAAAATCGCGCCGCACACGCATCCGCTGCGCGAGAACGTGACAGTTATTTCTGGAACACTGATCGTCGGTATGGGCGACAAATGGGACGACAGCAAAACGATGAGATTTCCGGCTGGCAGCTTTGCCTATCTCGATCCCGGCATGCACCACTACGCCGGTGCGTCAGGTGAAACCGTGATTCAGATCCACGGCCAGTCGCCGGTCAAGTTCAACTACATCGACCCGGCTGACGATCCAAGCATGAAGAAATAAGAAATTGTTGCTGAGAAGACGACGCAGAATTTGTTAAGAATTGTCATCCTGAGGCCCGCGTTTCTTGCGGGCCGAAGGATCTCTGCATTTGTACTGTGATCTCGACAATTTCTTGTAATCACGGCAGCGGTGCCGTCAACAACACCTGTTTCTCGTCCTTGACGGTGAGGAATGTGAGGCCATCGTTTCGCGTAAAGCACACCAGGTTGTTTCCCAAGGCCGATTCGGGTGCATAGAATCCTCGTCGTTTGCCTGTCGCGGAGTCCAGCGCCAGATACTCGGCAGTGAAATGCTTTCCCACTCCTTTATCCTCAAAGAATTGCACTAGAACGATCCCACCAGACTCGTAGATGCCCTCGGCGAGCAGGCTGGGGTCCGGTTTCTTGAAAGGCATGCGCCGCGCTACCTGACCGGATGCGGAGACGACAACCACTTCCTCCGGGCGTAGAAGGTAAATATATCCGTCGTCCCCGACGGCCGAGCCACCCTCGTATAACTTTGTCCTTGTTTTGGCGAGATCGAAATCGCTGAACTTGCCGGAAACACGCGCCGCGAGCTTGCCCGAGTCCTCAAATATAGCCATGAAGCTTTTCCCCCGCTCTTGCTCATCAGCGCCTCGGTTGAAGTACCCGCTCACGAGCATCGCTCCGCTTTGGAAGGCAGCGAGGGACTCGGTCGTCAGATGCTCTGGCACATCCAGCTTTGTCTGACTCGGGTTGCTTGGATCGGAGCGCCATTCAAACACGTAAGTCTGGTGGTCGCGCGTGTCGGCGAGGGCTCTCAACTCTCCGGAAGGACTAACGCTAAACGCCCGGAAGGCCGCATTCCGAGCTACGTCAACTGGAACGCCGTACAGTTCGTACTTGGACCCACCGTGGGCTAGCTTAAGAATGGAAATGGAATCGGCGGTGCCGGTCTGGGCGTAAAGGTTGGCGTCCGAATCACACTGGGCATTTCCGTTCCATCCGAGCGGGAGCACGGATGACCATACAGTGGATGACGCCGCTCGCAGCGTGGTCGGCGCCTCGTTCGCAGGGGAAGTGGCAGCGAAGGCAGGCGCGAGTGTCAGTACTAGAAGGATCAGAATTTTGCCGGGCATGAAAGAGCCTCCCTAGCTGGTTAGCTCGGTTTGGTTTGCTTGTCGGAGCCGCCGTTGGCGTCTCGCCTTAAACCTTGGTCCACAATTCCGCTCTGGGATCTTCGGGATTCAGCTTTGCCAGTTCACGCAGCAATTCTTTCGTGCGCTCGTCGCGCGGCATGGGCACGCTGACAGTGACCTCGACAATCTCATCGCCGCGTTCGCCTTCTCGCGTGGCTGATGGCACGCCTTTTTCACGCAGGCGCAATTTTTGTCCCGGCTGCGTGCCAGGAGGAATTTTCAGCAAGGCACGGCCATCGATCGTCGGAACTTCGATTTTCGACCCGAGCGCGGCTTCCGTTGCGCTCACCGGCACGGTCAAATAAATGTCGTCGCCCTCGCGCCGGAACACCGGATGCGGATCGATGCGGATAATCACATACAAATCGCCCGCCGCACCACCGTGCGCCCCGGCATTGCCTTTGCCCGCCAGCCGAATGCGTTGCCCATC
>JASHNX010000080.1 GCA_030041415.1 Candidatus Sulfotelmatobacter sp.
TCGCAGATGATGTGGCGAATCCGGTCGGCGAAAATCTCCGCACCACCGCCAGGGAGCGAATCCACGCCGGAAGCCTTCAGTTGCTCAAGCGTCTCGCGAATTGAAAGCTTGGCCCGCTTCGATAAATACGCAACCTCGACCATGGTGAATGCTTTGAGATGCACCTGCGGAAACCGCTGCTTCAATCCTGCGCAGAGATCGAGAAAATACTGAAAGGGCAAATCGGGATGCAATCCGCCGACAATGTGAAATTCGGTTACGGCTTCGGAATACCCGGACGCCGCCGTTTCAAACGCTTCTTCGAGCGCCATGGTGTAAGCGCCGGAAGCATCTTTCTTGCGGCCAAAAGCGCACAGCCGGCAGGCGGCGACACAAACGTTCGTCGGATTGATGTGCCGGTTGACGTTGAAATAGGTTTTATCGCCGTGCATGCGTTCGCGGACGTGATTGGCCATCCACCCCACAGCCAGGATGTCGCCGGTGCGATACAAGGTCAGCGCATCGTCAGCATCGAGACGTTCACCCGCCAGCACTTTTGCATGGACCGGCACCAATCGCGCGTCGTCAGTTTGAAAGGAATGGAGATGATCCGACATCGGCATCGCTTAAATCATATCCCAGCGTTGCCGAGAAAGTCATCGCAGGTATAGGAGCTGGTGTGAGTCGTGCGGAGATCTGCTGCGGAAAGACTAGCCGGGTAGCTCCCAGCCTTCATCCTTCATCTTTTTGTTCGTCCAGTGCTGGAGTTGTTCGAAGAGCACAGGATCGATCACGGAAAAGCGCAAGCCGACGCGGCCTTCATCCCCAAACCAAACGATGCGGGCTTTTGCCTGAAACACAGTGTCGCTCTCTGGAAGCGGGAAACTCACATCCAGCAATCCCGTAAAGCGCATCGGCTCTTTCAGGTCATCGAGTCCCATGCCGCCGGTGCTGAGGTTCACGCCTTTTACCTGCGCTTCATAGCCCTGCTGATTTTTCAGCGTCACGTTCAGCTCCACGCGGGCGCGGAAGAACTTTTGCTGATCGAGGCTGATTGAGCCCAGTGTGTTCGGCATGTCACCCGGATTCACATTGATGTTGTATTCCTTCAGCTTGCGGCTCAGAGTGCGGCGAGAGATGCCGAGCTGCTCCGCGGCCTGGCTGCGATGGCCGCCGCTGCGCTCGAGCGCGCGGATGATCATCTGCTCTTCCATGCTATCGAGATTGCCGACCGGCATGGACGCCGACTGCCGTTGCGTAACCGGATTGCCGGACATCGCCGCGGTAATTTGGGTTTTGCGTATCTCCGGTTCGCGCGATTCGACTGCAACCCGTGCAACCAGATTGCGCAGCTCGCGAACATTGCCGAGCCACTGGTGAGAAAGCAACGCGGAAATTGCATCGGGCGAAAAAGAGCATTTTGGCGATTTCAGCGCCAGAAAATGCTCGGCCAATGCAACAATGTCTTCCGGCCGCTCGCGCAACGGAGGCACGCGGAGCTGGAATTGGCCCAGGCGATGAAATAAATCCTGGCGAAAACGTCCTGCGGCGACGGCAGCGTCCAGATCCTGATTCGTAGCGGCTACGACGCGAACATCCACTTGAATCTTGCGATGGCCGCCGAGCCTGTAAAACGGGTACCCATCGAGTACACGTAAGAGCTTGACCTGGGTTTGCAACTGCAATTCGCCAATTTCGTCGAGAAACAAAGTGCCCTTATCGGCAAGCTCGAACAATCCCGGCTTTGAAGAGTCCGCTCCGGTAAACGCGCCTTTTTCATATCCGAACAATTCGCTCTCCACCAGATTTTCAGGCAGGGCAGCGCAATTGATATCGACCCAAGGCTTGTTCCGCCGGCTCGAGGATTGATGAATCGAATGAGCAATCAGTTCCTTGCCCGTTCCAGTCTCGCCCGTGATGAGTACGCTCTCGGTGTGGCCAGCGACCCGGTCAACCATCCGCATAAATTGGTGCATGATCGGGCTCGACAGGATGAGCTTGGTGCCACCGATGTCGCGGAATGTAATTTCCGCTATCTTCTTTTCCTCGGCTTCCGGCTCGGCAGCGGGAGAAGCGAGCGTCGTGTTCACACTGCTTTTCGAGAGAATGGCAATGATTCCCGAAGGCTTGGAGCGGCCGTCGCGCATTAGTGCGATCGACAAATTTGCCCGAAATTCTGCACCGGATTCGGTCCGGCACGTGTGCACAGAATCGTAGTGACCCTGCTTAAGAACCGCGGCCAACAGGGTTTTCTGCAACTGCCGCTCCTCTGCGTTGTTCTCGGCTGAGAGGAAATCCGAGAGTGACTTTCCCGAAATGTTCTCGCAAGTGCCGCCAAGAAGATCGGGCGTCGAGTCATTGCAGCCGACAATCTTGCCTTCGAGATCTGTGGATAACACGGCAATGGTTCCGGGCACAGCGCTCGGGCGGGTTCCAGAATCGCGGGCAGCCTCTGCCGCAATAGCGGACGCCACGGAAGGCGGCGGACTGAGCTTGGATGATTGCATTCCGCACATTCGGAGTTGATCTTGACACAGACAGAACAAGTTGCAGGCGGTATGCAGGCTTCGATAATAACGAAAGTAACCGCGTGTTCAACATGAGAGCAACTCTGAATGAGAAGCGACTGAAGTCAGGGATTAATTTCCCAGTAGCAGCCTTGTTGCGCACGTTACCAAAGTAAGCTACTGAAAAACTCCCGATAAACATACGATCTCAACGGCACAGGTGTGGTGAAAGTGTGCGTGGGGAAACTCGCGCGACTGGATCTCTCTGTCGTGCCTGTGTTTGAAAATCTGTTGAGTCAGAGCGAATGTCGACTCGCACCAAACTATTTGTCGGAACCACAGTCTCGGTCGGAATGGTGGTGCTGTGGTCCGCCTTCTCGAACTGGCAATCGGCTGATCTCACCCGGTTCGCCTGCTATCTGATCGTTGCCGCGCTGGCTTCCAGCCTCAAGGTCCAACTCCCGGGCATCGATGGCACGATGTCAGTGAACTTTCTATTCATTTTGCTCGGCGTAATGGAACTTAGCCTGCCGGAAACCTTGGCGATCGGCTGCACGGCGACTCTTGTGCAGAGCGTCTGGCAAATCCGCACACGTCCTGATCCGGTTAAGGTTCTCTTCAATGTTTTCGGGATGATGGCGAATGCTGCAGCTCTTTCTTACGTGACCTATCACTGGCTCGATCCGAGGATGGGCAATGAAAAGCCGCTCCTCCTACTGTTGGCTGCCCTTGTGTTTTTCCTGGCGAATACGCTGCCGATCTCGGTCGTGATTGCTTTCACGGAAAACAAGACACCACGCAAAGTGTGGTCGGAATGCTATTTCTGGTCGTTTCCTTACTACCTGGTGGGCGCGGCAGCGGTTGGGCTAGTCGGAATCATTAACCGGCGCGCCGGCTGGCAGACTTCGCTTCTGGTTCTGCCGCTGATTTATTGGGTGTACCGTTCTTATCGCCTCTATCTCGGCCGGCTCGAGGCCGAAAAAGAACGCGTTGAGATCGAGAAAAAACACGTCGAGCAGATCGCATCGCTCAACATGCGTACGATTGAAGCCCTGGCCCTTGCGATCGAGGCCAAAGATCACACAACGCACACGCACCTGCAGCGTGTGCGCACTTATGCTCTCGAGATCGCGAAAGAAATCGGATTGTCGCCTGACGAGATCGAAGCCTTGCGAGCAGCGGCTTTGCTGCACGATATTGGCAAGCTCGCTGTACCCGAGCACATCATCAACAAACCGGGCCGGCTCACTCCCGAAGAATTCGAGAAGATGAAGGTGCATCCGATCGTCGGCGCAGAAATTCTGGAGCGCGTCGCCTTCCCATACCCCGTCGCTCCGATCGTGCGCGCCCATCACGAGCGTTGGGATGGTTCGGGATATCCCATGGGCCTGGTTGGTGAAGAGATTCCGATCGGCGCGCGAATTCTCTCCGTGGTCGATTGTCTCGATGCTCTGGCTTCGGACCGGCAATATCGTCCGGCGGTTCCGCTGAATCAAGCGATGGCTACTGTGAAAGAACGCGCAGGGTCGTGGTTCGATCCGAAAATTGTCGAAGTGCTGCAGCGCAGTTACATCGATCTGGAACAGAAGGCGCAAACCCAACAGGAAGGGTTTGTTCCTTCAGGGTTCTCCAAGGACTTGCGGGTAGAGCGCGGACTCGCTCCCGCTACCGGCTTCGAGAAATGGACCGATTCTGCGCAAAGCGATACCGACTTCCTCAGTTCCATCGCGTCGGCGCGGCAGGAAGCGCAAGCCATGTTCGACCTGAGCCAGGACCTTGGCAACTCGCTGAGCCTTAGCGAGACTCTTTCAGTGCTTTCGATGCGCCTGCGCAAACTCATTCCTTACGATTCAATCGCCGTGTTTGTGAATCGCAATGGATGGCTGCTGCCAGAGCTCGTGAGCGGCGAAAACTTTCGCCTTCTTTCCTCGCTCAAGATTCGCATGGGCGAGGGCCTCTGTGGGTGGGTCGCGGAAAATTGCAAACCCATCATCAATGGCAACCCGCAGGTGGAACAGGGCTACATTGCCGATCCGAAACTTACGCCTCTGTCTTCCGCGCTGGTCGTGCCTTTGCAGGGGCTGAATGGAGTGGTTGGCGTTCTGGCGATGTATCACTCGGCGCAAGACGCTTTTGCGCCCGATCATCTCCGCATTCTTCTAGCGGTCGCTTCCAAAGTGGCATTGTCGGTCGAAAACGCTTTGAAGTACCAGCAGGCAGAAAGTTCAGCGACCACCGATTTTCTTACCGGACTTCCCAACGCACGTTCCCTCTTCGTGCATCTGGCGCAGGAAGTCACCCGGGTGCGCCGCATGAAGAGCACTCTTGCGGTGATGGTCTGCGATATCGACGGCTTGAAGAAGATCAATGACGCCTTTGGACATCTCGAAGGCGACAAATTACTGCGCGAATTCAGCCTTCGACTGAAAGAAGCCTGCCGCGGCTATGACTACGTGGCGCGTATGGGAGGCGACGAGTTTGTTGTAACTGCGCCCGGGCTTACACCCGATGCTGCGACTGAAAAGGCCAACCGCCTGAATCAGGCAGCTATTGAAGCTGGACGTCACACCTGCGGACGCGACGTGATTTCGCTAAGCGTAGGCACGGCGTTTTGTCCGGAGGATGGTTACGACGTCAATTCCCTGCTTGCCGAAGCCGACCGCCGCATGTACTCGGTAAAGCAGGTTCACCACGCACAAAGCGTTGCCGGCCGGGATGTTCTGGCTCAAGGCGCAGCGGGAAAATAAAATGCACTCTTTGCACCGGAAAATTGCCGGGCACTTGCTGGCCCTGCTGGCAACCGTTCTGTTCGGAGGATTGCTTTCCGCTACCCTGGTGCGTCTCGCTCCCGGATTCGATGCTGACGAAAGAGTGCTCGACCCGCATCTGAATGCGGCCAGCACACACGCGCTGGAGGGTGCGCGTCATCGTGATGACAACATCCTCTATTTTTATTTTTCCTATTTAATCCGTGCAGGTCACGGTGACCTGGGAAACTCAAGCGCACTTGGCCAGCCAGTCCGCGCATTGCTGCGCGAACGCCTTCCGCTCACCGTGCGGCTCCTCGGAATCGGACTGGGACTATCGTGGCTGCTTGCCTCGATGCTGGCGCTCAGTGCGGCATGGCTTCGACTCTCGATCTACGACGCGATGACAACCATCGTGAGCGGAGGTTTGCTTTGCCTTCCGGCGGCGGTGCTGGCATTGCTGTCCGTTCTATGGAATCTGCCCGGATCGATTGCCATCGCCCTGATCGTGTTTCCACACACGTATCGCTACGCACACAATCTTCTGGTAAAAATCTATTCGCGCCCGCACATCCTCGCCGCGCGTGCACGAGGATTAAGCGAAGTGCGCATCCTCTTTCGGCATGTCGTTCCCGTGGTGATGCCGCAGATGTTCGCGCTGGCCGGAGTTTCCGTCAGCATGGCGATCGGAGCCGCGATTCCGGTCGAAGCACTATGCGGCTTGCCTGGTATCGGAGCGCTCGCGTGGCAGGCGGCGCTGGCTCGCGATCTGCCGTTGCTCGTAAACATCACAATCCTCGTGACGCTGGTAACCTTGCTGGCAAATTCCAGCGCAGATGTAATCGGTTCTATGCTCCGCGGGCAGGAAGCATGAGGCTGGGGAGAATACTGTGGTTTGCCGTCCTGGCTATAGCGCTTGGCGCTTCCGGTGCGGCAAATTGGCTGGCCCCGGCGGGCTATGCAAAGCAATATCGCGAGGCAACCGATGCCCGACCATCGGCCGAGCACTGGTTAGGAACGGACGAACTGGGGCGCGACCGCTTTGCGCGAGTGTTGTATGGCACACGAATTTCGTTGCTGTTAGCCCCGGCGGCGGCGCTGCTATCAACTTTGCTGGCCGCCCTGATCGGCGGCCTAGCGGGATATCTGGGAGGCGTTTGGTCGCGAATTGCCATGGCCGTGACGGATCTGTTCCTGTCGCTTCCCTGGCTCTTTTTGCTGATCACGGTTCGCGCATTGATGCCGCTGAATGTTTCGCCATTCGTCTCAGTCCTTGTGACGTTTCTTCTTTTGGGACTTCTCGGCTGGACTGTAGCAGCGAGGGTCTTGTGTGCAAGCGCCGCCTCCGTTCGCAGCTCAGATTTTGTCCGGCAGGCGAAAGCGGCCGGATTGTCCGGGCAACGATTGTTCTGGGTGCATGTCGTCCCCAATCTGAAGCCCGTGCTCTACGCGCAGTTTTGGATTTCGATCCCGGTTTTTATTTTGAGCGAGGCCAACTTGGGGATTCTTGGCCTTGGAGTAGCTGAACCAATGCCTTCATGGGGAAGCTTGCTGAAAGAACTCGAGAGCCTGGTTTCGGTCGGGGCTGAACCCTGGAAGTTTGTCCCGCTGGTTCTACTTGTATTGGTAGTCACATCATTTCAGATTTTGCTGTCAAAGCAGGAAGAAGCGGCTGGATGAAACATCGAAATGGCAATTTCATAACACTCGCCGCGCTGCGAGACGCTTTTGCGGTCGCGATCGTGTGCGCTGGAATCATGACCGGCCTAGCGACGGCGCAGGGTGGACAACTCCGATTCTGTCTCCACAACGAACCGAAGACGTTCAATCCTTTGCAAGTGGATGACGATGCGGCCGCATCCATCCGGTACCTAACCGGGGGCGTTCTGATCCGGCTGAATCGCCAGACGCAGCAACTCGAGCCCGAATTAGCCGAGTCGTGGAAGGTATCCGAAGACGGGCGAGAAATTTCGTTTCGTTTGCGCAGCGGGATCGCATTCTCTGACGGGACGCCCTTCACCACGGAGGATGTCGCTTACACCGTGCAGCAATTGATGGACCCGGCATTGCATTCCCCGACCGGCGACTCGTTCCGCTCGGCCAACGGAAAAGTCGAAACCAAAGTAGTTTCTCCTTCGCAGATTTCAATCCTGTTTCCGGCGGAGGTCGCGGGTCTCGATCGCCTGTTCGATCAGGTTGCGATTCTTTCCCAGAACTCCCCGAAAAAAGAAATGGCCGTGCTCGGCCCCTTCATGGTGGCCGATTACAAACCCGGAGCGTCCGTGCTGCTGCAGCGCAATCCCAACTACTGGAAAAGGGATGAACAAGGCCGCAGGCTGCCTTATCTGGATTCCATTCTGCTCAACATTCAGCCCAATCGCGATGTCGAAATGCTGCAGTTCAAGCGCGGAGAGCTTGATCTGATCAACACTCTCGACAGCGAATACTTCGACAAGCTCGCGTCCGCTTCGCCTCAGCTGGTGCATGACGCCGGCCCATCGCTCGATAGCGAGCAACTCTGGTTCAATGAAGTCGCCAAGGCGCCAATTCCTGTCTATAAGAGAGATTGGTTTCGTTCAGCCAATTTTCGGCGTGCAATTTCTGAGGCGATCAATCGCGAAGACCTGAGCCGCATCGTTTATCACGGACATGCTCAGCCGGCTATGGGGCCATTTTCGCCGGCCAATAAATTCTGGTTCGACGCCGCGCTAAAGCCGCCAGCCTACAGCCCGGACAAGGCTTTACAGGCGCTTGCAGCCGATGGCTTCCGTTTGGAAAACGGGACTCTCAAAGATAGGGCCGGAAACGCAGTTGAATTTTCCATTATCACCAATGCAGGCAACAAAGCACGCGAGCGCATGGCGGTGCTGATTCAGGATGATTTACAGAAAATCGGCATCCACGTCAACGTGGTCACGCTCGACTTCCCTTCCTTGATCGAGCGCATGACGCAGAGCTTCGATTATGAAGCCATTATCCTGGGCCTTACCAACGTCGATCTTGATCCGAACGAAGAGATGAACGTATGGCTCAGTTCGGCCGCCAATCATCAATGGAATCCGCAGCAGAAAACGCCAGAAACGCCTTGGGAAGCGGAGATCGACCGGCTCATGCGCGCGCAGGCTTCTTCCGGCGACGCCAACAAACGAAAAGCCGCATTTGACCGCGTGCAGGAAATTGTCGTCGACCAGCAGCCGTTCATTTTCCTGATCAATAAAAATGCGCTCTCCGCGGTATCTACCAGAGTGCACGGAGCAGCTCCGGTGATTCTGTCGCCGCAGACTTTCTGGAATGCCGAACGGCTCACGGTATCGGGAAATTAGCACTGGGCAGTGACGACACCGATGAACACAGAGACGCAAAACGGAGCACTCCTCTCAGCTAACCTCACCGTGCGCTACACGGGCAAACCACCCGTGCTTCGCGATGTGGAACTCGAAATCCGCGAGGGTGAGGTGCTCGGACTTGTAGGACAAAGCGGCTCCGGCAAAAGCACGCTCGCGATGGCGATTCTCGGCCTGCTGGAGAAAAAACGTGCCCGCGCCGAAGGCTCGATTCAGTTCCGGAACCTGGATCTTCTAAATCTTTCAGAACGCGAACTGCGAAGCTTGCGCGGCAGGACCATTTCGCTGGTTCTGCAGAGTCCTTTGTCGTCCTTGAATCCGGCCCTCAAGATTCGCACTCAGCTGAAAGAAGCCTGGCGGGCACATGCCGCGGGCACAGGCGCAGACTGCACAAATGCGATTCGTGCTTGCCTGCGCAGCGTTTCTTTGCCGGACGGTGAAGAATTCCTTCGCAAATATCCTTCGCAGATGAGTGTGGGCCAGGCGCAAAGAGTATTAATTGCCATGGCCGTGATGCATCGCCCGGCGCTCCTGATCGCCGACGAAGCTACCAGCGCGCTCGACGTGATTACGCAATCGGAAATTCTTGAGCTTTTCCGGAGCCTCAACCGATCGACCGGAACCGCCATCCTTTACATTTCCCACGATCTCGCTTCGGTGGCGGGAATCTGCGATCGCATCGCGATTCTGCATGAAGGGCAGATTGTTGAGTGCGGCGCGACCGAGCAGATTTTTGCCAACCCGCAGCACGACTACACGCGGAAGTTGATGGCAGCCCTGCCGAGAGTTCTTCCCGCAGACACCTCTCCGGCACGAAAGTCAGAAGCAGCAGCGGCCCGCTAGACCTGCACCTATTGGAAGGCCCCCGGACTCTCACAGAATTTTAGCCTGCATCGGACCGTATCCGATATTCCGGCAAACTTCAGTAACGAAACGCCAACGATTTTTGCGGGACAAACTGTCCCACGCCCCGGTTCCTAGGACACATTGGCCCAAACCGCCGCGCGCGCACTTGCGGTATCTATAACGATAACAATAACTTACAGGAACTCGATTGGCACCAGCCGTGCTAATTCCCCGGTGGGTAGTCGTACCGTTTCTCGCTGCAAAACTCGCTGTCATGTTCAGGAAGGGTGAACATTTTATGCTGCACATGCTTAAACCAAAGAGGACGCCTCGTGGCGAACGCCACAGCGCGGCTTGGGGAAAACGCATGGCCTTGGCACTTGTGCTGATGGTCGCCCAATCCGCTTTCGCAACACCAGTCGGAGGCCCCCAGCCGGTTGGCAAATTCGGTGCTGATCTTGCCCCCACATTGGCACGAGCTCATTCCGCAAAAGCCAGTGAAACCGTTCGCGTCATCGTGCAGTATCGTGTGGTGCCGACCGAGGCTCACTACGCCACGATGCAGCGCCGCGGTGGACTTCTGCATCTGAAGCTGCACTTGATCAGGGGTGCGGCGTTTACGGTTCCGGTGCGTGCGCTGCCGCTTCTGAAAGCGGACCCTGAGATCGTTTCAGTCAGGTTGGACCACCCGATGAAGGAGTCTGATGATCTGGTCAACGGCGCCATCGGCACGAGTTCCGCATGGAATTCGGGATTTACCGGTGCGGGCGTCGGAGTGGCCGTGATCGATAGCGGCATTAACGACAACCATCCCGATCTTTGGAACTCGACGGAGACTAAGTCTCGGGTGGTTTATCACCAGGATTTCACGGGAACCGCGACGACCGGCCCGAACGGCGCAAACTGGGACCTTTATGGTCACGGAACGCACGTCGCCGGCATTATCGGCGGCAACGGTTATCTCTCCAGCGGACAATATGAAGGCGTAGCTCCTGGCGTAAGTCTCGTCGACCTGCGCGCATTGGATGAGAACGGCGCCGGCACAGATAGCACAGTGATCGCGGCTATTCAGGAAGCGATTACTCTGCAGAGCACTTACAACATCCGCATCATCAATCTTTCTCTGGGACGCGGAATCTTCGAAAGCTACACACAGGATCCGCTCTGCCAGGCCGTTGAGCAGGCCTGGAAGTCCGGCATCCTCGTGGTGGTGGCCGCGGGCAACTACGGTCGGCTGGCTGTTAACGGCAGTAACGGCTTCGGAACCATCACCGCTCCCGGCAACGATCCTTATGTCTTGACCGTGGGCGCAACCAAGGACAACGGCTCTCCGGCTGCATCGGCTGAAACTCTGGCCAGCTACAGCTCGAAGGGACCCACGACCTACGATCACATCGCCAAACCCGACATGGTAGCGCCGGGCAACGATGTAGTTTCGTTGTCGGCTCCGGGAGCAACGCTCGAAGCCGATTATCCGGCTGAGCTAGTAACAGGAAACGACGGCAACAACGATTACTTCACTTTGAGCGGCACCAGCATGGCAACCCCAGCCGTTGTGGGTGCGGCAGCTCTGATGTTGCAACAGCAGAGCTCGCTGACTCCCGATCAGGTGAAGGCGCGATTGATGGCGACCACTTACAAAATGGGCCTGACTTCAACGTCGGCCTACGTGCCGCACCTCTCGCAGACTTTTGTCGACACCTACGATTTGTTTTCTGTGGGGTCAGGTCTGCTTGATGTGACCACGGTCATGAGCAGCAGCCTGCTCGCTCCCTCGACGGTTGGAGCGGCTCTTTCGCCGACCGCCGTTTTCAATTCTCAGACTGGGGTGATCACGCTGGTCAACGGAAACTCGAGCGTGTCCTCTAATTCAGTGGTCTGGGGCAGCTCGGTGGTTTGGGGTAGCTCGGTGGTTTGGGGCTCCTCCGAAATGACCGGAATGTCTGTCGTTTGGGGCAGCTCGGTGGCTTGGAACGATAACACGCTCAGCGCCTTCAGCGTAGTCTGGGGCTCGAGCACGGGCGTCGCGACGACGGCGCAAAGCGTCGTGTGGGGTGCATCGACGGATGAAAGCGCCGATGCTGCCTTCTCCGACGCTGGAGACGATGAACAATAGCCGTGCGGAAATTAGGGAAAGGAGGAAATTATGGATCGCACAAAGCTAACTAAAATGTTCATCGCACTCATGGCCTTCACCGCCGCCGCAAGCGCGATATTCACCGGCGTAGCCAGCCACACGTTGCACCTGTCCTACGCGCTGGCTCTGCTGGCTCTGGCAGCGGTAACGTCGCGGATGAAAGTAAAACTGCCCGGTGTCGATGGCAACATGTCCGTTAACCTTCCGTTCCTGCTCATGGCAGTCGTAAGCCTGAGCGCGGTGGAAGCGATTGTGATCGCATGTATCTCGACCCTGGTGCAGTCCTGGCCGAAGCAGGGTGGCAAGTTCAAGGCGCAGCAAGTCGTGTTCAACGTCAGCATGATGGCGTTCGCTACCAGCGTGGCAAGCCTGATCTGGAATTCCGGATGGTTTGCCAAAGCGACGTGGCCGTCGGAACCGCTGATGCTCGCTTTGACCACTGCCGCATTCTTCTTCGGGCAAACCGCTCCAGTGGCCACCGTCATCAACTTTGCCGAAGGTGCTCCTCTGCATCGTACCTGGCTCAACATCGCACAGATGTCATTCCCGTACTTCGTTCTCAGTGCGGGCGTGACTTCGATGATGAGCGTGGTCAGCCATCGTTTCGGATGGCAGGCTGCGGTGGTGATGTTCCCGGTGATGTACGGAGTTCACCACTCTTACCGGATGTACTTCGGTAAGGCGATGCAAAGCTTCAGCACTCCGGCGATGGCAAAAGCCGCCAAGGCAAGCATGTAAACACAACCTGTTCGCTGGCGCATTCGCAAGCCGCCAGCGGCAACAAACCAGGCGTTCCGCGAAAGCGGAACGCCATTTTATTTGGGCGCTGGCCAATCCTCTCCCGATTGGAAGCTGTCAGCGTTTGGAAAAACAAGGCTTGGCCAGCCCCCGCTTGATGGTAAGCTTCGTGGGTTCGTTGTTCCCCCTCCCGGGAGTTGGTACCATGCCCTTTCAAAAGATTTCCCTACCCATCGCTCTCCTCGCTACCTGGTTTATTTCGTTTGGCCCCCGCGCCGTCGCGCAGTTTGAAACGCGGTCGAACCTGCACGTAAGCGGGTACACGGCTTCGTTCGTGGTAGGGGACTTCAACGGCGACGGGGCGCTCGATTTGGCCACAGTGATAGCCGACCCTGCCAGAGGCGGCGTCGCGATCTACCTGGGAAACGGCGACGGAACCTTTCGCGCCGGCGCCACGTACACCGTCGGTATCTTCCCGACCTTCGGGGCCACGGCAAGCTTCCGTAACAACGGCGTATTGGATTTAGTTATCAATGACAAGCTGAATAACAGCGTGTGGGTGATGCTGGGAAATGGCGATGGCACATTCCAGCCCGCGGTCGCATACCCGACGACGGCGGAATCCTACACAGTCGGGGTGGGAGACTTCAATGGCGACGGCAAAACCGACATCATCGCGCTGGAGGGGCACAACACGAGCGGAGAGTATTGCGACTGTGTCGAAGTTCTGCTGGGAAAGGGCGACGGGACATTCGGGACGCCGATAAGGACGTCGCTGCCGGATAAACTAGCTGGCTATGCCATTGCAACTGGCGACTTCAACAACGACGGCAAGCTGGACGTGGCCGTCGTCGGCGAGACCTTCCCGGCCTACAACGCAGTAATCATGCTAGGGAACGGCGCCGGCGGCTTCACTGTTGACGGCGACTACATTGTTTCAAACGTGCCCGACGCAATTGCCACGGGATACTTCACGGCAAGCAAAGACAAACTCGACTTGGCTGTCGCCAACGAAGAGGGCGGGAGCGTCAGTGTGCTGCTGGGATACGGCAATGGGAAATTCGAGCAGCCCGTGAATTATCCTGCGTTCGAATGCGATTGGGTGCTGGCTGAGGACTTCGACGGCGACGGCAAGATCGATCTGGCCGTGTCCGACTCCTCGCCGCTACCGCAGCAAATTTCCGGGGTGAGCATTTTCAAGGGAAATGGCGACGGCACCTTTCAGGCGGGCGTCTTGTATCCGGCGACAGTCGGGTTTCTCGCGGCCGGAGACGTCAATGGGGATGGCAAAATTGACATTGTGGGGCTGTATGGCCTGAAGGGCTCGATTATCACGCTGCTGAATACGGGCGTTGTCAGCTTCTCTCCGACCACTCCTCTCGATTTCAAGGATCAGGCGGTGGGCACGACCAGCGCGCCGCAAGCCGTCACGCTGACCAACTCTGGGACGGTCGAGCTGAAAATAAAATCTGTGACGGCAAGCGCCGGGTTCGGCGTGACATCATCGTGCGGTTCGATTGTGACGGCGGGCGCGAGCTGCACGATCAGCGCCACTTTCTCTCCGACGAAGCAGGGCCCCATGGAAGGCACGGTCACTATTGTCGACAGCGCCTCATCGAAGCCGCAGGTAATCGAGCTGCAAGGAACAGGAAGCCCAGACTAGCGGGGCGCCCCATTTCCAGCGTCCCACGCCTCCACTAAGCCGTGCGCCCGCGCTGTTCCCATGAGCACACATGCCGCCAGTTGAGAAACGTCGCAGGCTTGCAGGCCGCTCGCCCGATGCTCGCGTTGTTTGTGGTAATGACGTTCGGAGATTGCACCGTCGGCTCCCAGGGAAAGGGCCCGGCGTTCCCATCGGCACCGGCCCAGACAAGCTCAATCACCTGATATCCTGCCAGAAAATAATACGGCACGTAATACGTGGAGAAGCTGGTTGGCAACGTTTCTCCTCCGTCGGTCGGCAACATCACGATTGTCCCATTCAGCTTTCCGCTTGGCGTGTCAACGCCGTAGACCAGGCTCTGCGTGTCTATTGTGCTGCCCGTTTGAACGCCAGGGCAGCCACTGACTTGAGTTGAGTAGCAGGTCATTCCCGGAATGTTAGTGCCATTCACAGTCGAACCCGAGTAGAAGTTTTGGTTTGCGTTTGTTGGACACGCGCTAAGCAGTGTCGGCGTTGCGACCGTCCCGAGTTGTTGTGCCGCCGTCAGTGAAGGACAGAGGAACCAGCTTAGGGCAGACCCGATGAGGCACACGAACACCGTTGTTGTTCTCGAAGGCATTCTGCAAGTCTCCTTTTTCTGATTTGCCCCCTTCGCGTTACGAAACATACTCCACCGGGAAGGGGAAGCCAAGTGCAAAAACCTGCATCCCCTCCGTCTTCTCGGCATCCGGGCTAATTGCCGCTTGAGCGGCGAGATGATCAGTGCTAAGGTTGGTCACGTTCGCCGCCGGGGAGGGATTTGTATGTCTTTTCGGATCGCGGCAGCTCTGTTGGTAGCGTGGGCGATGGCATCCGGTCACACAGCCCTGGCGCAGCTCTTCGAGACGCGGGCCAGCTTCTTTGTGGGGTCGGGTAATCCCTCGTCCCTAGTAGTAGGCGATTTCAACGGCGACGGCATCCTTGACTTGGCAGAGGTAAACTTTGTGCCGTACGGCAGTGTCGAGATTTTGCTCGGAAATGGCGACGGCACATTTCATCATTTTTTCACCTATCGCGTCGGCGTCGAGCCCGAATACGCAGCCACTGCGAGCCTTAGAGGCAACGGAATACTCGACCTGGTAGTGGGCGACCTGTTGAGTGACAGCCTATATGTCATGCTTGGGAACGGCGATGGGACGTTCCAAGCCCCGGTGGCCTACGACACCCACGAGAGGCCCCTTCACGTGAGTACCGGCCAGTTCACCGGCAGCGGCAGCCTTGACGTGCTCATTTTGACCGGGAGTCGGGCACAGTGTAACTGCATTCAAGTGCTTCCCGGCAACGGCGACGGCACCTTCGGCGCGCCGATCACCACCCATGTGCCGTACGACATCCAAGGCTATGCGATTGCCTCCGGAGACTTCAATAACGACGGCAAGCTCGACGTAGCCGTCTCGGGCAGCGGTTATGAGAATCAGGTGGACATCCTGCTTGGAAACGGCGACGGCACTTTCACGCCACACGGCTATTACTCGGTTTCTGAAACTCCAGGATCAATCGCGACTGGCTTTTTCACCGGCGACACGAGCAGGCTCGACTTGGCCGTCGCCAACGGACTCGGTAGCAGCGTGAGCGTCCTGTTGGGGAACGGCGATGGCAGCTTCCTGCAGGCGGTTGATTACGATACGCCCTTTCCTACCTCGGTAATCGCGCAGGATCTCGACGGTGACGGGAAAATTGATTTGATCACGTCCACTCCCCCCGGGTCTCTCGGATTACCGTCCGGAGTGACCGTATTCAAGGGCAATGGCAACGGCAAGTTCCAGCCCGGCGTCTTTTATCCCGCAGGAAGCGGGCCCGATGGCGAATACGTGGCGGCCGGAGACTTCAATGGTGACCACCTGCTCGACCTCGTGACTGTAGATTCATACCCCCCGTCCATAGTCACTCTGCTCAATACTGGCGTCGTCAGCTTCTCGCCCACCTCGCCGCTGAGATTTCTGGATCAGGCCGTGGGCACTACCAGCTCACCACAAGCCGTCAGGCTCACCAATACGGGCAGCACAGATTTGAAAATCCAGTCGATGACGGCCAGTGCTCCGTTCGCGGTGAAATCCAGCTGCGGCGCAATAGTTCCGCCAAACGCAACTTGCACGGTCACTGCAACGTTCACGCCAACGGAGCAAGGCACCGTTCAAGGCGCGATCACGATCATCGACAGCGCCTCATCCAAGCCGCAAGTGATCGAGCTGCAAGGAACCGGAAGCCCAGACTAGCGGTACGCCCCATTTTCCAGCGGTTTAGGCTTCCGACGCCGCTCCCCGTCTCTTCCCGCCTGACAACAATTCTACAAACTGATGACAATCTCCTGACAACCCCCACCCCCACTGCGGCCTAGGATTGCGGCGACTGGCGGATTCGGCGAGCGAAACCGCCGATACCTCGAACTCCACTCCATGCCCAATTCACGACATTTCATTCAAGGAGAATCTCACATGCAGCGTTGGTTCACTCGCACCCTCAGTTTCTCTGCTCTGCTCGGGTTCGCGCTGGTATTGATTTCCAGTTCGGCTCTGGCGCAGTATCAAGCCACGTATCTCACTTCGAACGTTTCCGGCAAAGCCAAATTCACCGACCCGCTCTTGCAGAATGCCTGGGGAATCGCCTACAGTCCCAGCAATCCATTCTGGGTCAGCGACGAAGCCAGCGGCTGGTCCACGTTGTACAACGCACAGGGAGAGCCTCAGTCGCTGCAGGTCATTGTTCCCGCCGCCAGCGGTTCCGGCGCGGGCAGCCCGACTGGCCTCGTCTACAACGCTTCGTCCGAGTTTGCCATTGATAGCTGGGTCTCGGTGTTTCTGTTTGCCACCCTCGACGGCACCGTCCAAGGTTGGTCGGGTTTTAATCCCAGCGCGACGCTAATCGGCGTCAAGAGCGCCGGCTCCTCGTATACCGGGCTCGCCATCACCAACCATACGTCGAACAACTACATTTACGCAGCCGACGCCGCCAACAACAAAGTTGATGTTTACGATGGTACCTTCAGCCTGGTCAACTCCTTCACCGACCCAACCGTTCCCGCCGGCTTCGCGCCTTTTGGCATTCAGGACATTAATGGCAAGGTTTTCGTATCGTTCGCGGCAACCAACGGCGGCCCGGGCGGTTACATCGATATCTTCAGCGAGAGTGGAACCCTGGAGAAGCACTTTGCCCACGGCACACCGCTTAACCAACCCTGGGGCTTTGCCGTAGCTCCGGCCAATTTCGGAACTCTGAGCGGAACTTTGCTGGTCACCAATAACGCCACGGTCGGGAACATCAACGGCTTCAACCTGAAGACCGGCGCTCTAGTCGGCGTTATGGAGAATTCCTCCGGCAAAGCGATCGACATCAACGGAATCTGGGGAATTGAGTTCGGAGGCGGATCAACCGCTAACGGCGGAAAAAATCAACTTTTCTTTACCTCCGGCCCCAACGACACCGATGGTTATTTCGGAGTGATCGAGTCCAAGTAAAAATAACAATCACGCGATTTCAACTTAATAAGCCAAGGCAGCCGGCAAAAGCGGCCTTGGCTTTTTTCTCCCAACTTCAAGAATGAATCTAGGATTGTGAAGCTCGCGCCCTGGAGATCAGTGCTGATCAAACAACGTCGTTCGCTCGATGCGTTCGCCTTTGAATACGACAAGCGAGATTCTTTCCGTCGCTGAGATGTCTTCCAGAGGATTTCCATCGACCACAAGCATATCGGCATCGTTGCCGGGACGAATGGATCCGATTTGCTTCTCAGCTTTCAATAGCCTCGCGGCATTCCCCGTGGCAGCTTGTAAAGCAATCGCAGGTGGAATTCCGGCGCGAACCCAGAGCTCCAGCTCATGCTGCACGGTAGGCCCGTGAATGACTAGAAAATTTCCCGCGTCGCTGCCTGTCACCAACAGCACTCCATGCTCCTGCGCCCGTTTGAGATTGTCCGTCGCGATCGCCATGTCAATGGGATATTCCGCAATCGCCTTGCGAACAGCTGCGCCTTCCGAAGAAGTTAACATCTGCTCGGTTCCGCTCAATAGATCGGACGGGCTCACCTGCTGCACCAAAGACCGCTTGAGCAGGCTATCGTCACCGGCTGCGAAATTTTTGAAAGCTTCTCCCACGCTCAAAGTAGGATCGTAAAAAGTTCCTTGCTTCGCCATCTGCTCGAAAAGAGCATCGGGAATTTTTTCGCGGAACGAACCATGCTCAATCGAATCCGCCTTCGCCTGAACCGCATCGCTCACATCGCGCGCGTCTCCGGTGTGAACCGCGAGCGGAAGTGAATCGGCGTGCGCTTCCTGGGCGGCCGCATCAAACAGCCCGGTATCGAAGCGGTTGAAAACCCTGCCTCCAGCGCCCGATTCCAGGATCGCCTTGATGCAATCGACGCCGCGCTGCTTCAACTCGTCTACTTGCTGTTTCGCTTGCTCACTCGAAGCCGGAAGGCGCGTGGTTTGTTTTTGAAACTCCTCCTGCAGAGGTGCAGGAAGATTTTTGGCGTACTCAGTCCCATGCCCACCTGGCACGGTAAACATCGGTCCGCAGGTCTGCAGCTCCGCGCCAAGCATCTCGCCGCTGTTCGCTGTTGTTCGCACTTTGAGAATCGCATCAAGGCCATCTCCGACGCTTCTTACAGTGGTGACTCCGCTGTAAAGATATGCCGCGAGATTGCGCAACATCATTTTGTCCGGATCAAATTTGGTCCAGTCCGCATAGAAACCTCCCGGAGCGCCGAGGTGAACGTGCACATCGATCAATCCGGGCAGTACCGTCTTGCCTGCGGCCTCGACGGCTTCTGCTTTCAAAGTTTTCGCATCCGGTCCTTCGCCTTCAAACACCTCGGCGATCTTGCCTCCGCGCACCAGCACCGATCCATTCTCAATCACTTTTCCATCACCGACAAAAATTCGAGCGCCGCGAATCAAAAATGTGTCGCCGCGGGCCAGTTCCCGGTTGAGAATCTTTTCCTTGGCAATGCCGGTCTGCACGTGCATTTGCCAGCCGCCCAGCAACAAAAACGGCGCAATCACCGCGGCCAGCCACAGCTTTGCCGACGGCCGGATTTTTTCTTCTTTCTCCCATCGGAACAGCTTGTAGGAGATAAACAGCCCAACGAACGCTGTCAGCAGCAAAGCCAGTGTTGGCTGGATATTCGCAGCGATGCTTTCATTGCGCGCCAGCATGCTCTGTATCCCGATGACGAGGTACGTCGCCGGAATGAATTGCGTGATTACCAGCAGCCATGGAGGAAACATCGCCAGCGGAAAAGTCGCGCCGCTTAGAAACAGCATCGGCAAGTAAATCAGCTGCACCAGAAGCTGGCTTTCCTGCATCGAGTTAACGACGGAAGCGAGAATCGCGCCGATTGCGCGGAACGCAATGATGCCCACGCTGATAAAGATCAGAATCGAAACCGTCGACTCTGGCCAGGGCATGCCATATAAATAATGAGCCAGCGCCAGAATCAGGATGACGTTTGGCATGTACAAGATCCAGCCCGTAACGACCGAAGCGACGAGCAGCGGCCCAGGCGTGATCGGCGTTACTTTGTAACGGCGAAGAATGTTGGCCTCGCGATCCTGCACCGCCCGGATTCCCGCGCCGAATAAGCCATTGCCCAGGATTCCGATGATCAGAACCATGGCGATCACAATCGTCATGGCCGCACCGCGCTCGGCGTGCATCGCCTGTCCAAAGATGAAAAAGAAGATCAGCGGGAAGAGATAGTTGAAGAAGATCACTGACTTCATACGCAAAGCCAGCTTCAGGTTCAGCCCGATCAGTGCTCCGTAGCCTCTCATTCGCGAAGACTCTTTCCCGTGAGCTCGATGAACACGTCTTCCAGGCTTGGCTGCTTCAGGCTCACATCGGTCAACTCGAGTCCCTGCTGATCGATCCACTTCACCAGATCGACCAGCGTCGCAGCCGCGTGTCGCGAATGAACCGTCAGCGTCCTTCCATCGTGGTCTAGAGAACTTTGCGTCGCCTCCGCCCACGCCGGCCGGTTCTCAGGAAAGCTCGTCGCGCAGGTCACTACAATGCTGGATGCGTTCCGGCTCTGCTGCTTCAGCCGCGCCGGCGTATCCATGGCGATGATTCGGCCCTCATCAACGATGGCGACGCGGTCGCACAACCGTTCGGCCTCCTCGATATAGTGCGTCGTTAGCAGGATCGTGCGGTGCTCCCGCTTCAACTCTTCGAGCAATGAATGAATCTCAACCCGCACCTGCGGGTCAAGACCGGTAGTTGGCTCATCCAGAAAAATCAGTTGTGGATCGTTCACCAGGGCCAGCGCCAGCGCCAGGCGCTGCTTCTGCCCACCGGAAAGCGTGTCGTAGAATGCATCGCGTTTTTCCTGCAGTTGCAAACGTTCCAGCAGTTTATTCAGATCTACGCCGCGGCTGTAAAAAGACGCGAATACGTGCATCGCCTCGCGCACGCGAACTTTATCTGGAAGGTTCGTCGCCTGCAGGCAAACTCCGATTCGGTCTTTCAATTTCTGCCGCTGCTTATCCGGATCAAACCCCAGCACCGCGACTTCTCCGCTGCTGCGCGGCCGCAGTCCCTCGAGAATCTCGACCGTGGTCGTCTTTCCCGCGCCGTTCGGCCCGAGCAGGCCGAACACCTCTCCCGACTGAATCTCGAAATCGATTCCCTTCACCGCGTGAACCGTCCCATACGACTTCTTGAGGTCCTTCACGGAGATGGCTGGCGACGCGTCACTCATGGCGGACTGACAGGCTATCGAAGAACAAAAATGAAGTCAAAAGCGGGGATGAATGCCGTGTAAATCCTTATCATCCCATGCGTTGCAGCGAGTTCTCTCGCGTGGGCCCGTGACCAGGGCGACCATGGGTAGGGCCGGTTCGGGGTAGCACCATCGGGCCAGACGTTCCCTTATCGTGCCATTGTCAATATTTGTCTTCGGGGCGAGGATATCCATGTCAAGCGAAGTTACCAAAGTCATTCGCAAGGACCACAGATGGCCACCGAAAGATTCCGATTGCCAGAGGTCAACGGAGCGAAGCAGGGGAACTCGATCATTCCTGCCGATACGCAATCGCGCCGGCTCCTGCTCGCGCTGGCGATCCTGCTAGTGTTCCTCGTCTTGGTGGTCGCAAAGAACAGCGATTTCTGGTTCGGCACCGAGCAGGTGGCGGATGATTCCGTCGCTACGCAGAGTATTTCGAGCTCGGCCGCTGCGGTTTCTACTCATACTCAGGCGATTGCTGCCGAATCCCCAGCTACAAAGGCACACCACGCTCCCAAAGCTTCCACAGCTACTGTTCAGCCGGTTGCTGCGCCCGCTCTGCAGAATGCGGAGGAGACCGCGCCGGTCGTTGCCACTCACCGTGTCGCGCTGCCGCCGCTGGATGCCGAAGTCGTTGCCGGCGATAAGCACAGCACCGTTCACCCCGGCACCAACTCCATGGTCGCCGAAATTCCTTCGGACCCCAACCGTCCGGTAGTTGCCAGCGCTGCTGAGTATGCCCGGCTTGCAGCGGCTGCGGCTCCTGAGCTTCGCCAGACGATCGAAACACCATACCCAACGCTCAGCCAGCATTCGCGAGTGCAGGGATCGGTCGTGCTCGAAGCCGTCATCGGAACCGACGGCGTAATCGAAGGCCTTCGCCTGGTGAGCGGCCCGGCTATCCTGAACAACGCCGCTCAGCAAGCCGTTCGCGAGTGGCGCTTCAAGCCCTACATGGTCAACGGCCGCGCGGTCGAGACCAAGTGCATGGTGACCGTAAACTTCACGATCCGTGTTTCGGACACTTCCAGCAAGATCAGCTAAGCGGACACTTGCACCACTAGCTACTCCTTCACCCCCAACTGCCAGAACAAGAACGAATAGATATCCGTGTAATCTTCGATCTGCTTGGTCACCGGCTTGCCTTGACCATGGCCGGCTTTCGATTCAACGCGCAGCAGAATCGGACGCGTCTTGCTCGCGCCATTCTTCGCTTCGGCCTGCATCTCCGCCGCCATCTTCTTCGCGTGCATGGGATCGACGCGCGTATCCGTATCCGCAGTCATAAACAGAATCGCCGGATACTCCACACCCGCCTTCACATGGTGATACGGCGAGTAGGCGTAGAGCCACTGGAACTGATCGGGATTCTCCGCGCTGCCGTACTCCGCAACCCATAGCTTCGCAATCTGAAAATTCTGGTAATGCAGCATGTCGAGCAGCGGAACCTGGCAGACCACGGCACGAAACAGATCGGGACGTTGCGTGATCATCGCGCCCATGAGCAAGCCGCCATTCGACCCTCCCTGAATCGCCAGATGAGCCGAGTCGGTATATTTTTCGGCGATCAGATGCTCGGCCGCGGCAATCATGTCGTCGAACACATTCTGCTTCTTGCCGAGCATGCCGGCGCGGTGCCAGTCTTCGCCGAACTCCGCGCCGCCGCGCAGGTTGGCGACCGCATAAATGCCGCCGTGCTCCATCCATAGATATGCGGCGCGGTTGAACGCAGGCGTCAGGCTAACGTTGAATCCGCCATAGGCCGTGAGCAATGCCGGATTCTTGCCATCTTTCTTAAATGCACTCGCGCCGATGCTTTTTTTATGCACCACAAACATGGGCACGCGCGTGCCATCTTTCGACTGAAACCACTCCTGCTCGACGTTGTAGACCGCGGGATCGATCGAGGGCGCATCGACTTTCTCCCACTCCGAAGTCTTGCCGGTATTCAGGTCGTAGCGGTAAACCCAGGTGGGTGAGGTAAACGATTGAAACCCGTAGAAAATTTCATCGCGATTCCATTTGCCGGATGATGCGAACACCGTTCCAATTGAAGGCAGCGCGAGGTCACTGATCTTTTTCCCGTCGAGATCGAACAAGCTCAACTGCGAACTCGCATTGTGCTCGTACTGCGCAAAAATCTTTCCGCCCCACACCGAAGTGCCCTGCAGCACCGCATCCGTCTGCGGAATAACTTCTTTCCAGTTCGCGCGATCATAATTTCCCGCGTCGGTGACGAATACGTGGTAGCGCGGCGCATCTTCGTTGGTCAGGATGTAGACTTTGTCTTTATAAACGGTGGCGCCGTAAAGAAAATTCTTTCCGCTGGTCAGCGCCGTCGGAGGCGTGCCCGCCTTCAAGTCCATGAGATAAAGCTCGGTTTTCGTCCATCCCTCGCCGACGCTGATGAGCAGCCAATGTCCATCGTTCGAGAGATCGACGTTCGGCCAGTCTTCGGCATCGCGCCCTTCGCCGAAAATTTTATCGTCGGTCACTGGGTCCGTCCCCAGCAGATGAAAAAAGACGTGCCGGTTGTACATCTCCTGGCCTTCAGGCACGTCCCCTTTGTTGGGATACCGTGTGTAGTAGAAGCCGGAATTATCGTGCAGCCAGGCAATGCTGGCAGCGCGCGTGCGCTCGATCGTATCCGGCAGCAGCTTGCCGGTCTTGGTTTCGATAACGTGCAGCGTGCTCATCTCCGAGCCGCTCGGCGAAGTTCCGTAGGCAAGATACTCTCCGTTATACGATGGCACGAACCAGTCGAGCGCGATCGTTCCATCAGCGGCGAGTTGATTCGCATCGACGAGCACGCGATCTTTGCCGTTCACTCCTTCACGCACGTAAAGCACAGGCTGGTTCTGCATGCCTTCGCGCCGTAAATAGAAGTAAAATTTGCCGCCGACCTCCGGCACGCCCAGTGTGCCAATGCTTAACAATTCGGTCAGGCGCTTGTGAATCTCATCGCGCCCCGGTCGAGCACCAAGCATTGCCTGAGTATAAGCATTCTCTTCCGCGACCCACTTCTCTGTTGCGGGACTGCTCGCGTCCTCGAGCCATCGGTAATCATCGACCACTTTTGTCCCGTGAAAGTCTTCCGCGACCGGCTGCCGCTCGGCTTTCGGAGGCGCGCCCGGCGCAACCGATGCGGAAGATGCCGCAGACTGCGAATTATCTGCCGCGTAAGCTGCGGCCACCATTGCCACGAGTCCTGCGAGCATCCAGATCAAACGCCCTCCTCCAAGCACAAGAACCTCCCACGTGACCGGAACCGACGTCAGCGAGTCAGAATATTTGCGAACTCGCTAGAGTATCAAACAAGAGGAAGCCGCTGTTTTCTGATCTCCCGAGGGATGCTATGATGAGAACGCGAAGCACCCTCTCGACAGCGCCGTTCGCGGCGTATCGTTCCTGGCGCGACGCTCACAACACTCCTCAGTAGCTCAATGGCAGAGCATTCGGCTGTTAACCGAAGGGTTGTAGGTTCGAGTCCTACCTGAGGAGCCATTCTTTTTCTACCCCACTGATTCCTCAAGTGCTAAGACGGTACGTTCTAACGTCTTTCTAACACTCCCCGACCTTTCGCTTTTTCTTCGGTATTAGGAGAATGAGGATGCGAATGAATCGTAGGGTGAGCATTTGGAAGCACGTGCGTGTGGCAAACGGAAAGTGGCGCTACTGCCGTCCAGTGCTAGACGAGAAAGGGAAGATTGTCGCTGACATGGTGACTGTCCCCGGCGGACTGAAAGAGCATCACGCCGAGGGTGAGTATTGCATCTTCTTCCGTAATCCAAAGCCCACATTCTTGCGCTGCGGTTCTAAGGCAGCCGATGCGCTCGCAGCGCAGCAACGTCAGATCGCCTTGTTCAAAGCAATGGAGCACGGCATCGTGCAGCGACCCCACCAATCGCAGACGGGCAGCATTGAGGACGCGGTTACAGTCTTCCTGCAAGAACTAGAAGCGAAGGTCGCCAACGGCAGCAAGCGTCCGAAAACGCTAGAAGCCTACAGGCAGGTTCTCCGAGAGTTCCAAGGATGGTGTGCGGATCAGGGCAAGCGCACGCTGTCGAGGCTGACACGGCTGGACGTGATCCGCTACGCCGCTGGGGTCAGGGAGCAAAGCCCGACGAAATCGCGCCGAACGGCAAACACGAAGTTCGTGCGCGTCAATTCGTTCCTGAAGACGAACGGGCTGGCGCTTGCAACCTACAAAGATGACGCGCCGAAATATCCAAAGGACACCCCCGTTTACGTGTACTCAGACGAACAAGAGGAAAAGTTCTTCGCAAAGTGCAATCGCCGTCAGGGGACGATCTTTAAGACCTTCCAGATGGCGGGCCTACGCAAGTCGGAGCTTAAGTTTCTGACGCACGACCGCCTGCATCTCGACAAGGGTTACATTCGCATTGACGAAAACCCGAAGTACGACTTCATGCCCAAGGCATATCAGGTGCGCGACGTGTACATCCCACCCGAACTGGCGGGGCTGCTAAGGATGATCAAGCCGAAAGCGGGTTGTGATCTTGTCTTCCCGACGCGGAATGGGACACCGAATGACAAACTGCTCGTGATGTGTAGGCGGATTGCAAAGCGTGCTGGTCTGAATCCCGATGACTTCTGGCTCCACCGCTGGCGCTCGACGTATGCGACTCACTGCTTGAGGAACGGCATGGACTTGGCCACTCTGCGCGACCAGATGGGGCACAAAGACTTGAAGAGCATCGAACGCTACCTTCGAGCATTGCAGCAAGAGGAGCGTGGAGAAAAGGTGCGCAAAGTCTGGGCCGCGAAAGCCGCGTAGGAAGAAAACGCTCTGGGCGGTTCATCCTTGACCACTATCCGTTTTGGAAGAAGTCTTCATCGACCGGCGCATAAATTTTCAACAGAGCCAGTAGCTCACTTCTTGCCTGCCTTCAGAGCCACCAACGATGGGAACTAGTTAGGGAGATTTTTTTCGACCAATGTGAAGAGGAATCGACGATTTTCCCAGTATTAGGCCATTAAGGCACTTCAGACCCTGCTCCACTAGTTGGGAGGGTTGGCCTCGAAATCCAAATGAAACTAGGAGATCAAAATGAAAAAAGAAGAGAAAATCGCCCAAGAGTCCGGCCTGTTATCAAGCGACCCCTTCAAGGATGTTCCCTTCCACGAGTGGAAGGTCGTAACTTTTGACGACGGGTCTCAGTCAATCTGCTACAGCCATGGCGGCAGCACCATTTACGATGTTCCAATCTGGGAAATGCGTACGTTTTATGACCTCGCCGTTTGGATGGAACATCTCCGTGACAAGAATTGGTTTGCAGAGACCGAGGATCAGTTCTGGTATGCGTTGCGGGAGGCAAAATGAGTGAGAACTCCTTATGCGTTTGATCCGACCTCAGAGGTTCTTGTACTTTCCTCGCTTGCCTCTAGTGCGGCCAATTCTGGCCCCGCAGGGTCCCTATCGATAACCGCGGAATTGGTTCCAACATAGCGGTCAGCAATCCTCTCGATAAACAACCGTAATCCATCAGCACGTTGTCTTTCGCTAAGCGGGGCGAACACCTGATCGATCTGTTCACCAAGACATTCGTTTACCTTATCGTAAAGCTGCTCGATTTGACCCGGTTGCAATGCCTTAACGCTGACGCGAATCGGGATAGGTTTA
>JASHNX010000081.1 GCA_030041415.1 Candidatus Sulfotelmatobacter sp.
AAAACGGCTTCTATACAGTTGATTCCTTCGCGACATGGCAGTTCACAGAATCGCTGACTTGCCCATTTCCGCCATGCATCAATCCGCTCGGACGCCCCATCGCACAGCTTGGGCTATCGATGAATTTCAAAGCGCCGCCTCCAGCGTTTACAACGGCGGAACGCTTTCTATTAACCGCCGCGTATCACGTGGAGCGTATTTGCGGCTTTCCTACACCTACGCTCACGCCATCGACGATGGACAGGACGCTCTTGTGGCCGGCGAACCCGCCACCGTACAGAACGCATATAACCCGAATGCCGAACGCGGGCCCAGTGTCACTGATCAGCGCAACCGGTTCGTGGCCGCTTTTTCGCTCGAGCCGCAGCCTTTTCATAGGCAGCATGCGTTTCTCGGCCACGTCTTCAACGACTGGAAGATTGCGAGCATTGTCACGGCCGGAAGCGGACGTCCCATCAACGCAACCGTCGCCGGGGACCCCAACCAGGATGGCAACTACGATAACGACCGCCTCCCGGGCTACAGCCGCAATGCCTTCACCGGCCCTGATTATTCCTCCACCGATTTGCGGCTCGTGCGCAAAATTCATCTGGGAGAAGGCAAACGGCTTGAATTCACTGCTGACTCTTTCAATCTTTTTAACCGGCTGAACCCTCGCGTCACCATCACGAGCGACGGCCTCACGGCCGAGGCCACAACCTTTACCCAATACACCACCTACGTACTCAACGTCGCTTACCCTGCTTACTACCAGGAGCCGACGCAGAATTTTCTCAAGCCCAATGCCGCGTTTCCTCCGCGCCAATTGCAATTCGGGTTGAAATTCATTTTTTAGCCTGCTCCTGGTTGCCTCGACTGCTTCGCTGGGCCAGCGCAAGTCGAGGCCGATTCGTCTCAGGCATTCCGGCCGGGTTGAATTTTCTTGCACCCCCTTGACTTCCAGTCAAATCCTTGTAATAACTATTCGGTCCTACCGGGCGGGTTTGGGGGTGTGTCTGTTTGGCGGAAATTCGACTGCAAGAGGGTGAATCGCTTGAAAACGCCCTGCGCCGCTTCAAGCGCAAAGTGCAGCAGGAAGACATCATTAAAGAGGTGAAGCGCCACTCCTTTTACCTGAAACCTGGCGAAAAAAAACGCGTAAAAGCCGCGCTTGCTCGGAAGCGCGCACGCAAGAAGGTGCGGAAAGAGCAAGAATAAAGCCGGTTAGAAGGAGCAGGGAACACGCAGTAAAGGGTCGCACCGTCCCGGAGCGGCCCTGCTCTGTTGCCCCCCACTCTACAGAGCTGCATAAGGGATTACTCGCTCATCATTCATTCGGCATTCTGTGGGAAAGCTGTATCCACGTGCCCTTCCTGGGGCGTGGCGGGCCGAGTCCAGGGGAAGTTTGAGGGGGATGTAGACAACCTGCGTTCGTTTTCGGGCTGACGCAATCCCCGCGTCTGGCTCCTACGATCCCAGGCATAAGGGAGCCATCCTCAATGGAATTTCAGGACAAGGTACTGACCTGCGTCGATTGTGGTGCACAGTTTACGTTCACCGCCGGGGAACAACTATTTTTCTACGACAAACAGTTCAAGAACGAGCCCAAGCGCTGTAAATCCTGCAAGTCCAAGCGCGTTGCCGTGCTCAGTTCAAATCCTGTGGTGCGCGACGGACGTCAGCATGCGCGCGTCGAAACCCGCGCCACCTGCTCGCAATGTGGCAAGGAAACTACCATTCCTTTCAAGCCTACTCAAGGACGGCCCATCTTCTGCCGTGAGTGCTTCGTGCAAAAGAGAAACGTTGCCAGCGCCTGACCGGCATCTGCCAACACGACGGTCACGGTCTTATGTGGAAGTGTCTTCCCCTGGCGGCTACGCTCAGGCCGATTCAGGACGTGGGAGCCACGACGGAGATCTCAAGCCGGAATCCGGAATGCTACGATAGGTTCGTGACGACCTTCTATGTCGAAAACTTTGGATGCCGCGCAACCCAAGCCGACGGTGCGGCGCTCGAACGCCAGTTCGAGGCACGTGGCTTTCGTCGTTCGGGAGTCATAAGAGCCGATCTAGTTGTATTGAACACCTGTACGGTCACCAGGTCTGCCGATCAAGACGCGCGCGCTGCAATCCGGCGCGTGCGCCGGAATAATCCGGAAGCCAAAATTGTTGTCACTGGGTGCTACGCGCAGCGTGCACCCGAAGAAATCGCGGCATTGCCTGGAGTAAGCGCCGTCATCGGCAACTCGCACAAGCACAGGCTCGCGGAACTGCTGTTCCCTGCTCGACGGAGCTATCCGGCAATGGACGGCCTGCCAAACAACGCAGCCTTCGTGCCGGTAGCCGCTCTTACCCAACATCAGCATCCCCTGATCGATGATTCACGCCTGTTTGTGTCAGATATTTTCGCCCACACCGAGCTACTGGCTGCGCCCGTCTTCGAATGGGAAAATGCGTCTGGAAACCAGCGGACCCGTCCCAATCTCAAAATCCAAGACGGATGTGACAATCGCTGCTCGTTCTGCGTGATCCCGAGCGTGCGCGGACACAGCCGTTCACTTCCTGCCGAGAAAGTGGTCGATGAAGTAAACATGCTGGTGGCAGCTGGGTACAAAGAACTGGTCGTCAGCGGCATCAACCTGGGACGCTGGGGACGGGACATAAGATCGGACTTTCACGTAGCCGGCAGAAATTCTTCGCTAAGCACCCATAAGGTCAGATCTTTCGCCCACCTTCTACGCTTTATTCTCACCGAAACCAATTTGGAGAAACTGCGCATTTCATCGGTTGAGCCGATGGATTGGACCGACGATCTGATCTCCCTCCTTGCTTCCTCGCCACGCATCGCCAAGCATGTGCATGTGCCGCTGCAATCGGGCAGCGACGCAGTGTTGCGTCGCATGCATCGCAAGTATCGTCCTTGGCATTATCGGGAAAAAATCCAAAAAATTAGCTCTGCGATGCCAGGTGCCGCGATTGGCGCCGACGTCATGGTTGGATTTCCGGGCGAGACCGACGCGGAGTTTGAGAACACTCGCCGTCTCGTCCAAGAACTGCCGTTCACTTATCTTCACGTCTTCACCTATTCTCCACGCCCGAGAACCCCGGCAGCTGCTATGCCAAATCAGGTGCAGCCTCATCTCGCACGCGAACGCAATCGGATTCTGCGCGACCTGGCTGCGGCAAAAAAACATGCCTTTATGCTCAGTTTCGTCGGGAAACCGCTTGATGTCATCACCCTCAATAAGGCCCATGAGAGCAAGGATGGCAACCGCACCGACGCCCTCACGGATAATTACCTGAAACTATCTTTGCGAGGACGCCACGCGCCCAATCGCTGGATTACAGCTCAGGTCGAGGGACTCGAGGAGGATGGATTGGTGGGACGCCCGCTAGAGTCCGCTAGTCGAAATTCTTAGCCGATGAAGCTGCAGATTTTGTGGAATCGAGCACCGCATTCCGGTGACCGCCACGACTTCCGGGCCAGAGAAGCCTAAGGCGACTATTGTCGCTGCAAGGTTTCATCGATTACCGTTTTGTCGCCTCGGTCCAGCGTGATCACCTTGTGGATGGGGGCATAGCCGGTAAGCGTAATATCGATGATGTAATTGCCGGGATCGAGCATGAATTCAACCGGCGATTCTTTATCCAGCATGTGCTCGTTCACTGCGACCTGGGCGCCTTTAGGCTGGGTCCTGATGCTGACCATGCCCATGCTCGACGCTTCTTTGCCTCCGAACAGGCGCTTCATTTTTCCGACGGTTCGGATGTCATCGACATTCCCCAGCTCTCGCAATGTCGGAGAAACGCTGGTTGTCTGTCCGAGCGTGAGTTGCGCGTTTGTGGTTTCATCAATGTAACCAGTCTTTCGCAGCATCACAACGTGCTGTCCCTGGCTCACGGGGACTTGAGCCGGAGTCACTCGGCTGGTGTTCTTGCCATCGACGTAGATGCTTGCGCCGGCAGGAGTGCTGGAGACAGCGAGCGTTGCCACGAGTTGCGAGAGATGCGTCTGCACGAAAGATTTGCTGCCCGAAGTGACGTCAACCACGCGACTATCTGCAGAAAAACCGGTTTTGCTCACCGTAACCCGATGCTGTCCGGGAGTGAGGCCTGAAAGTGTCAACGGCGTCACCCAAGATGCGTCGCTCCTTCCATCGACTTGCACTTGAGCGCCCTGAGGAACTGAATCGATCGCCATCTGTCCTGGTACGACTACCCCGGCAGCAACTGCACCTCTGCGCTTGTTAGCCTTTTTTCCCTTTTTGGTTGCGGCGAGGCCATGGGTGGGTGCGGGCTCTTCTTCCACTTCGGGGGCAGCCGGCTGAACTTCGGCTTGCTCCGGTTCGGCCGCAGCAGGCTGAGCGGGTTGCTCCTGTGCCGGTTCGGCCTGGACGGCCTGAGGTTGAACAGTTTGAGGCTGAATTGGCTCGCTCTGCGCCGCTTGTTGGCTCGGCGCGGGTTGCGGCGCTTCAGTCACCGCCGGACGAGGCGTATCGCCATCGTTGTTCAGACTATTTACGTGCCAGACTAGAGCGACAGCAATAATCAGAATCACCACCGCGGCGCCTGCGATCGAGTAAATCATCAACTGCGGCGGCACGTTCTTGATTTCTTTGATCGCTTTCTGAGCTGCTTCTCGAGCCTGAACCTTTGGTTGCTCCGGTTCGGCGGCTATATAGCCGGGTATAACCGGGGCAACAGCGGCCGGTTCTTCATGAGAAGGTGCAGGAGTCGGAGCAATATAAACCTCCTTGAGCGGAGGCAGTTCCGTCATCTCCGAGAAGCTAACACCGCTATTCGGTTTGGGACCCTCGACCATCATCGGATCAACGGCTATTTTCGGAGCCTCTGTTTCGGGCGCATCTACTGCGGGCTCCTCGACCCCTGAGGAAGACATCGAGGCTGCCGGCGGAGCGCCGATACCTTGGCGATTCGGCGAACCTGCGAATGGGCTCTGAGCCTGGGGTCGCGCTACGCTTGGTGCAACTCGCCCACCGGCTGAGGCAGCTGCCGCCACTTTTCCCGGAGCTCCCGGAGCGCCAGGCTTGGTCTGCGTGGGCTGGCTCTGAGGCCGCGGCGGAACAGGTGCGGCCGCCGGCTTGGCCGCAGGAGCGGCCGGGGCTCCAACGAATTTCGCCTGATTTGCGGCCTTCACCGCGTCTGGAACAACGGTCCCTTTTACTGGCGCTTTTTTAGCCGCCTGTGGTTTTGATTCCTTGCATTTTTCCAGATCGTCCAGCATTTCCCTTCCGGTCTGGTAGCGCTGCGCCGGATCCTTGGCCAGCGCTTTCATAATCAGCTCGCTGAGGACGGGGTGAACCTTCTGATTCACCAGCGCGGGAGCCGGCAATGTATCTTCAAGGATCGATTGCCGAAGCGAGCCAGCATCCGCTCCATTGAATGCCATGCTGTCGGTCACCATTTCGTAGAAAATCGCCCCAAGGCTGAACAGATTCGATCGCGCATCCACTGTTTCTCCACGCACCTGTTCCGGCGACATATAGTGCAAAATCGGCGGCACATCCGCCATTTGATCGGTAAACTTGCCCACGCTCGACAACCCGTATCCCAGGATTCTGACGGTGCCATCCCAGCCGCACATGATCTTCGACGGCTCCAAGCTGTAGTGGACGGCGTTATGCGAGCCAGCGTAATCAAGTCCATTGCACACCTGCCGCCCAATATCCAGCAGATCCCAGATCGAAAACCCTTCTTTGCGCGACAGCATGGTGGCGATGCTGTTGCCCTGGATGTACTCCATGGCGGCGCAGAACTGTCCATCAATTTTCCCTGCGCCAAAGACCGGAGCGAGATTGGAATGGCTGAGCCCTTTTGTAGTCTCTGCCTCCGCCAATAAACACTGTTCCAGTTCGCTGGCGCGCTGGCCAAACGCCGAGAGATCAATCACCTTCAATGCGACCGTTTGGCCGCTCTGCGGATCGTTCGCTTTATAAACGGCGCCGGTCGCGGACTTCCCGAGTTCACTCAGAATTTCGAAGTGGCCGATTTTTGTAGACATAAATCCCGTGCCTCATCCCAGACGACTGCGTTTCAGCCGAGCAGGTTAAATCACGTGCAGACTGGGCTTAGGATATCTCTCCTAAAGTACGGGATCGAGTTACCGAAGTACTGTGAATCGATGGGGATGGAAGGATCGAAGCGCCTGAACCAAAGCGCAGCACATGACAAAAAAACAGGCTTATATGGCGCGCGTGCCGGCTCGCGCACAATGCATATTACTTGTGAGGAAAATTAGCGACTAGGAAGCCACTCCCCGCTACTGGTGCGCCGAGAGCGGCAATGCCTGGCCCAATCCGGCTTCAGGGTCCGCTACCCACTTCCAAGCGCGGCGTCCGCTCTCGAGAATCACAGGCGAGGCCTCGCCATAAGCTACCAAGCGATTAAGCACAGTAGTCACGGAAGCCATAGGATCCTTGTGGCGAGCCAGCATCGGCGCGGCTTTCTGCTGAATGCAGTCGCACACATCACGCGCAGTAAGAGCGCGTTTTGCCTCCATCAACGCCATGCGGCAAGCCTTGGTAAAACCAGGCTGCCGCCCGCAGCTTTTTCGGTCCAGAAGTTCCAGAAGATCGTCGCTTAAGACTTCATCTCCAAATAGATTCGCCAATCCCGCGATCGTCTGTTTGATCGTACCAATGCGCCGCATGACTTCCGCCCGCTGGCGCAGAAGTTCGCGCAGTTCGTCGTGAGCCTGCCGAACGACCTGCTCCACATGACCGTTGCCGTTGTTAGGGATTGATTTCATGCTGGGGACGGTTCTCGTACTCATGACATTCTGCTCAAACTGCATAACTCCTCCGCTGGCGCGATCTGCGGGCACGCATTAAGCTTCCCCTTGATACGCAAGAACCGCCGCAAGTGTTCCGTGAGCTGCACGGAGTCCAAAGCTGCCTCTATGGCCGGAGCCTTTAACTCTGACGTATCAGTTCGTGATTGGTTAGCGACTGATAATGATCAGGAGGACGCGCCTCAATCCTTGAGCGATAAAACGACCTAAGCCCCACCCAAAACGGAACGGCTCTCGTCTTGGGATTCCTACCAGACCTCATTGGTTGCTCGCCTGTCGCAGGAACGACAAGCCGCTGCAAACCTTCCGATGTGAACCAGGTAGACAAAAAAATACTTTGTCAGCCATTGCCAAACCCGCACCAGCGCTCTTACGTGTGCTCCTCGTGGGCAGCAAGGAAGAGGATTTTTTTTTAATCAGGGATATTCTTGAACGCAATCGGGTTTTTCTCTCTGCCCATCTCGATCACGCCAGGTCCATCGAGCAAGCCAAGGATATATTGAGGGATAACGACTATGGCCTCGTCCTGTTCCAACATGAAACCGGCGACACCGCCGCCACCGACCTTCTTTCCGAGTTCGCACATACGAGAGGCAGTACGCCGTTTATCATCCTGACTGAGCTCGCCGACGAAAACTCCATCGTCGAAATCATTCAATCCGGCGCCTACGACTGTGTGGATCGCTCGCAACTCAACGGAGCGAATCTGGTTCGCACTATTCGTTGCGCTCTTCGCCTACATTCCACCCAGCAACAACGTCAGGCAGCTGAACAATCGTTGCGTAAATTGTCTTGCGCGGTCGAGAACTCTGCTGACACCATCTTAGTAACCAATGGCCAAGGCATCATTGAATATGTCAATCCCGCGCTCGAAAACATTACCGGCTATTCTTTGGCGGAAATCATGGGCGAAAACCAGCTCATCCTCAACTCGGAGCTCCAGGTGCCGCTGCTATACCGCGAGCTATGGGAAACCATACGCGTGGCAGACGGATCGCGCAGCCTTGCCGTGAAACGGAAAAAAAATGGGGAAGTTTACTACGCCGAAGAAAGTGTCTGCCCCATTCGCAATGCTGATGGCAAGATCACGCATCGCGTCTGTAACGGCCGCGATCTCACCGAACGGCTGCGCATCGAGGCCGAACTGGTCCAGTCGCAAAAGATGGATGCGATTGGCCGGCTCGCAGGCGGCGTCGCCCACGACTTCAACAATCTTCTCACGATTATCACCAGCTACTCCGAACTGGCTCTTGATGGCATCCCCTCAGGTAGCCCTGCCCAAACCCGGGTTCAGGAGATTCTTTCGGCGGCGCACCGGGCAGCCGAGTTAACCCGGCAGTTGCTGGCTTTCGGCCGCAAACAGCCGCAGGCTCTGCGTGTTGCCGAATTGAACTCGGTTGTCCTCCCCATCGTGAAAACTCTCAACCGTCTTATTGGAGAAGACATAGAACTCGTGTTCGAGCCCGGAGAAG
This sequence comes from Candidatus Sulfotelmatobacter sp., assembly GCA_030041415.1. Classification (GTDB taxonomy): domain Bacteria; phylum Acidobacteriota; class Terriglobia; order Terriglobales; family Acidobacteriaceae; genus Sulfotelmatobacter. The sequence continues at coordinate 8,262 of JASHNX010000081.1, forward strand.
ATTTGGGTAGAGTCCGGTTAGATCCCGTGCAGGTCGAGCAGATTCTGATGAATCTCGCCGCCAACTCGCGCGATGCCATGCCGCAAGGTGGGCGGTGCAGCATCCAGACTTCAAACGTGCAACTCGACCAGGAGTACGTGGACCGCAAGCGCGCCATCATTCCCATCGGACGCTATGCAGTGATAACCGTCACCGACACTGGGAACGGCATTCCTCCCGAGCACTTGCCTCACATTTTCGAACCCTTCTACACCACCAAGCCCTCCGGCAAGGGTACCGGGCTCGGCCTTGCCACAGTCTACGGAATCGTGAAACAAAACCATGGCTTTGTCTGGGTCTATAGTGAGCCAGGGATGGGAACTACGTTCAAGATTTACCTGCCGTGCGTTCCCGATCGGCCAGCGCCGACGCTGTCGCCTGCGGAAACCACCGAAAGCGAGAAATTCAGTGGTACAGAGACGGTGCTCTTGGTGGAGGACGAGGGTTCCCTGCGCCGGGCCGCCGTCGAATTTCTCAGCCTTCGCGGCTACACCGTGCTGGAAGCACAAGACGGTCTCGAGGCCTTATCGATTACGCGCACTCACGTCTCGCCAATTCACCTCACCGTCACCGATGTCGTGATGCCCCACATGAGCGGGGGAGAGTTGGCACGCGAGCTGGAAAAGCTTCGTCCGGACACCAAGCTTTTGTTCCTTTCAGGCTACCCCGGCGAAACCGTGGTGGATCACAAAGTATTCGAAGCCGACAGCAACTTCCTGCAAAAACCCTTCACCTTGAACCAACTTGCCAAGAAAGTTCGAACCGTGCTCGACCACAAACACACCGTGATCGCGAGCGCTCCTCAACCACGAAACGATGCTTCGTTGTCTTGCTAACGTGGAACCCGCCTGAGCTTTCCATAATTCAGCTCGAATTTCTCTCCGCGCCACACCACTGAGTTTCCGGCGAGACTAGCGATCCATACAGCCACCGCGATCAAATCGCGAAGCGGAATTAGCCAGAAATATCTCCATACTTGGCGATCGCGCAAAACTCTTCCTGCAACCGCGATCGCGACCGCCAGGCGCAAAATCAGGGTTACGGCCAATGCTCCCCATGACCAGGTCGCGCCTCGGCTTGCAGCCACACCGAAAAGCGCCCAGAAAATTCCATATGTGAAAATCAGGCCGAAGTATCCGCCCCGCCGCGCATCCCGAACTCCGCGCGCCCAACGCAGTTGGTGGGCGAAAAAGTCGCGCGGTCGATATGCGGGAAGATACGTCTGCACAACCACGTCCGACAGCTTCACCTTCAACCCAAGATCGGCAATGCGTTTTCCGAGTTCATAATCGTCCGCCAGGTAATCGACGATCGATTCAAACCCTCCGATCTCCTTCAAATTTGCCTGGCGAAAAACCAGTGTGGAACCCAATCCGAAGCCGATGCCGCCTTCTAACGTCTTCGCAGCCAGCACGCCGGCACAAAAATCCGTGCCAATCCCCAGAGCCTCCAGCCGCGATCCCAACGTCGGGCCGGCAACTCCTCGATAGAGGCAAGTCACCATCCCCATGCGTGGGTCAACCAGCGGTGAGATCACGCGTCGCAAGTAATCTGGGTCCACGCGGATGTCGCCATCGTTCACGATCAGGTATTCATGGTTTGCAGTACTCAGCATCTGCACAAGATTGCTGACCTTCCGATTGGTACCGAGAATCTCAGGACAGACCACAAGCGAAATCATCTTCGGACCAAATTCATTCATCAATTTCTTTACGATTTCGACCGCCGGATCGTCCGCGTTGCTGACCCCAAAAATGACTTCATGCTCCGGATAATCCTGACGGCATTGGCTGCGAAAGCTGTCATACATTTCCGGATCAACACCCTTGACTGGTTTCAAAATCGAAATTGGTGGCAGAAAGGCCGGTTCCACAGGCGAAGATGCTCGCTGCTCGCGCAAAAACCGCGCCGCGCTCCACAGGCAAAGCAAGTAATAGAGGGAACTCGAAACCACGCCAACGATTGCACTGACTTGAATGACTGTGAAAATGGCGTATGTCATGCGGGAATGCGATGCTATTCGTAACGCAATGCCTCAATCGGATCGAGATTCGCCGCCTTCCATGCGGGATAAATACCGAAAATCAATCCGACGCTGGCTGCGGTCGTGAAACCGAACACGACCCAAAAGGTCGACATGCGGGCCGGCAAGGCGGGCCACATCGCGGGAATCACCCAAACGATGAGAGCGCCGAACAAGACTCCGACTATCCCGCCGACCGCAGTAAGAATAATGGCTTCGAGAGTGAACTGCAGAAGAATATCCCGCTTGCGTGCGCCAATCGCTTTGCGCACGCCAATTTCGCGCGTCCTTTCGGTTACGCTCACCAGCATGATGTTCATCACGCCGACCCCGCCGACCAGCAGCCCCACGCTTGAGATGGCAAATACTCCCACAAACAACATGCCGGTAAGCTGATTCCACACATCGCTGATTGAATCGGAGGTCAAAACGGCAAAATTGTCGGGTTTGTCCGGAGGGACCTTACGCCGCCGCCGCAACAATTCCCGAATCTCATCCATTGCTTTCGGCATATCGTCGTGAGATGTGGCCTTGGCGCTGACCCAGTGATCTTTGACTTCTGGGTGAAGCGTCCTGAAAGTTGTTAGTGGAAAAAAGATCCGGTTGTCGTTCGGGTCTTTGCCCCCTCCGAAAACCGACTTCAGCTTCTGCAAAGTTCCGATTACGGTAAACAAACGGCCATCGATGTCGATCTCCTTCCCCAGCGGATTCTCCATTGGGAAAAGCTCTTCGGCGGTGTCGTGGCCGAGAAGAATGACCGTCGCATGCCGCTCG
>JASHNX010000082.1 GCA_030041415.1 Candidatus Sulfotelmatobacter sp.
CCCAGCGGCGTGATCATCGAAAACAGCAGATGCAGCTCGGCATGCGCCGGCACATGCGACTGAATAAAGATCACCGATTTCTCCGGATCGAGCCCCGCCGCCAGCCAATCCAGCGCCACATCGATCGAATTCTGCTTCACCCGCGACGTGTCGGCGTAATCAGTAGTGAGCGCGTGCCAGTCGGCGATTTCGAAAAAACACTGATACTCGTCCTGCATTCGCACCCAGTTATCGAGCGCCCCGACATAGTTGCCGAGGTGCAGTTTCCCGGTCGAACGCATACCGCTTAGTACGCGCTTACGCTTGGTGGAAGCTGTCATCGTTCTCTGAATGAGTCCTGATCAGGTACGAGCTGTGGCTCAAAATCAAATTCCTGCAGCATTTAGCGAGGGTATTTCGATACTAACATGCTCGTGTAGGGGCAGCCGCCCTCGCGTCCGGCACAGCGGCGGGCATGACCCGAAAAATCTGCTTACTCCTGGGCGTCATCCCGAAGCCCCGCATTTTCTCCAGCGGGGCGAGGGATCTCGTGAGGGTCCGACAGCGATTGCCCCAGCCTTTCGCCTGGTTTTGGCGAAGGGTGGCGATGCATTCCACTTGCCAGCCTCAACCCGCTCCATGCTTTATAATTCGCGCTCGCTTCGCGCAGCATTTCGAACGCGTCTTCATGCCCCATCTCGCCCGCAAACTTCGCCTCACCGATTATTTCGCACTCGGCTGGGGCACCATGGTCGGCGTCGGCTGGCTCGTCGTCATGGACGACTGGCTCACCCGCGGCGGAGCCCTCGGCGCACTGCTCGGCTTCGTCATCGGTGGTGCGCTGCTGTTTCCCATCGGATGGGTCTATGGCAAGCTGGTCGCCGCCATGCCCGACGCAGCCAGCGAAATCGCGTACACCGCCGCGGCATTCTCTCGCCCGATCAGCTTTTCCACCGGATGGATGATGATGCTCGCCTACTTCATCGTCTGCCCCTGGGAGGCCGTTGCTATCGGCCGCATCGCCGGATACATCATCCCTTCGCTGGACTCGCTCGTCCTCTACCGCATTGCAGGCCGTCCGGTTTATCTGCCTCATCTCGTCATCGGCCTTGCTCTTACCGCGCTTCTCACCACCCTCAACTATCGCGGCATCCGGCTCAGCGCTACCTTCCAGAACTGGACCGTCCTCGGCACCCTCCTCCTGTTCTTTGTCTTCGTCGCGCTCGGCCTCACCAAAGGCTCTCCCCGCAACTTCCCGCCGCTCTTCACTCACGCGCCGCTGGTTTCCTTCCTGCTCGTGCTTCAGATCGTTCCTTACTTTATAACGGGCTTTGAATCCGTAGGCAAAGCCTCCGAAGAATGCACCGAGGGTTTCGCGCAGAAAAAATTTTTCCAGGCCATCGCCATGGCCATCCTTGCCGGCATTCTCTTCTACGGTGCGATTATCGCTGCCGTTGCATTCGTCGCTCCCTGGCATGAATTGACGAGCGAATCATTTATGACCGCCGTCGCATTTCAGCGGGCCGTCGGCTCGCGCTGGATCGTCGATATCGTCCTCGCCGCTGCGCTCATGTCTCTCGTCAAATGCTTCAACGGAAATTTCATCGCCGCCAGCCGCATGGTCTTTGCCATGGGACGCCGTGGCCTCATCGATGCGCCTGCCGGCCAAATCCACGCGCAACATCGAACCCCTTCGGCCGCCGTGCTCTGCGTCGGGCTCGCCACCGCCGCCTGCATGCTTCTGGGAGACGCGATCCTGGTTCCCATTACCGAGGTCGGCTCTGTCGCCTGCGCCATCGGGTGGGCCGCGACCTGCGCATCCTTTCTTCGCATCGCCAAGAAAGGAACATCTACTGCCAAATTTTCTGCGATGGAATCGTCCATCGCCGCGCTCGGACTCCTGGTCGCCATCGCCATGATTCTGATGAAAATTGTTCCGCTGATTCCCGGCCACTTTACCGTATATGAATGGCTCGCGCTCGCAATCTGGATTTTGCTGGGAGCGGTCGCACGGCGCCGCACAGCTTCTTAGGAAACGTGGCAATGCACATCCGTGAAGAGCCGCGCGTCAGCGCCGCGTAAAGCAGTTCGTCTGATGCGGCCTTAGCCGCGGCACAAAAACATTTTTACGTTGTACATCATTTTCAGCGCTGCGATAATCACTTCCTTCCCCGTTGGGCCTTTAGCCCTTGCTCCGAGATCGAGCAGAACGCTTGTGATGACGTGGAAGAGCGGTGCTTCAGCGCCGCGTAAAGTGTTTCAATGAATGCGCCTTTAGGCGCCGAGGCCCAACAACGGATGAAACCTTGCACACTAATCTTAATAATTGCCTCCCTCTTAGCAACAGCACAGCTTCCCGCCCAGTCCCCATCTTTCGACCTCGTCATCACCAACGGCCACATCATCGATGGCACCGGTTCGCCCTGGTATTCCGGCGACGTCGGCATCCGCGACGGCAAAATCGCCGCCATCGGCAACCTCGCCGATGCTTCGCGCCAGCGCTCCATCGACGCTGCCGGCAAGGTTGTCGCTCCCGGATTTATCGATATGCTCGGCCAGTCCGAGCTCACCATCCTCGTCGATCCGCGCCTGCCTTCGAAAATCTTTCAAGGCGTCACGACTGAGATCACCGGCGAAGGCGGCTCAATCGCGCCCCTCAACGATGCTATCGTTCAGAGCGATTTGGGCGGCTACGAGCATTACCACATCGACCCCGACTGGCGAACCTTCCGCCAGTATTTCGCTCGTCTCGAAAAACAGGGCATCGGCATCAACATCGCAAGCTATGTCGGCGCCACCCAGGTCCGCCGCATGGTTCTCGGCGATGCCGATGTTCAACCCACGCCTCCGCAGCTCGAACAGATGAAATCCCTCGTCCGCGACGCCATGAAAGATGGCACGGTCGGCGTCTCGTCTGCGCTCGAATACGCGCCCGCCCCCTACGCGAAAACCGATGAACTCATTGCCCTCGCAGCCGAAGCCGGCAAGTTCGGCGGCATCTACGCCACCCACATGCGCAATGAAAGTGACACCGTTCTTGAGTCGATCGATGAAGCCTTACGCATCGGCCGCGAGGCTCACGTGCCCGTCGAGATCTGGCACATCAAAGTCGCCGGCAAAAATAATTGGGGACGCATGCCCCAGGTCGTCGCCAAAATCGACGCTGCCCGCGGCTCCGGCACCGACGTTACTGCCGACACCTACGCCTATACCGCCTGGTTCAATGATTTTTCCGCCTTCATTCCGCCCTGGGCTCACGACGGCGGAACGGCCAAGCTCCTCGAGCGCCTAAAAGATCCCGCTACCCGTGCCCGTATCCGCAAAGACATGCTCACGCCATCCAAAACCTGGGATAACGAATGGCAGGAAATCCCTGGGCCTCAAGCCATCCTGATCGGAGTAGTGCAGAATCCGAATCTGCTTCCGCTTCAGGGTAAGCGTCTTTCAGAAATTGCCGAGCTCTGGCACAAACCTCCGATCGACGCGCTTCTCGACTTTCTCATTCAGGATCCCTACGCCGACGTCGCCGTCTTCGGCATGTCCGAACCCGATGTCAAACTCGCGCTCCAACAGCCCTGGGTCTCCATCGATAACGATTCTTCCGGAACGTCTCCCGAGGGTCTTCTCGGCCAGGAGCATCCTCATCCCCGCGCCTACGGAACCTTCCCGCGCATTTTGCGCAAATACGTTCGAGAAGAGAAAACGCTGTCGCTGCCCGATGCGATCCGTAAATTTTCCGCCCTGCCCGCTCAGCGCATGCGCCTCACCGATCGCGGCGTCCTCAAGGCCGGCATGCGTGCCGACGTCGTGGTCTTCGATCCCGCAACCATCCGCGATGTCGCGACCTACGACGCCCCCAACCAGCTTTCAGTGGGAATGCAATTTGTTCTTGTGAATGGAATTCCGGTAATCGATGACGGCAAAATGACCGGAGCGCTGCCCGGAAAAGTTCTCCGCGGCCCCGGCTACGTTCCGTAATAGGCTCTCTGTCATCCTGAGCGGGGATTGCTCTTCGCGTATGGGAAGCTCAACCGCAGTCGAAGGGATCCCTTTCAGCTGTTCTGCCGTTACAGGCCTGGCGAGCATTTCCATCACGCAGAGATGCCGCGTCTAGCGCGTTTACGGTTTTAGCTTCGCCTGTGTTTGCGGCTGCGGGACCTGCGCCACCCGTGGCTCGGCCAGCGTTCCCGTCACGCTGTAAGACGTCGCGCCCGCATGCGCGTCCGCGCCGCTCAACTTGAAATCCAGTGCTCGCGCTAGCGATGCCGTCCCGCGAACCTCATATGTATTCGTTCCCGATATCAACTTTCCTTCTTTGATTTCAAGTTTTTCCTCGCGCAACTGTGCCTGCCCCCGCCATCGTCCAATCCGCAGCGGCGGATCGTCGACACTCAACGCAATATGCGGAAAAGTCCCATTCCATATATCGAACTGCAATGTCCCTTCCGCCGATTTCCAGAATGTCGCTGCATCCGCGCCTGAGGCCTTCAGCTGATATTTCCCATCTGCCGTTCCCGCAATCCACTCATCCTGCATCGCCTCAGCCAGTTGATCCAGAGAAATCGAATTCCACTCGCCGCTCCCGCGATAGATCGGGGTTCCTGCCGTAAAATCGATCTGCCACTGCCCGCGGTATTTTCCGCCCAGCACGTCGCCGCGGAGATCGGAAATCTCGAGTTTTCCCTGTCGCAGATCGAGCGCCGCGGAAACCTGCTTCGCTACCACATCGTGGATCAACAGCCTTCCGGCGCTTACTTTTCCACTTGCCCGCAAATGCCGCAGAAATGGCGCCTGCGCAGCTTCATTTTCCAAGACTTGATACCATCGCCGCTCGCTACGCGGAGCGCGCAGCCACTCGTGCAAACCCGTGAGCGTCACTTGATTCGTATTCAAGTTGAAGTTTGCTTGGCACGCGCCGGCAACGCCGCAGCCTCGCGGCACGCTTACGAATCCGGTCCAGCGCGCCCCGCCCGCGCGCGCATTCAATTCATCGACGCGCGCTTCGTCTTCCGAAAGCAGCAGTCCTGCGGAGGAAATCTCAACCGGTTCGTTCACTCCGCGAATGCTGACTCGAACATTATGCAGTTGCACTTTTCCCGTCAGCTGCGGCGCAGAAAACCCTGAGGCATCTTCCGATACGTGATTGCTCCACGCTCCTGCGGCCGTCAGATCCAGTTGCGCCGTGCCTTCTACATTGGCTTGAATCGCCGGCAAGCCCACGAAAGCAGCCAATCGCAGGGCATGGGAAATTTCTCCTTCTCCGCGAATCGCTACACCGTAACCGGATCGCCCGAACCATCCTCGCCCTTGAGCCGGCGCTGGTTTGCCTAAAGCTACGGGAAACGGCCCGTACTCCAGTCGCAATCCATCGGCCGCATACACAAAGGGCTCCGAACTGTATGCTCGACTCGTCCTGCGGTTCTTCCCCGACACCAGCACGAAAGGCACCGTTCCTACCTGCCAATCGACTTTGCTGCTCGCCGATTGCAATCGCAGATCGGTAATCTCTCCTTGTCCTCCGAACTCCGGCTCACCCCATGACTTCCCATCTTCCCGCGCAACAAAATCTCCTTGCACCCCTCCCGCAGCTACCAGATCGGCGGGCAGATTCTTTTTCGCGCGCTGCGCCAGTTGTGTCACAGCACTCATCGGCACGTTGGCCAACTCCAGCGATAGATCGACTCGATGCACACCCGGCAAGCCGGCGTCGCCATGCAGTGTGATCATTCCATTGCCCACCGGCAGGCTGCAGAAAATCTGGTGCGTCACCTGGTCTTCCGAGCTGTACCTTCCGTCGCAATGGCCCTGCAGGCGCATCCCGCCCATGCTCGAGATGTCGTAACGATGAAAATCCTCGATCGACGCATCGGCGTCGACCTGCAACGCAGCGGGTGTGCCATTGAGGGTCGCATTTAGCTGCGCTTCTCCCCGCCACCCCTTATCGTCTCCTGAGATTAACTTCGTCAGCTGTCCCAGCGGCGCTCCGCTCCATTCCATGCTGAATTGCAGGGGAGTTTCCCGCAGGCTGGGTGCGCGTTGCCAGTTGCCGCTTACACGCAGCACTCCCGCGTCGTTCAAGTTCGTATCCGTGCGCAGCGGTTGCGCCTTCAGACGTACGCCCCACGTATTCTCTGATTCCTGCCATAACGCGAAATCCGCATCGAGCAGGGCGTACGGTTTCTTTTCTGCCCCGGATTTGAAATTAATGCGCCCCGAACTGGCTTCGATATAAGGGAATCCCGGCCTGGCTTCCGATTTCGATTTCCCGGTCGGCGCTGTCGGTGTGTGCTCCGTTTGTTCCAGCAATTCTTCCAGGTTCCACCGGCCATCGGCGCGTCGCACCAGGTTCAGGCTCGGTTCGCTCAACTCCAGCCGTGACACATCGAGTCTTCCGCGAAGCAGGGATGTCAACCGCACTCGCGCGGTCACTTCCGCAGCGCGCAGCATCGGCTCCGCGCCAAACGAAGAGTCTTCCTCGATCACTAAATTTTCAAGATCGAAACCGGGGGGCAGGAAACGCAGTTGCACCGAGCCGATTTCCACCGGACGCGCCACCGCGCGGCTGATTGAGGTCGCAATGCGCGCCTTCAGCCGCGACACGCCCGGCCGTGCCAGGAATAGAATCAGCAGAATTGCGGCGGCCGCGATCACCCTCCGCCGCTTGGACGACATGACCTTCACCGGATGATTCTAAACGTTCGCTTCCACCGCGTCTCATCGAAGAAGTGCAGCACCACATGACCGAGGAATCCGACGCGGTCGCCAATGCTCGTCCTTGTATATTCGTCGCCCGGCGTCTCGAAGGACCAGTAGATGAACATCGGCCGGCCAATGATATTTTCCTCAGGAATAAATCCCCAATAGCGGCTGTCCAGGCTCACACCTCGGTGGTCGCCCATCGCAAAGTATTTCCCCGGCGGTACCACCAGCTCGCCGTCTTGAATATACGAAGGCAGTTGCGTCTGCCAGATCGGCGAGATATTTGGATCGGAATCCGGTGGCACGGCAGGAAAATTATTGCGGTAAAAATCGCCGGGATCGTCGCGATCGTGCAGAATATACGGCTCGTCGAGCGCTTCCCCGTTGCGGTAGACCACGCCGTTGCGCAGATGAATGTGGTCTCCCGGAATACCGATGATCCTCTTTACCACGTACGTTCCTGCATATTGCGGGTCGGGATGCAGAAACACCACGATATTTCCGCGGGTTACGGTGCGGTAGGGAATGATCGGCCCGATCCAGGAACTTTTCGGCGCAAACGAAATGCGGTTCACGAATACGTGATCGCCGATGAGCAACGTGTCTTCCATCGAACTGGATGGAATCTCGAACGCCTGCACGACGAAGGTGATGATGAATAGTCCCGTCACCAGCACCGCGCAAAGCGACGCCAGGAACTCGACCGTAGTCTCGCGCGGCTTTTCTTCCACCTCGCTCTTCGCCTTGCTGTCTTTCTTCTCGAGTGTTTTTGCCAATGTCTTTGCCAATCGTTCAGTCCATCCTATCTTGCCAACCGTTTCGGACTCAGTTCACCAGCCTCAGCGTGCGGTCCCAGCGCGTGATCTGCAACATGTGGGTCACCACGTAGGAGAGGCGTCCCAGCTTACCGTTTAGCGTAGCGGTGGTCGTGGGGTCGGTTTGCAGATCGCGCACCGACCAGTAAATCAGAAGCGGTTGCCCAATGATGTTTTCCCGCGGTACGAATCCCCAATATCGGCTGTCATAGCTGTCGTCCCGGTTATCGCCCATCACAAAGTAATAGCCTTCGGGCACGATCAGTTGACCATCATCCACAAGCTTGCGCAGCGTCAGCCACCACTCCGGAGTCTCGCCCGGCGCAACATCCAGTTGCGGGAAATCGTCGCGAAACGCATCGTTGGCCGGTCGCGTGAAATGGGCATAGGGTTCCATTAACGAATTTCCATTCACGAACACTTGTTTGTTCACCAGCCGCACACGATCGCCGGGCACGCCGATCACTCGCTTTACAAAATGTTGAGCCGGAGTCACTGGATAGTGAAACACCACAATATCTCCGCGCCGGATTCGCCGGTACGGCATAAATAAATTCGCCAGCCCTCGGCCGCCATAAACCAGCTTGTTCACCAGCAGATAATCGCCGACCAGCAACGTATTTTCCATCGAGGGAGACGGAATTTGGAAAGCCTGCACCACGAACGTAATCACGAAAATCGCTATCACCACCGTTCCCAGCAATGACTGGAACGATCCGATCAGATCCGGGACAAACCCTGCCGCCCTTTTCCTCGGCTCCGCCATCGGAACCTGAGATGCAACCTCAATGGGAACCGGCTCAGACACCGGCGCCAACGACGGTTGATTCGAAAAACTCATTCCTTCTGCCGTAGACATTCCTACTCTTCCGCGGATCGCAAAGCCCGCGCCGGCTTCGTTTCTGCCGTTCGCGACCGCGTGTTCAGGTACGCCAGCACCTGTCGTGCCGCATCCTGTTCCGCCGTTTTCTTCGTCGAGCCCTGCGCCCGTCCAACGAACTCAGCGCCACGCTCTCCGTTCCTTGCATTCAGCCGCGCTTCCACGGTGAAAACCTTGTTGTGCTCCGGTCCCGTTTCTTCAACCAGCACATAAGAAGGTTGCTGCAATCCCATTGCTTGCAAAGTTTCCTGCAGCGCAGACTTGAAGTCCGTCAACGGCAGCGTCCCCCCGCCTCGCTCCATGTTCTCGAGTTCAGGAATCAGAATTTCGCGCAGTATGAATCCCCGCGCCGGTTCCATTCCCCCATCCAGATACATGGCCGCAATCACCGCTTCCAGCGCGTCCACCAGCAGGGCCCGCTTGCTTCGTCCGCCGCTTTTTTCCTCGCCGCGCCCTAGCTTTAGGTAGTATCCCAGCTCCAGTTTTTCCGCTACGCGGATCAAGTGCCTTTCACTCACCACGTGCGCCCGCAATTTCGAAAGCTCGCCCTCGCGGAACTTGGGGAAGCGCTGAAACAGCTCCTCGCTGGTTACCAGCGACAGAACCGCGTCGCCCAGAAACTCCAGTTGCTCGTTATCGTTGACCCGAACCTTAGTGTCCCCCGCCCGCTGCGACTCCAACTCCCGCGCCTGCGAGCTGTGCGTGAGCGCCTGCTCGATGACCGCCCGGTGCCGGAAATGGTATCCCAGCGCTGCCTCCAGCGCGGTGACTTCCCGTTCCTTCATATATCGATGATGCGAGTCTCTTGGCGGTTACTTCGCGGGTGGCGCTGCGTTCCCTCCGGTCAATTGCGTCAGCCGGTCTTTCTCTTTACGCGCCGCGTCGCCCGCAGCGGTTCCTTCCTTTGTCATGCTCACGGCCTGGTTCGCGTACTTCAGCGCCTCCGGATATTTGTTCTGCATATCCAGCGCCACCGAAAGCCGGAACACCGCGATTGGATCCACTTGCTGCGGAAACGCATCAATCGACTTCCGCAAATTGCTCTCGGCATCCGGCCAGTTCTTCTGATCGAAATCCAGAGCCCCCAAAATCGCGTACGCGTCCGACCGTAAGAAATCCTTGTATGCCTTCAGCTGTTCCGGCGGATATCCCGATGTCGGCAAATCCGTATCGACCGTCTGCAGCGCTTTCTCGCCGTCTTTCTTTGCCTCACCCAGCCGCTGGTCCCGGTCCAGATCCGTGTCGCGTGTCCGCTCTGCCAGCACTTGTGCCACTCCCAGTAGCGCCTCCGGATCGTCCGGATCATAGGTCAGAACTTTCTGCGCCATCTCCATCATCTTGTCGGCGTTGTTTGCCTGTTGATAGCCGTGCATCGCCGCCTTGTACAGCACCGCGCGGAGTTCACTGTCCGGGAATTTCGCAGCGAAATCGGCCGCGGCTTTTTCCTGCTGTACCGGATCGGTGATTCCCGTCGCCGCCTTGTAGGCGTCAAACTCGGGCTGCGTCTTCGCCTGCGGCGGACGCTTTCCCGCCGGCGCCGCTGCCGCCCCGCTCTGCCCGGCCGATTGCCCGGTCTGCCCGCTCGATTGCGCCGCGGGTTTGCTGTTGTCCTGCGCCCATCCGTTCTGCGCCAGCCACACCATTGCTCCCAGCATCGCGACCATCATCGCCGCTCTCTTCATGCGTTCTCCTTGAAACGTTTTGTGAATGAGTAATCTGGTAATTGAGAAATTTAAAAGCAGATGCGCGATTCGACAAGCGTCCCGCGAAAATTACTCAATTACAAAATTACCAAATTACACAACAATCTTACTGTGGCTGCGGCTTCGTCGGGGGTTCATACGCCTTCGCCAGCCCACGCTGCGCCGCTGTCTTCACCTCCGGCAGGCTTGCGCCCGCCACCAGTGCTGCCTGATATTGTTCCATCGCCGCCTCTCGATCTTCTTTCATATCGAGAATTCTTCCCAGGTACACGTGCGACCACGCCACCACCTTCGGATCGCTCGATGCCGCAATCGCCTTCTGAAAATTATCCTCCGCTCCGTCCCGGTTGCGGTTCGCAACCGCCACTTCCGCCAGAATAAAAAGCGCTCGTCCCGGATCGCCAATCTTCCTTTCCAGCGCTGCCTGCGCCAGTTCCTGCGCTCCCTTCGGATCCCCAGCCGACAGCCGTTGCTCCGCCGTTACCAGCAACCGCCGCTCCTCCGGACGCGACAACCGCACCAGTTCCGGCGCCGCGTTGCTGGCAAACTGCACCTCCGCCGCGAATTTCTCTTCTTTCTTTACGTCCACGGAGTTGATAATTCCGCTGTACTCCGATCGAATTCCCGCCGGATCTTTTTCGAACGCCGCCATCGCAGTATAGAAGTGTCGCGTCAGAATGTATCCCTGCTTCACCGCATCGTCGACCGCCTGCTGCCGCATCGCCTCTTCCGTCTTTGCGCCGCTGATTCGAATCTCTATCGCCCGTATCAGGCATTCCGTCACCAGCAGCGAAATATCCGACTTAAAGCTTTCTTCGAGCGGCGCTCGCTGTACCGATTTCAGCAGCGGATCCAGTTGCTTGATCGCCGTAAAATGCTTATCCGCCAGCGGCTCCAGTTCGTAATGTAAGAATGTATGCCGGATCTGATCCATCTTCAGCGCGGTTTCCGCAGACCCTCCCGCCGCGCTCGGACTCGGAAACACAACCACGTAGTACGCCGTTCCATAATTTCGTGCATCGGTTTCCTGCGGTGAACCCATGAAGTCCACATACACCGTAAACGTCCGTCCCAGATATTCCGAGGACGGCTCTTTCAGGTACACCTCCGTGTCCAGCACCATTTTTGCCAGCGGCGCGTGATAGCGCTGCATCGCCGCCGCGTAGTCGCCGCGATGCCTCTCCCATATGCCGTGCAATCCCGCTTTCTCGTAGAAGCGTTCGAGGAATGTCCCAAAGCCCGCAACTGCGCCCGCATCCGGCGGCAAATCTTCTTCGCCCATCCGCGGCATGAAGTGCGGCGGCCCATCCATATACAGCGCCAGCGAAATGTACGGCGACAAATTTCGATTTTGATCGCTCGATCCCGTGTGGCGGTCGTAGAAATCGCACACCCCCGCCTGCGCCGTCCGCGCCTCCGCCGACTGCGACAGATTCCTCTCCACTTCTTCCCGCACTCGGCTGCGGATCGGATCCGAAATCGCCACGTCGCGATCGTACCCGCACATATTCAGCGCCGTCAGCACCGAAAAAATCGTCTCGCTGCTCTGCAGCGTGATCGGAATCTGGTTGCTCTCAACCGGCTGCCGCGGCGGTTTCGGCGAAGGCAGTTTTGAAGAAGACTCGCCAGTGGAGATTGAAGAAGAGTATGACGACGAGGAAGACGAAGACGCCGGCGAGGTCTGTCCCACATTCAACTGCGTGGCAGGCCGCCCGGGCACAGAATCAGAAGAAGATTGACCGGACGATTGCCCCGACGAAGTTTGTCCCGAGGAAGATTGTCCCGAGGACGTTTGTCCAGAAGAAGACTGTCCAGAAGAAGTTTGTCCAGAAGAAGTCTGTCCAGAAGAAGTCTGTCCAGAAGAAGACTGTCCCGGAGAAGATTCTCCAGAAGAAGCCTGCCCGGGCCCAGCTTGATCCGGCGAACTTTGTTCCTGCTCCGCCTGTTTCGACGAAGATTCATTCGTCTGCGCCGGAGCCGACTGATTTGAATTCTGCTGCGTCTGGCTGTTCTGCGCCCCACTCGGCTGCGGCGCCTGTGCATCCGGCTGTGGCGGCTGAGCCGGCTTCTGCCTTTGCTGCGGCTGGCTCCGTGGAGGCTCGGGATCGTTTTCCACCCCCTGGCCCTGCCCTGCGCACCGGGGCGTCATCACTCCCAACAGCGCCGCCAGCGCGGCCGCGAGCAACGGTCCAGCAAACGCACTTCGCACTCGCAATCTCAGGAAATCCTCCACAGGATGTCACTTGGCCGAGCGGGA
>JASHNX010000083.1 GCA_030041415.1 Candidatus Sulfotelmatobacter sp.
TTGTCATAGGCTTGTACAAATGCGGGATACAGTATCCCGGCATGTCGTTTGCTTTGCACGGCAGGTTCTTTGCCTTGTCGAAATCGACGAAGCGGCAAACAAACAAATCGAGCCGGCCATCGTTATCGTAATCGAACCACACCGCGCTTGAAGACCACCCAGGTGCAGCTACGCCCGCCTTTTCGGTAACCTCGGTAAACGTACCATCGCCGTTGTTGTGGTAGAGGATGCTGCGGCCGTACTGCGTGACGTACATGTCAGGAAATCCGTCGCCGTCATAATCGCCGACGGCAACACCCTGCCCATACCCTCCCGCGCCGACGCCGGCCCTTTCGGTGACGTCCGTGAACGTTCCGTCGCGATTGTTGCGGTAAAGCGCATTCCGCAGCGGTGGATCTGGAGTATAAAAATCGCACTTGCCGCTGTTGACGAAGTAAATATCCATCCATCCGTCATTGTCGTAGTCGAGGAAGGCGCAGCCCGCACCGGTCGTCTCAGGAAGGTACTTTTGTGGCGAGTGAGCAGCGGTGTGTTTGAATGAAATGCCGCTATCGCTCGCGAGAACCTCGGTAAACGGGTAATTCGGCTGGGCTGCGGCAAAGAAGTTCGCTATCGATGGACCACCCAGAGGTAAAAGAGAGAATGGCGAGCGAGAAAAGGGGGCCCGCCACAAGAGAGGAAACGCAGGCAGCGCCAAGCCGCTGCCAATCCGGCGCAGAAAATCGCGACGATTATTTCTCATTTCTACTGCGGTTGGTTGGACGACCCTTGTCCCGCATTTCCGCTCCGCTCCCCAATCAGGCTCTGATGAATCGCAAACTCCTTCTGGCTTTCTTCCTTACGTCCCGAACGCGCGAACGCCATGGCCAGATTGTAGTGCGCGTCCGGATTTCTCGGCTCCAGCTTCACCGCCGTTTCGAGCGGCACAATCGCATCGGCATACTGTTTCTCGGCATTTAAAGACATACCCAGCCCCAGAAAGGCTTCACCGAATTGCGGATCAAGCTTCACGGCGCGGGAAAAATGGCCGACGGCTTCATCCCATTGCTGCGCCTGGCGCGCCATTTCGCCCAAAACATATTCAGCTCCGGCGTTCCTGGGATCGATCTTCAATTCCTCTGCGAACTGCTGTTTCGCTTCGTTCGCCGCTTCCGGGCCGGCATTCGGCTTCGAAAGCAGCAACCGCCCCAGGCGAAAATGGATTCCAGGCAAATTCGGATCTTGTTGCAAGACCCCGCGATATTCTTTTTCCGCGTCATCCCACTTGCCCTGCGACTCGAACGCTTCGGCCAATAGTTCATGTGCCTGGTAAGAGTCCGGGGCATCGGCCGCAAGTTTTTGCGACATCATCGTGGAAAGATCTGAGTACGCGTGAACCGAGACGTAGAGCGCATCCGGATCTTTCGGAAATTCCCGCGTCAGCACGCGCAAGAACTCGAGGGCGGCATCAATCTGATGCAGCGTCATCGCGCAGCGCACGCCGTTGACGCCAGTTTTGAGCCTGAGTTCGCGATCCTTGATTTGAGCCTGGGCAATGTCTTTTCTCAGCAGCGGCAGGGCTTCGCTGCAGTGTCCATTCTCGGCGAGCCTGACGGCATTCTGTGGGGTGCTGGTGACTTTGGAGCCGCCTTTTGTGACAGACTGGGCTCGGGCGCTTGCTGCCATAAGCGTAAGAAAGGTTGTCAGAGAAAGCAGAATCCCGGGACGGAACATATGCCAGCGATCATAAACGAAAAGGCAGGCAGCCCAAAGGCTGCCCGCCGTGGGTTGTCACCGCATCAGAAGTAGAACTTCAAGGCGAACTGCATCTCGCGAGCATCTTGCGTTGTGTTGAGCACACCCATGGCGTAGGGCGTGGCACCACAGTTATTGTCCGTGACCGTGTTTCCGCAGCTGGTTCCTGGAGCATTGAAATTTGGATGGTTGAACGCATTCAGGAAATCCACACGGAACTGGAACCTCATCGCCTCCGTAATCGGAAAATTCTTCTGCAAGCTAATATCTGCATCGAAGTACCCGGGGCCAATTACCGGCCCTTGCGACGGGCAGGTCCCAAATCCCGAAGTAGGCTGAGTGAATGCACTTGGATCGAACCACTGGACGCCGATTCCTGGGCTGGGCACAACACTCTTGGGATAGGAAATAGGTCCGCCGGTGCAATCGGGACGCGGCGAGAAGATGTCGCCCGTGCCCGAGACGTCGCTGCCACGCAGGTTCAGGGGGAAGCCGCCGTGCCAGGTCAGAATTGGATTGATCGCCCAGTTGCCGACAACCGCGTTCGCCGCCTTCGGCATGTCGTGGCCAAATTGCTTCCCGCGACCGAACGGGAGATCGTAAACCGCATAGGCGCTCAGCAGGTGCTTCGTATCCCAATAGCACTGAGCATAGTCGGCGTTCGGCGCGAAAATATTTTGCCAGTAACTATCCGCGTTCTGCGACTCTCCGCCCCAGCTTCCGTAGTAGCCCGCGCTGTTGGCCATACACTTCTGATAGGTATACGAAACTTGCGCTTCAAGGCCGTTGCCGTAGCGTTTCTGTAATACCGCTTGCAAAGCGTTGTAGTTCATGTTGCCCACGCCCGCGCTTTGCTTCACGAGCCCAATCCCGTTCGGTCCGTAGGTTGGCGCAGTTGTAGCGATGCCATCGATTATGGTTCCAATGGGATTCAGGCCACCGATATAGGGATAGGTGATGGTACCGTTCGCGTGCAGGTCGCCCTGATCCAGGTCGATGGGAACCATGAGGTGCGTCGTGCGCTGGCCAACATAGCCGACCTGGAAGGTGGTGTTGCGGGCGAGCTCGCGCTGAACCGTCAGGTTCCACTGATCGGCAACTGCAGGCTGGACGTTCGTCCAGGTCAGCATTGTCGAGTTGATGAAAGGATCGCCGGTCGGGGGCGCAGCCGCAGCGAAGGCCGTTGCTGTGTTGAAGGCCACCGTGCCAGTTGCCACATTGGTGCCGGCAGACTGAGACGGCGTGAACGGTGGATTCTGCGTCGGGCGCAGGTTGGTACCGGTCCCTTCCTGGAATGACGACACTGCAACGCCGCCGCGAATTACGGTTTTCCCATTCCACAATGCCGGGCTCCACGCGAACCCAAGGCGAGGCTGGAAGTCCGGCAAGCCCCACGTCCCGCCATACAAGCCAGCCGGGAAGCCGTTTGTTCCTACGACTCCATTCGGCACTGTGTCACTCCCGGGGAACTCCAGGGCTCCGGTAATGATGTTTACGTTGACCTGGTGGTTGTGCAGCTCAGTCCAGGGCGTTCGGGCCTCGTAGCGAAGTCC
>JASHNX010000084.1 GCA_030041415.1 Candidatus Sulfotelmatobacter sp.
CAAGCGCTGCGAACAATGCGGCAAGGCTGAAACTGAACACAGCGACGCCAAGCACGATTTCAAGTTGGATGAGAGCTTCCCGAAATGGCGAGGCTGGCACGCGGCACGGCGAGGACTCGGCAGCAATCTCTATGCTCTGGGTGTACCCGAGAAAGTGATTCAGCAGATTCTTCGCCATGCAAACGTGAGCACGACAGCGACGTACTACATCAAGACGATTCCCGCGCAGGTGACCGACGCAATGGAAAAACTGCAACAAGCCCTGCCTAAAATCTTATCTGGCAACGAAGTGGCAACGCAGCAACCGAATGCCGCGGCATCCCCTGCCGTTAACTAGCGCGTTTTCTTCCAGGTGGAGTGGAGGCCCCGGGCGGAGTCGAACCGCCGACCAACGGTTTAGGAAACCGCTGCTCTATCCATCTGAGCTACGGGGCCACGTATTAAAAACTAAATATTTAGCGTCGAATCGGTTTATTGCATCGCTTGCACATTCGTTGTGGATTTCTAGAGTTCGGTCCTTCAAGAACTCCGCGACTTCACGTCTAACGGTGATTCTAACCGATGCTTGCAGCGATACGTTCAGCAAGGAAGGTCGCTCTCGCGCACCTGGATGCGCTCCCGTGAAAATGCCGAACGCATATCAGCCCCACGCGAATCAGCGCGAGAGAATGACGACGACTGCGTTGGTGGTCACTCCGAGCTTCCGCCCCCGGTCGGCAGGTTGACTCGCATGCTCGTGCTCTCACTGGCCCGCGGAGCGCTCGTACCATCCGCGAGGAGGTAATTCTGCAGCTGAACCGTGATGGTCCAGAGTTCGCCGAGGGTCCGGGAATAACTATCTTCCAGCTGGAAGAGAATGCGCTGCGATACGATCACTTCCGGATAAGCCGCCGCCATGTTCCGGTACTTCTGCAAATAGAGTTCGTACGCGCGCTTTGCACGAGGAATAAGCTCTGTCCGGTATTGTTCCTCTTCCAGCCTCTCGATCAAGTATTGTTGAAGCAGTGGCTGGGCTGTTTGAAGCAGTTGAATCCTGATCCTTTCGACTTCTTCCCGCGCACGATCAACTTGAGCTTTCGAGCTCTGAACATTGCCCTGATTGCGATTGAAGACCGGAATCTGAATACCTGCGGTGGCAAAAGACTGCACTCCCACTCGGTGCATCGACGGTTCAAGAAGCTCCTGATTTTGCTGAACGCCGGCCCGCAAGCTTAGGTCGGGTATCGCCTCGCGCTTGTCGCGTGCCAGTTCCGCGCCGGCAAGCAGGGCGCTCTGCCGCGCACGCTTCAGAGTTGGACTGTTCTGCTGCAGCTCGTCGAGATAGCGGTCGGTATCAATGGCGGGAGGGTGATCCAGATCACCTTTCAGCAATGCCAATGGAATCTCAGGCTCGCCCGATACTGCCGCGAGTTCTTCGTAGGATTGAATGTACTGTCGCTGCGCCTTTACGAATTCCAATTTTGCTTGTCCGGATTCTACTTCGGCCTGCAATACATCAGGTGCATCCGCTTGTCCCACGTTCGCCAGTTGATGAGCCGTGGCAGCGGCATCGTTCGCAACGTCCAGCAACCTACGTTGAACCTCAACAATACGAAACCGCGCGAGCGCGGAGTAAAACTGCACCTGGACCGCACCGCGAACGCTCAACTGCTGCTCCTGGATGCCGATTTCGTTTTCCTGCTTCTGCTGCTCAAAGACATTCCGCCGCAGTCCCAGCTTGCCCCCGAGTACGATGTCTTGTTGCACGAATCCACCCTGCTCTCCGCCACCAAAAGCACCCCCACGAATCTGCTCGCCCTGGTAACCAACCGATGGATTGGGCCAGAGGCCAACCTGGCGCGCCAATCCCGCCGAGACCTGCGCGATGGCTTCCGCTTGCTTGAGTGTGGGGTTGTGTTTGAGCGCTAATGCCTCAAAGTCATCCAGGCTCCTTTCCGGTGCGGCCTTTGCGCCTTCGAGCAGATCCGGAACGGAAAGACTCGAGCCGGTCTTCTGATTGGGATTTTCTGGCTCCTGCACGCTTGCCACATTCGAGGGCACGCCCAGCGAACTACGCATATCCATGTGGCCGATGCTCTCCTGATCGTATGAGTTCGATTGAGACAGCACTCGCATGCGCGGCATGTCATCGTGCTGATGAGTTTGCGCACGAGCGCTGATCCCAAGGAGCAGCGCAACAATTGTGGAAGTCACGATTCTCGTCATTCGCGTCTCCTTGTGTCTACTACTCTGTGCCGTGCGGGTCTATGCCTTGCACGCTCGGCGTCGGTTGATTCGCACCCTGCCGGACGCGGAGCATGATTTCGTCGTAACGGTCTGGGGGCAGCACGCGTACTAACGTCATCATGCCTTGCATGAATCCGCTCCAGCCGCCTGGCAGCCCGTAGTTCTCTGGCTTATCCACCAAATTGTCGATAGCCATCGCCGGGCCTTCCATGAAGGCATCCTGGGGAAAACCGGGAATGGAGTTTGCATTCGGCGCAATATCTCTGCTCTCGTTGTTCTTCCGCATGCCTTGCATTCCAGGCATATCAGTTCCTAGTTTTTTCCCGACGGGACCGTTGCTTGCGGGTTGATCGTTGGTCGAGCCAACACCCATGCCCCGACCCAGGCTTGCGCCGTAATCATCACCCGTCGGAACGCCTGGCTCGCCGTTGAGCATACCCATGCCGTTTTCCATGACCACGCCTGCCGGCATTCTGCCGCGGTCCATCCGTGTCATGGGGCCAACACTCGATGACATTTGGTTCATCATGTGGTGCGGAAGGTGACAATGGAGCATCCAGTTCCCCGGATTGTTCGCCACAAACTCGATATCTCGGGCTTGTGCAACGCCAACGAGTACGGTGTTCCCTGGACACCACGCGCTCTCGGGGATCCTTCCACCCTCGGTTCCTGTCACCTGAAACGTGTGCCCGTGCAAATGGACCGGGTGATGATCCATCCCGAGGTTGATCAATCGAATGCGTACGCGATCTCCGAGTCGAACGATTAACGGGGTGACGGCGGGACCGACTTTGCCGTTCATCGTGAGCCAGTTAAATTCCATGTTCATGGAATTCGGCACGACGTTGTTTGGCAGGACGGCATACTCTTGCAAGAGGATCGCAAAATCCTTATCAACTGCGGGCCGATACGGCTCCTTCGGGTGCATGATGAATGCGCCGAGCATCCCCATCATTTCCTGCATCGCCATGTGGGAGTGATAGAAATACGTGCCGGCTTGATGGAGCGTGAATTCGTAGACGTAGCGTTCCCCAGGCTTGATTGGAGCCTGACTCACACCGGGCCCACCATCCACGTCATTGGGAATCTCGAACCCATGCCAGTGCATGGAGGTCGGTTCGGGCAGGTGGTTGTCGAGAATGATCCGCACCCGGTCGCCCTGATTAACCTGAATTGTTGGACCTGGAGCACTGCCGTTAAAGCCCCACAAGGCCAGCGTTTTGTCCGGCGCAATCTGCTGTTTCACCGGTTCGGCAATCAACTGGAAAACCTTAATGCCATTGTCCAGCGTGAAGGGTAAGTCTCGAACATCTGGAGTTTGCACTCGGGTGTTCGGCGCCATCCCGTCGCGCGAACGACGGTTCGCACTTGTATGAGGGGTGTGGGGTTGACCGTCTTGACCAACCAAGGGTGGAACGCCGAGAGCGGCGACTCCGATCGACATGGCTCGCTGAAGAAAAGTACGCCTGCTATTCATATTGGTCCTTCCAACAGAATGGTTCCGAGTCAAGACAACAACTGCGAAGCAAAACGCACGCGCGGACACCTATCTTGCGTTCACAAAGAGGTACTTGGAAGCGCTAGATTCGAAGAGGCGCCGAGGCAGACTGAGTGGAGATCATTGCCATTAGACAGGCTCGAGGCGGGCGAAGTGGATCGGAGACATCTGAACCGGAGATCGGGGTTGCAGTCAAATGCGCAGGAGGATCCAGCTCACTTGCGGGGATAGATGCAACTGACGCGTGAACCGTCTTAGCTCTCAGACAGGGAGCACTGTGACAGCTCAAGCGGCGATTCTGAAATTGCCGCGTGTACGGTTGAACCACGGCGTCGCCATCCGACGCTCGTGTAACCATGCGCACGTGATTCATATGATGCACATGTGGACCCAGATGGGCGTGTGCCTTGTGGTGACAAGACGCAAGCTGATGCTCAAGTGGGCGTTGACAACAGTCCGAACATGGTGCGGACGCAATCGGGGCCGACAAGAAGGAAAGCAGAGCGATGAGAGTCGTTGCGGCGCGCATCGTTTTGCCGTTCAGTATAAGCAATTTCTTCCGGGCAGCAAATCCCGGCTCTGCCTTCGTCAACGGAAAATCGAGCGAATGATCGCAATTCCCTTTGCCCTTATCCGAAGCTAACCGACGAGCAAAGAGAGCGATTCCTCGCCGAATGGAAGCGGGAACTGAAGGAAGGCAAACTCCTTGCACGTCCCTTTCACTCCACGAAAGCGGCGAACCAACCTAGCTAATTCTCTCCGGTTGATATTTGCCCGAAAATCGCGGGTGAGCGTGCCACAGTATTTGAGACAAAACCAAATTCGATATTCGGGTTGACATTGGATTTCCTACTGTGCTACACCGTTGCGTCTGAGTGGTCTGGTCATCAGACGAGTTCTAGCCGAAAAGCGGTTCGTTCCCAGGACGGGCATTCTGTCGTGCCGGTCTGATGTTGGGGTGCGTCCGTCGAGCGCATCCTGCGAGCCATTGAAGTTGTGCGTACATGTTACTCCGAGAGGGGAAAAGAATGCGTTCGCTAACGATCTCCTTCGCTCTAGTGTTTCTGCTGGTCTTAGGTTCACTT
>JASHNX010000085.1 GCA_030041415.1 Candidatus Sulfotelmatobacter sp.
TTTATCGCACGCTCAAGCTGCTGGCCGAGTGCGGCTTGGCCAGCGAAGTTGCATTCCATGATGGCATTGCGCGCTACGAGCACCAATACAACCGGCGCAGCCATCATCACATGGTGTGCACGGAGTGCGGCAGTTCGGTGGAATTCTTTTCCCGAGAAGTGGACGAACTAGAACAGGAAATCGGGCGCCGCTACCAGTACGCGACGACGCGCCACACCTTTCAGATCTACGGTGTTTGCGAGGAGTGTCGCAAGCGAAATGCGGCTCTGCCGGTCTGAAACAGGCAACTCGGCGCACGGTTGGACTCATCAGGGCAGGAACAAAGGTTTTCGCGGAGGTGCCACGTGCACAGATTTCTCGTCGTTCTGTTTCTTGCAGTGGCCGCATGGACGCAGACTTCAGACGCAAACTCCGCTTCTGCCGCCAAGGCTTCTCGAAGTGCGACCGCTCCGGCCGTAGATTCAAAGCAACTCACCATTCCAGCGGGAAGTCAGATTCCGATCTCTCTCACTCAGGCCATTTCAACCAAGAACGCGCGCGACGGAGATGCGGTTTACGCGCAAACTACCTTCCCGTTCGTCATTAACGACCGGATTCTGGTGCCTTCCGGCACTTATATTCAGGGCAAAATCTCGAGCGTCAAGCGGGCAGGACATGGCCATGGGCGAGCCGAAATCCTGATGCATTTCACCACCATGATCTTCCCCACGGGATATACGGTTATGCTGCCGGCTTCGATTGAGAATACGCCCGGCGCGGAAAAGCAATCGGTGAAGGATTCCGAGGGAACCATTCAGGAAGATAGCGACACCGGCAAACGAGTTGAGGATGCCGCCAAGGGAGGGGCTGTTGGAACCGTAGCGGGAGCGACCGCTGGAGGCGTGGCGACCGGAGGCTTGAATGGCGCGAGGGTCGGCGCCGGCGCGGGTGCTGCCGCTGGCGTCGCTTGGGCTCTTCTCAAGCGCGGGCAGGATGTCCGCCTCGAAGTAGGAACCTCCATTCAAATGGAAGTTCAACGAGCAATTATTCTGGACGCGAGTCGGATCACGCTAGCGTCGAATCGAAACTAATCCCGCCGGGCCGGAAACCTGCTATTTGAGATTGAACACCGCATTTACATGCGCGGTGATCGTCACGTTTTGCGGTGTGAATTCCTCCGTCGGAGCAGGTGCAGTCTGAGCCGCCATGGCGCGCATCATGTGCGGTGCAAAAATGCGCGGGTTTTCTGAAATATCGATTGAGGCGTAGGAAAGCTCGCCCACGGTTCTGCCTGCGGCGCGGGCCAGAGCTTCCGCCGAATCGTGGGCATGCCGGTAAGCGTCTTGCACCGCTTCATCCTTCGCCCGGTCCATGTTTTCGAGCGTATAGTTCAGCGTTTGCCTCTCACTGACGTTGGCGTCCGCGAGTTGCCCAACAATCGGCCCGATCTTGGAAAAATCCTTCAGCTTCAAAGTTACATCAGTGGTAACGCGGTAGCCTGTGGGCTTTTGTCTGCCATTCTTCCATTCAAATGTGGGCTGGACAGAAAAGAATCCGATCGTGGCGGATTTGGGCTCGATCCCATTCGCACGAAGAACCTGCCGAACTTCTTCCACGTCCTTCGATGCTTGCTGATATGCATCCTGCGAGGTTTCCGCCTGCACGGAAACGTCAAACTGCAGCAGCGCGGTGTCGGGAGCTGACTCGAATTTTCCGTCGGCTCCAACGTAGAGCGTGTTCGGCTGCGCGGTTACAGCAGGATGCTCCTGCGCAAAGCAAGAAACCGCCAGAATGAAAAAAGCAAACAGACAACCTGCGCATTTCATGAAAACCCTCCTGCCAAAAGACGAGATCGAGTCGCGGACCGGCTGCGGGTCGCAGGAAATGTCGTTCCCACTGGGAACGGCGCTGGTAAGAAATCTTGCGAAGTTAACCTCAATACAAACCTTCAGCGGATTGGTATGCTAGGAACTCTTCGCCGTCGCCGTATAGCTGAAAGGATAACTTTGGGCGTTGATTTCGCGGCGCAGATCCTCGAAGACTTCGTCGGGCATCCGCTGAAAAACTTCGACCACTTCAGGGTCAAACTGGCGGCCCGACCAATCCTGGATTTCCTTACGCGCAGCCGCAAGAGACCGGGCGCGCCGGTACGGGCGATCGGAAATAATGGCGTCGAGCGTGTCCGCGACGGCAAAAATGCGCGCCCCCAGCGGAATTTCTGCTGCCTTCAGCCCGCGCGGATAACCGGTTCCGTCGAAATGCTCCTGATGAGAATAAACAATCTCACAGGCATCGGCGAGGAAAGGGATTTTTTTGAGCATCTGGTACCCGTGATAACAATGCTCGCGCATGATGGTGCGCTCGTCCTCATCGAGCTTGCCCGGTTTGCGCAGAATGCTGTCGGGAATCGCCATCTTGCCAAAATCGTGCAAAAATGCGCCACGCGCAATTACCTGGATTTGTTCCCGCGGTACGCCCATCGCGCGGGCAATTGCGATGGTGAACGCGGTGACTCGCCGCGAGTGGCCTTCAGTTTCCGCGTCCTTGAGATCGAGGGCGTCGCCCAATGCCTGCAACGTAATATCGTACGACCGCTCGAGGTCAGACATGGCGGCGCGTAATTCATCGGTTCGCGCGCGGACGAGCGCCTCCAGGTTCGTCTGATAGGTGCGATTCTCGACTTTCAGCCGCCGATTCTCGAGCGCCCGCCCTACGGCGTTCAGTAGTTGTTCCCGCTCGAACGGTTTCAGCAGATAGTCGTACGCGCCGTTGCGGATCGCCGCCAAAGCCACGGAAATGTCGTGCACCGCAGTCACCATCACCACGGGCATATCGGGAAAGCGCTCTTTGGTTCGTTCCAACAGGCCGATGCCGTCAAGGTCAGCCATCATCAGATCGGAAAGCATCAGTTCAAACTGCTCGCCGGAGTTCAGCAGGGCAAGGGCTTCGAAGCCTGAACTGGCCTGTTTCCAGCTATATCCGGCAGCTGCAAGAATGGCGCAGACAATCTCTCGGATTGCCTCCTCATCATCGACTACGAGAATCCGCTCTGGCATTGCTGTGCAAGTATACTCGGCGATTTTAACTTTTACAGCAGGTGCCGAAAGTAACCAGCGTGGTCCGGAAAACGCGTGGATAACGGGCTAAGGCATGGTATTCAAAAGCAGGGCACTGTTACGTCTGATGCGCCCTCAACCAAGATGAACGCTTCCTTCTCATCACTCTGGAGCAATGCGCAGCCAATACTTGCCAGCCTGACGGCTGGCGACTGGGCGCTCCTCATCGTGCTGGGCGCAACCCTGCTCGTTCTTGCGAAGCTGCCGCAGCGCTATTTCGCGGCGTGGAGCGCGGGCTGGACGCTGCTGGTGAGTTCGCGTTTTGCCGCCGCCTACGGCGTGACGCTGCATATTCCCGCGCGTTTCATCCCCGCCGTTGAGCAAGCTACGTTTGTCCTGGCAATTGGACTCTTTGCTGAAGCAATTTTTCTTTATATCAACGAGCGGAATCTGCTTGTCCCCCTGGCTCTTATAACGGCCTGCGTTGCCGGTTTTGCAATTGCACGGACGTTCCTGTGGCCGGATTCACTGCCGCTGCGGTTTGCCCTCGAAGTTGCCTACCGCATCGTTCTCTTGGTGGCGGTGATCGCCTTTGTAAACGCCCGGCGCGGCCGCTGGGAACCACGAGCCTGGCTGCTCGCGGTCTGTTTGCTCGCAGAGCATCTCAATTGGCCGCTCGTCACAAACATTATTCCTAACGAAATTTCTGCCCCCGCCGAGATCTTGCTCGGGGTCAGCATGCTCCTCGTAGTTTTCGCAGAAGCGCGCGCCCACGAGCAGAAACTCGCAGGGCTCCGGCTTATCACCGATAGTACGGTGCTCGCTCAACAACAGGGCGGCATGATGCAGGAAACTCTGACTGCGCTGCAGAAAGTAACAAGAAGCAAAGCCGCCTGGTTCCGCCTGATCGAGGGTGGTCACTTGGTGGCGACCCACGCCGTTGGAGTTTCAACCGACTTCTTGCGCGATGCCGGCATCACCGAACTCACGGAAACCGTCTCGCAGGTCATGCAGCGAGGCAAGCCTGTCTCCGCGCACCGGGCAGGGGCGCCACCGGAAGATCCCGAGCTGCTGAAGTCGGAAAAAGTTCTCTGGCTGGTTATGGTGCCAGTTTGCGGGAAGAAATCGCCGATTGGGCTTGTTATTCTCGGTAGTTCGGCCGTGAAAAAGTTGACCGCGGAGGAAGTCGAATTCCTCGACACCTGCGGCCACCAGCTTGGAATCGCGATCGAGAATTTCCGCCTCCAGGAGCAGGCGTTGCGCTCCCAACGGCAGTGGCGCAACACCTTCGACTCGGTCCACGACATCATCGTCGCCCACGACGCTGAATTCCGCATCATCAAGGCCAATCAGGTCCTGCTCGAGCAACTGCAAATGGCCTCAGCTGACGTGATTGGTAGCACCTGCGAGTCGGTTCTGCCGCACAAATTCGGCGAATGGACGGGTTGTCCCTACTGCTCACGGGGTGACAAGGAAGAAATCACCGAAGGGTCCGATCCCTGCTTCGGCGGATTTTCTACGGTCTCCACTTCCTCTTACACGGAGCAGGGAAGCAAGCAGAAGGGCATCATTCACATAGTTCGCGACATCACCGACCGCTGCTCGGCAGAAGAAAAATACCGTCTCTTGTTCGAGCAGGTACAGGAAGGCGTGTACGTGGCGACTCCCAGCGGCCGCGTGCTCGATTGCAACGATGCGTTTCTTCACATGCTGGGATACGAATCTCGCGAAGAGTTGCTCGCACTTAACCTTGACGAGGATATTCGTGTAGACGCCGCGCAACGCGA
>JASHNX010000086.1 GCA_030041415.1 Candidatus Sulfotelmatobacter sp.
TTCGCTGTGTTGTGGTCTGGGCAGGAAGGCTCTCTGCTTTTCTGGTCTCTGTTGCTTGCCGCCTACGGATTCGTTCTTCGTCTCCGCTATAAGACGGATGCCAGGCTTTTTGCCTACGCGTCAGTGGTTGTGGCCGGAGTGCAGATCTTCTTTCTTCTGCTTCTGAATTTTGCCGCTCATCCTTTCGCGATCATGCAGGGGTCGATTCCTGCTGACGGCAGCGGCTTGAATCCCCTGCTGCAGTATCCCGAGATGGTGATCCATCCGCCCATGTTGTATTTGGGCTATGTGGGATTCACTGTGCCCTTTGCATTTGCTCTGGGTGCGCTGATCATGAAATATCCCGGCGAGAAGTGGATTCACGTCACGCGCCGCTGGACGATGGTGACCTGGGCATTTCTCACATGCGGAATTTTTCTAGGAGCGCACTGGGCTTATTCTGTTCTCGGCTGGGGCGGGTATTGGGGATGGGATCCAGTCGAAAACGCATCGCTCATGCCATGGCTCGCGGGCACCGCGTTTTTGCACTCGGTGATGATGCAGGAAAAGCGCGGCATGCTGAAGATGTGGAATATGTGGCTGGTGTTTGCCACTTTCTGGCTGGCGATTCTGGGAACATTCCTGACGCGCAGCGGCATCATCAGCTCAGTTCATGCCTTTGCGCAATCCTCTATCGGCGATTGGTTCGCGTGGTTTCTGCTGATCACGCTGGTAGCATTTGCCTTTTTCTTCTTCAAGAACAAGTCTCATCTGCGAAGCGAACACAAACTCGAGTCGCTGGTCTCGCGCGAGTCGAGCTTCCTGTTCAACAACCTGCTTTTTGTCTTGCTGACTTTCACCGTTCTGTGGGGGACGTGGTTTCCGAAAATCTCTGAACTGGTGCAAGGAAATAAAGTTACGGTGAGCGCTCCGTTCTACAATCGCGTGGCGATTCCGGTCGCGTTGTTGCTGCTGATTCTCACCGCTGTGGGTCCGCTGCTCGCCTGGCGAAAAACTTCACTGGAAAGCCTGAAGCGTAATTTCATGTGGCCAACCATCGGTGCTATTGCGGTAGCAATATTTCTGATGGCCACTCCGGAAAGCTGGGGATCGGTATTTGGACTCAAGCCCTGGAAAGACATTTCATATTTTTATTCCCTGATGGCGGTTTCGCTGTCGGTGCTGGTCACCCTCACGGTCGCGAGCGAGTTCTGGCGCGGGGGGCGCGTCATCTCCAGACACACCGGCCAGGGAATGTTCGCTTCCATGGTGCAGTTGACTCACCGCAACACGCGTCGCTACGGCGGATACATTGTTCACTTCGGGGTGGTCGTCGTGATCATCGGTTTGGCGGGGGCTGCTTTCAACCAGGACAAAGAAAAAGAGATGGGCTACGGCGACAAGCTGGCTATTGGACCGTACACTCTGCTCTGCCGGTCTTACACCGAAGACGATTCTCCCAACTACGAAAGCGAGTGGGCGATGCTCGATGTCTACAAGGCCGGCAGGCAGATCGGAACCATGACTCCGGTCCGCCGTTTTTATCACGCGAGCCAGCAGACTTCGACCATGCCCGATATTCGGTCGACAGTGAATGACGATTTGTACGTCGTCTTCGAAGGAGTGAATCAGGATAACGGGCATCCCATTCTGAGAGCGCATCTGAACCCGCTGGTGATGTGGATCTGGATGGGCGTGTGGATCATGCTGATCGGAACGGCTCTGGCTTTAGTCCCGAATGCGCCTGCGCCTGTGCGAGCGCCCTCTGCGCGGCTGGAACCGGCCCACGCCGCTCCCGTGGCGACAGGAGATTGATGTTTTTTTCATTTCATCGACGCGACGGCGCTCGGGGTTTGGGCGTTTGGCTGCTCGCCGGTTCGGCGAAAAACAGGATTGGCCGGGCACGCAGTAAAGCTGCACAAGCGATTGTTCTTGCGGCAGCCACCATCGCGCTGCTCGGCGCCGGCGATCCGGCTACTCGATTCCAGCAAATCGGCCATCAGATGATGTGCATCTGCGGCTGTAACCAGATTCTTCTCGAGTGCAATCACGTCGGCTGCCCAGCTTCTGACGGCATGCGCAACGAGCTCATGGCAGCGTTGAATCGTGGAGACAGTGACAGCCTGGTCGAGCAGAGTTTCGTGCAAAAATACGGGCCGACGGTTCTCGCTGCTCCCACGACGAAAGGGTTCGATCGAGCAGCCTATATCATTCCGTTCGTCGTACTCGTTCTTGGATTCGGCCTGATCGGCATGGTCGTGCGCGCCTGGAGAAATCGCCCTGCTCCCGCTATCGCCGATGGTCTCGCACCCGTGCATGGTCCTGAGCTCGAGCGCTTTCGAGACCAGGCGCAGAAGGAGACCGATTTATGATCTGGCTTGTCTGCTGCCTCATGCTGACGGTGGCATGTCTGCTTTATGTTTTCTATCTGCCGGGAAGGCTCTATCTCGGCCCGGAGAAAACCCGAGCAGGATACCTGCGTGAGCGCAAGGATGCGGTCTATGAAAACTTGCGCGACCTCAATTTCGAATACAAAGCCGGCAAAGTTCCCGAAGTGGATTACGCCTCTCTAAAATCTTCTCTGCAAGATGAAGCCGCAACCATTCTGGCGGAAATCGCGCGCCTGGAAGCGGCTCCCGCTTCACCAAAAGGAAATCGAACTTGACCAATCATGGTAGGAACGTGGTGGCCCTCAACAGGGCGAGCATCTGTCCTGTCCTTATTGTTCTGCTGGCGACGTTTTCTTCCGCCCAAACGCTCACCGGCACAGTGAAGAACGCCACCACCGACAAGCCCTCTGTGGGAGACGACGTCGTTCTGCTTAAGCTCGGCGAGGGGATGGAAGAAGCCGGCCGCACGAAGACGGACGGCAAAGGCCATTTCAGCTTCAAGCTCGACGACTCCCAAAGCCCGCACCTCATCCGGGCCATTCATCAGGACGTTACCTATCACCGCATGGCGCCTCCAGGAACGACCTCAGTCGAGTTGGAGGTTTACGACGCCGCCAAAGTAGTCGACGGCATCGGCGTGGTCGCGGACATCATGCGGGTGCAGGCACAGCAAGGGCAGTTGGTCGTAGTTCGCGAATTTGGCGTGCAGAATTCGTCCAAGCCGCCGCACACGCAAATGAACGAGCGCAATCTCGAGTTCAACATTCCCAACGGGGCGCAAATCATCCCGGACTCCGCGACGGCGACAACCGAAGGCGGCAATCCTCTCAAATCCGCGCCCGTGCCGGAAGGCGAGAAGGACCGCTACTCGTTTATTTTCCCTTTGCGCCCGGGACTCACGCGCTTCGAGGTCGTCTACCAGATGCCGTACTCAGGCAGCGCCAACATCGACCCCAAGTCGATCTATCCGCTTGAACACTTTGTGGTGATGACTCCCAAATCAATGCAGTTCAGTGCGGCAAACGCTTCCGCAGGATTCAAGCTGATCAACTATCCGCAGGAGCCCGACGCCGCGGTGCAGGTTGCGTCCAATACCAGTCCGGGCGAGAATCTCGCCTTTAAAGTCTCGGGCGAAGGGGCTTTGCAAGAAACACAGGCCGGTGGTCAAGGATCTGGCGAGGCGCAGTCGTCCGCACAGGCGAATAGCCGCCCTGGCGGAGGGCTCGGCCCGCCCATCGATGCGCCTGATCCGCTGCAGAAGTATCGGTGGTGGATTCTTGGAGGTTTCGCGGCGGTGCTGTTGCTCGGGGGCGTTTATGTGGCTTCGCGGCAGCAATCGGCGGCCCGTGCCGTATCCCGCCAGCGAGAGGGGTCGGCGATTTCCGATCTGCAGGAAGAAGTCGATTTCGAAGCGGCGGAAATTCCCACTTTGCAGACTGCGCGAACGGCGCGTTCCAGTTCGATGCTCATGGAAGGAATTAAGGAAGAGCTTTTCCAGCTCGAGGTCGAACGGAAACGGGGCGAAATCTCGCCAGCTGAGTATGAAAAAGCCAAATCCGCCCTGGATCAGACGCTCGAACGCGCCTTGAAGCGTGAAGCTCAGAGGGCATAAGACTTCCCGAGCGAGCGGCTGCTTTTCTGTGCCCTTTTTTGGGCTGGAAACTACATCAGTTTTGGGTTAGTCTTCTGACGCATTGAAGCAAAAGGAGCTTCTTTATGGCGCAAACGATTCCGATTTCAACCCCTGGTGCCGGGTCAACCACATCGATTCTGTGGGGTGTCGTGCTCGTTATCCTCGGTGTGCTGGCCGTTGGTTCTCCTCTTGTCGCCGCCTTTGCCGTTGAAGGCGCGATTTCGTATCTCATTGTGTTTGCCGGTATTGTTCACATTATTCTGGCCTTTCGCGCCCATGGCGCCGGCAACATGATCTGGAAGCTGCTGGTCGGCCTGGCCTACGTCGCGTTCGGCGGTTATCTCATCTTCCGGCCGCTGCTCGGCGTGGCGTCGCTCACTTTAGTGCTGGCATCGCTCTTTTTAATCGAGGGCGTCTTCGATTTGGTTTTGTACTCCAAAATGCGCGCCCTGCAGGGTTCCAGCTGGGTGCTGATTGACGGAGTCGTTACCCTGCTACTCGGGTTGATGATCTACATGCAATGGCCTTCCAGCGCATTCTGGGCGATCGGCCTCCTGGTCGGCATCAGCATGATGATGAGCGGCTTTACCCGGATTGCGATGACGCTAGCGATTCGCCAGGCCGAGTCTCTGACGGAGAAGACTAAGTTGGCAGCGTAGCGTATTCCGCGCTTCCATTCGATTGTCGCGGGCTTCCATCTCCTCTGCGGGAAGCTCCACGGGTATGTTTGTCGTTAATCGACTGATTCCACAGGAATAAATGCCGGTCACCTTCCCGGCATTCCTCACAATTCCAGAACCGCATCTTCCGAAAACGCGTAACATCAAATAACTGTTCCTTTTCGAGGAACCGACTATGGGAAACACATTCAAGACCGCGTTTCTGCTCACCGCCTTGACTTTGCTGCTGATGATGATCGGCCGAGCCTTTGGCGGCCAGAACGGGATGATGATCGCTTTGGCGTTTGCCGTGGCGATGAACTTCGTCTCGTATTTCTTTTCCGACAAGATTGCGCTGGCGATGTACCGCGCGCAGCCAGTGACGCGTGAAGAACTGCCGCGCGCTTACGACATTGTGGAGAGGCTGACGCAGAAGATCGGCATCCCAATGCCAAAGATTTATGTGATTCCGACTGAATCACCAAATGCATTCGCTACGGGACGCAATCCGCAGCACGCGTCGGTAGCGGTTACGCACGGAATTTTAGGCCTTTTGAACGACGAAGAGATGGAAGGCGTGTTGGCGCACGAGTTGGGCCATGTGCGCAATCGCGATATTTTGATCAGCTCAGTAGCGGCGACGATTGCTGGTGCAATTACCATGCTGGCGAGCATGGGCCGCTGGGCGATGATTTTTGGCGGCTGGGGTGGCGATCGCGACGACCGACGCGGAGGAGGCGGAGGAATTGCGGCGCTGATTATGCTGATCCTGGCTCCGATTGCGGCTACGCTCATTCAGCTAGCGGTATCGCGCTCGCGTGAGTATCAGGCGGACGCGTCGGGGGCGCATTACACGGGCAATCCATATGCACTCGCCAGCGCACTGCAAAAACTGGATGCTTACTCGCGGCGCATGCCCATGCAGGCTACGCCTTCGACTGCACACCTCTTTATTATTCAACCCCTGTTGGGAATGAATTTCGGAAATCTGTTTTCGACCCACCCTCCCATTGCGAAGCGGATCGAGCGGCTGACGGGCCGGCCGGCGGAATTCATACAGTAAGGCAGCTCTTGGTTGTTAGCCATTAGCCATTAGCTCTTAGCTGAACCGCAAGATCCGTTCTGACTTGCATTCTGAATTTGTAATGGGGATGGCAAAGGCGGGTTCCTCGACATGTTCTCGCCGCTTCGCGGCTCCGAACGGCTCTGAATGACAGAGTTTTTGCGAGCGCCACAGTCGCTCAGAGCTAACGGCCGACGGCCAATAACCGCTTTTGTGACATTGGTAACGCCGTCTACCTCCGCACCGAATAGTAGAATCGATTTAATGTCTCCTGAAGCGGCCATCGCCATATCCCACAAAGCGACGGAGTTGGAAAAAGCGCTGCGCCGCGTGATTCGCGGCAAGGACGATGTTTTGCGGCTGGCATTGGTCAGTATTTTTGCGCGCGGGCACTTGTTGATTGAGGGCGTGCCTGGAGTGGGCAAAACCACACTGGGACAGGCCCTGGCGCGGGCGATCGATTGCACGTTTCAGCGCGTGCAGTTCACGAGCGACATGCTGCCCTCGGACGTGCTGGGAATCTCGGTGTATTCGGCGCTGGAGCAGGAGTTTGAGTTCAAGCGCGGACCGGTATTCACCAATGTGTTGCTCGCGGATGAGATCAATCGCACCACGCCGAAGACGCAATCGGCGTTGCTCGAGGCAATGAACGAAGGGCAGGTCACGGTGGATGCGCATTCATATGAACTGCCGCAACCGTTTCTAGTGATCGCGACCCAGAATCCAGTGGAGCATCATGGAACGTATCCGCTGCCGGAATCGCAACTCGACCGGTTCTTGATGCGAGCGCGGATGGGATACCCGGATGCGGCGGCCGAGCGCGAGATTTTGCGGTCTGAGGCGGGGACCGATCGCCTGCAGGATATGCGGCCGGTGCTGAACGGCGCGGATGTACTCGAGATGCAAGAAGCGGTGAAGCGTATTCGCGTCGACGAATCGCTGGTTTCCTATGCCCTGGAGATCGTGAAGCGCACCCGGGAGTCGGAATATTTGTCACTGGGAGTTTCGCCGCGCGGGGCGCAGGCGCTGTATCGTGCTGCTCAGGCGATGGCGTTTTTGGATGCGCGCGCATTCTGCACTCCTCAGGATTTCAAATCTCTGGCTGTGCCAGTATTCGCGCATCGCGTGCTGATCAACGGCGGCTATGCTTCGACAGCGAAGAAGTCGGAGCAGGCCGATTTGGTGCTGAAAGAGATTGTAGAGAGCGTGGCCGTACCCGTGTAAACGCCTGGCAGTAATCCGTCCCTTCGGCGTGAGAAAATCTTGCCGTCAGATGATCGCCGAAATAATCCCAGAAGCCTACGATGCATTGGGACGGCAGGTCGCCCGTCCATTCGATCATCGTCGCGGTTTCCATCCATCCTTTCCCATGGGGCGCTATGTAAGTCAACCGCTCACGGTTAAATGCACGTCCATAAGAGACATTCGGATCTTTCTGGCCAGTTGTGAGTATGTTTCCGACAAAGAACTCTTCGGCAAGGAAGACTATTGGCAGCCGCCGGAAGAGTTCGAGAAGAACAAAAAAGGGGACTGTGAGGACTTCTCTTTATGGACGTGGCGTCAACTTCTTAGCTTGGGTTATGACGCACGGTTTGTAGCGGGACGATGTGGGCTATATGGGCGCGGACACGCCTGGGTCGAATACTTTCAGGATGGAAAGTGCTACGTTGTAGAGCCCTTGCGCAGCCGAATCGCAGGTACCATGCCCCGGCTCTCCACTATCAGGTACGTGCCAAAACTATCTGTTTCGTGGGACGGAAAAGGCCTGAAATACTTCTCGCACAAGAAACCCGCATCCAGGCTCAGCGCGCGGCTCCTTTTGCCGCTGTTGCTGGATTATCTGGTGTTCTGGGCATATTTCTGGCTGCTGAATTTTTATCGGCTGCCCGGATATGGCTGGAAGGCTTTGCGACGAAGCGTCATTCGGCGCGAGCTTTGGTTTCAGCGCCAGCGGAGGGGCGCTCACTGAGTCTTCGGGCGCTATAATTCTTTCCGTTATGTCCCTCCTTCGTTTTCTCATGCTGCTTTCGCTCGCTCTCTGGATCGGCGGACTGATCTTCTTTGCGTTTGTGCTTGCACCGACTGCATTCACCGTTTTGCCGACGACACATCTTGCGGGGAACGTGGTCGGACGAGCGCTGAGCAAGTTGCATTGGATCGCAATTTTCTCGGGAATTGTTTATCTGATCAGTTCCCTACTCTACAGCCGGCTTACCGACGGCACAGCGCATCTGTTTGCACTACGCCACATACTGTTGTGTCTGATGCTCGCGCTGACTTTGATTTCGCAGTTTGGGATCATCCCGCGAATGGACGTTCTGCGAGCGTCGCTGGGTGATGTCGGTGCCGCGGCGATTGATAATCCGCAGCGGGTGCAGTTCGATGCGCTGCATGTGTGGTCGACCCGTGTGGAAGGGACAGTGCTATTGCTCGGGTTGGTGGTGGTTTACCTGACCGCGAAGAGCTTCTAAGCCGCTCTCAGTTTTTCCAGCGTCATCCCCAGCGAAGCCGCTTTCTCCGGGCGAAGCGAGGGATCTCGCGCGGTGCTATCACTTCTGAGCTTGTGCAGACTGAGGTCCCTCCGCGCTGGTAAAGGCGCGCGCGTTCGGGATGACTCAGTCGAGCCCGCTCGGCTGGACAGCTCCTACACGGTTTAGCCTGAATGCCGGATGTGCATCACGTCGCCATCCTGCACGATATAGTCTTTGCCTTCGAGGCGAAGCGTGCCTTTGGCTCGGGCATTCGCTTCAGAGCCGGCTTCGAGAAGCTGGTCCCAGCGGATGGTTTCGGCGCGGATGAAATGCTTTTCGAGATCGGAGTGGATCGCTCCGGCGGCCTCCTGCGCACGAGAATGCGCCGGGACTTGCCAGGCGCGGCATTCGTCTTCCCCAGCGGTGAAAAAAGAAATGACACCGAGCAGGCGATACGTGGTGCGAATCAGGCGCGTCAGGCCGCTTTCGGTGAGACCGTAGCTGGAGAGAAATTCGGCGGCGTCGGCATCGCTCATTTCTGAGAGTTCGGCTTCGACTTTGCCGCAGATGGCTGTGGCAGCGGCGTTCGGGCGCGAGGCAATTTCTGACAGCTTATATTTGTTGACTGCTTCTTCTAATTCTTTACCGAGCTCGGTCGATTCGCCGATATTCAACACGTAGAGAATTGGCTTTTCGCTGAGGAACATGAAGCCGCGGATGCGCTTCTTGTCTTCCGGCGTCATCTGCATTTCGCGCAGCGGCTTTTCGGATTCGAGCTGCGCTTTGGCTTTTTTCAGCAACTCGAATTCTTTTTCGAGCTCGGCGGTCTTCATCTTCTTCAAATCTTTTTCGAGGCGTTCGATGCGTTTTTCGACCTGGCCGAGATCGCTGATCATGAGGTCGAATTCGACGTTCTTGATGTCGCGCAGGGGATCGATCTCGCCGACGTGCGGAATCGCGGGATCGTCGAAAGCGCGGACGACATGGGCGAGCGCGTCGACATTCCGCAGGTGCGCGGCGTAGTTCGTGTCTTTGAGAGCTTCCTGGCCGATAGCACCGACATCGACGTATTCGACGGAAGTGTGGGTAAGTTTCTTGGGATTGTAGAGAGCCGCGAGGCGGTCGAGTCGATCGTCGGGAACTTTGGCGACTCCGATGTGGGCTTCGCGCGGATTGGAGCGCGCCTGATCGGAGAGATGCGCCTTGGTCAGGATCGTGAATAAAGAAGTTTTACCTACCTGAGGCAGGCCGATGATGCCAGTTTTCATAGAGTGTGTAGTCAGAATAAATGATGCGCCGAGGATTGCCCAAGCGGAGATAGGCAGAAGCCAGATTGTTCCAGCCCGCGAAGAGCAGATTCCTCGGCTAGGAAAAAGGCGCTCGGAATGACAAAACTCAAAACAGCCCACTGACTGCACGTTCAGGGTGACACCGCTTATTGAACTGAGAATTGAAAAACGAGACCTGCTATCATCGCGGCTACTCATGAGTCCCATCGTCATCAGCATCTTGCTCGGCCTTACTGCGGCCGCGGCCAACGTTTTTGGCGGAGGGATTATCGTTCAGCGCAACTGGGAGCGGCGATACCTGCGTTATTTCGTCGCGCTGGGCGCGGGGTTCATGCTGGCGACCGCCGTAGTCGAGATGATTCCTGAAAGCATCGAACTGCGCGGCAAGAGTGCGGCTTTTCTCATCCTGCTGGGGTATCTCATCATTCATTTTTTCGAACATACCGTGACACCGCACTTCCACTTCGGCGAGGAGACGCACAAAGACGAATTCATGCACTCGCATCGCGGATTCTCGGTGCTTCTTGGATTGATTATTCACACCTTCTTTGACGGCATCGCCATCGCTTCCGGCTTTCTGGTTTCGAACGCGCTGGGCTGGCTGATTTTTTTCGCCGTGTTCCTGCACAAGATTCCAGAAGGGTTTACGGTTAGCTCCGTGATGCTGGCGAGCGGGCGCAGCCGCGGGATCGCCTGGGGAGCATCCATCATTCTGGGAGGCGCCACCCTGGCAGGAGTCCTTACGATGGCGCTATTTCGCCATCATGTGGGCGCAGGATTGCCGCTATCAGCGGGCGTCACGATTTATGTAGCGGCTTCCGATTTAGTACCGGAGGTCAATAAAGAGCCAGCTATGAAAATGGCGCTGCTGGTGTTTGTGGGAGCAGGAGTGTTTTTTGTCCTCGAAAAGCTTTTGCACGCGCCCTAGCGGCATTCAATCGCAACGCATTCTCACCAGGCTTAATCGACGGTGTGCTTCGCCGTATATCCGTCGCGAGAGACAACGTCGATCTTCTGGTCCTTGCCCTTCTGGTCCTTGACCTTCAACGGGCCTCCGTCGGGAGCAACCACCTGCACCTTTAGCTTGCGATAAGTCCCATCAAGCTTTGTGTTGGTCGGGTGGTATGCCAGCGAGTACTGATTGCGAATGTCGTTGCCGATATCCTGAAAATCCTCGCCATACTCGGCCTGAAAACGAGGAAAGTAGGCTCGCCCGCCCGTCATCGAAGCAAAGGTGCGCATTTCGTTGTCGGCCTGCAGATAATCCATGCGGCCAACCGGAATACCCATGCCGTGCGGCGCAGACCGGCCTTGCGCTTCATACAGTTCGCGGATAATCCAACCTACGCTAATGGGGAAAATTGTGACGTCGGGCGTGTCTTTGACTTTCTTTAAAATTTTGTCGTAGGTAATGCGGCTGAAAGTGTCCACGCCGGTGCTGATGAGGATGACGTATTTCTTTCCCTCGACACGATCCAGGCGATCCAGCGTATCGTACAAAGCGTCGAATTCATTCGTTTCGGAAAATCCGGGAATGCGCAATTGGTTCAGTGCGCCGTAAATCGCCCGCTTATCCTGGGTGAAATCTACAAGAATATGCGGCAGCATGTCGTAATACGAAACCGCAACCCAGTCTCCCTTCTGCAGCGTGCTGGCGAAGGCGTAAGACGCCTGGAGGGCGTCGATCATGAAGGCATAGTTCGTCGCGCCGTATTCAACCAGTAGAACTGCGGTGATGGGAGCTTTGGTGACGTTGAAATCCTGAATCTGCTGCGGAGATCCATCTTCGAACAACCGAAAATTCTCTTTCTTTAGCCCGGGAACAAACTGCCCGTTCTTGGTGGTGACCATGACATCCACGTTCACCAGGGGCACATTGACCTTAATCGAGTAATCGGGCATCCCTTCGACTTTTTTGGGAGTGACTGGAGGTGGCGGGGGTGGCGGAGCTTCGGGATTCTTCCTGGGAATTGCGTAGGGACCGATATCGCCGGTTGGTCCACCCGCGTCGTCGGGGACATCCTGCTTCTGCTTGCCACTACTCTGGTCCTGATTCTGATCCTGCGCTGGCGGCGACTGCGTCTGGTCCTGGGCCGATCCCGGAATCACGAAAAGCAGCGAAGCCAGCAGAACGAGAAAAGAAGGGGCATACTTGCGCAAAGGCGATGAAATGCTTGGTGCCATGGGTCTAAAAAGCATGGGAAACCTCTGAAAAAAACAGAATAAACCATGTTTGGAGACAAAATGCCCTGTGCTAGTATAGACGCACGGATTCGCGATTGGGATGTTTTGCCCGGCTCCCAGTAATTCCCCTCGTGGCAACGATCTTACAATCGAGCGAACTCTAATCGAGCATAGGTGGGGGCCGATTCGATCATCGCGGCGTTGTCCATGAAAAAATTTGAGTTCAGGTTCCTCGTTGTTCTGTTCTTTCTGTTGTCTCTCTCGTTTGCCCAGACTCGCACGACCCAGATACCCGAAAAGGCGAAAACCATTGCAGTCAGCGAGATTCACGCCGGCATGCGCGGAGTCGCGTATACCGTGTTCGAAGGGGTGAAGCCCGAGGCCATGGAAGTCGAGGTTCTCGGCGTAATGCACAACGTGAATGGGCCGAAGGGGGACATCATTCTGGTCCGGCTTCATGGCCAGAAAGTGGAGTACACGGGCGTGGTCGCGGGAATGAGCGGCAGCCCGGTCTATCTCGACGGCAAATTGGCAGGAGCGCTGGCGTTCCGGATCGGAGAATTTTCGAAAGAGCCAATCGCAGGAGTAACGCCCATCGCCGATATGATGGAGATTGATGCCCTGGACAAGACTCCCGCGGAAGAGAGCGCCGCGACCAAACCGACGATGAATATGGTTTCGGGCAAAACGGCATCGCCGGGCGAGGCAGCCGCGATTTCAGGGTCGAGCGCGATTTCAGTCTTAGGCCAGGATGCGCCGTCGAGCGTGTCGAATTATCTGAAGCCGATCGAAACTCCGCTGGTGTTCAACGGATTTTCGGAAGCGGCCGTTCAGATGTTCGCGGGAAAACTCGGAGCAGCTGGAATCGTTCCCGTGATGGGTGCGGGATCGATCAGCGATGACAAGCAGCCAGAGCCGCTGGTACCGGGATCGGCAGTTAGCGCGGTTCTGGTGCGCGGCGATATGGATATTGAAGCGACCTGCACAGTGACGTATATCGATCCGCAGAAATTGCTGGCGTGCGGCCATCCGTTGTTGCAGTTCGGTTCCGTCGATCTGCCGATGAATAAAGCCCAGGTGTTGGCAACGTTGCCTTCGCCTCTGAACGCTTTCAAAATCGTGGATACCACGGAGCCGGCCGGAACTTTCGTGCAGGACCGCCATACCGGAATTCTGGGCGTCTTCGACAAGCAACCGGAGATGATTCCGGTTACGCTCAGCATTCACAGCAGCTCGGGAGAAAAGCAGTTTCACTACGAAGTACTAAATAACCCGAAGCTGACGCCTGTAGCGCTGATGGTCACCGTGTTTAATGCGCTGCACGGAGTAAACGAGTTCGGGGAAGAGATTACTTACCGGCTGTCGGGGAGCATTGGGGTAAAGGGATTTCCGGAAGTGACCATGCGAAATATGTTCTCTCCGGAAGAGAATTCGCAGCCCGCGGCGATGCAAGCCGCGCTTTCACTGGGTGAGCGCTTTAGCCGCATTTACGACAATCCTTATAATGCGCCGGCGATTGCAGGAGTCAATCTGAATTTCGATCTTGTCCGCGAGCGGCGCTGGGCTCGGCTGGAAAGCGCCCGCACGGATGTGAGCGAAGCACGCCCGGGCGATGAGGTTATGGTCGAGACCGTGATCGAGCCTTACCGTGGCGAGCGCATCGTGCAGCGGATTCCAGTGAAGATTCCCACCTCGGCCAGCAAGGGATCGCTGCGAATCCTGGTGAGCGATGGCGACACGCTCGACCATCTTTCTCGCGGCAGTGCAGCCCTTGGCAGCCAGTTGGATCTCGCTTCGACCATCGCACTGCTTAATAAAGAACACGCGAACAACCGGGTTTACGTTTCGCTGCTTGAAGCCGATCCCGAGGCGCGGGTTGCAGATAAAGTCATGCCCACTCTGCCGCTTTCGATAATGAATGTGATGGATGGAATGCGCGGCAATCAAGAGATGACGGTCAGCGGCGAATCGAATGTGGACGAAACCGCAACGGCCCCACTGGATTATGTGGTGAGCGGGGCGGAGTTGCTAACTGTGACCGTAAAGTAGAAGGCACTGCCGAGGCTATTTCAGCAGCACGCTTGACTGCACGTTATATCGATAGAGATGCAGGTTCAGTCCGCTCTTTCGCCAGATGAATGTTTCCTCGGCCCCTCCCTGGTCGAATTGCGTATCGAATTCTGAAGTAACGAATGTCCCGCCGGTTGTTATATTCACATTGATATGGACTTGCTTCGCCGCTCCCGCGTCCCCGAGTTTCCCGTGTAGCTGTTCCAGGAAGTGCAGCGCTCCGTCACGGGTCCTCCACCGCGAAAATGCCGGGTCCGCTTCACTGCAGATTTCCTCGTACTGGCCGGTATTGAGCTGCTCGTGAAAGCGCTGTGCTACCCGGTCCCCGTACATGTAGCCGGAATAGAACGCCGAACCGCACTGCCAGAGTAAGAGTATGAGCAAGATGGCGGTTACCGCGCCGGTCCACTTCCAAAGAATGCGCGTCTGAGGTCTCGCGTTGCTCCCAGAATCCGGAGCCGGCCACTGAGGGGACGCGCTCATCAGGCCTCCCTAGGCTAATTTCCCCGCAATAATGCTTGCTGCTCGCTATGGCTGCATCCGGGTTCGGCGCTACTCTTCCTCTTCACCCATCTGTTGCGCCAAATAGCGCTCATAGCCGAGTTCTTTGATCTGGTGCATCTGGGCTTCGAGAAAGTCGACGTGATCCTCTTCATCTTTTAGCAGTTGCACGAGAAGATCGCGCGAGCCATTGTCGCCTTCCTTAGTCGCGATGGCGACTGCATCGTTGTATTGTTTGACCGCGCCGACCTCGAGCGCAAGATCATTCTCGATCATGGCTTTGACCGTGCTGCCAATTTTCACATCGAGCGGCTGCATCGAGGGCGTGCCATCGAGGAAGAGGATTCGTTCGATGAGCACTTCGGCGTGCTTCATCTCACCGATCGATTGCTTCTTGATGTATTCAGAAAGGCGGTCGTAGCCCCAGTTTTCGCACATCTCAGCGTGCAGGAAGTACTGGTTGATGGCCGTCAACTCCTCGCGCAGCGCCTTGTTCAATTCAGAAAGAACTTTGGGATTCCCTTTCATGGCGAGGGGAGTATGCCAGAAACTCCCATGCTCTGCAAACACCAAAGGGAGGATTGAGATGCCATGAATCCCGAGCGGGAACAAAAAAATTGCGGAAAAATCCGAGTTAGTTGGCGCAGTGTAGAAACACGCCGGCTTTTTCCATGTGGCGAAAACCGCCTGTGGCAACGGCAGAGATCACCATGAGAGTTCCGTTATAGCCCACATGAGCCAAGAAACTTGCGCCAACGGACTTGGTCACCGCCCGCACGCTTGTCAAAACCACTCCCACCATGAAAATGACTAATACCGCGCCCCAGGCGTAGCCATACTGAACCGCGTGGATCAGACCAAAGGGCAGCGCAGTAAGGACAATTCCCCAGAAAGCGCCGAGCCTCCGAGCTAACACGGGATAAAGAAATCCGCGGAAGAAAAGTTCCTCCATCAAAGGGCCGAGCGTGATGGCGAAGATGGCGGTGAGATACGCATCGACCGGGCGCGCAAAAAACTGATCGAAAGGCGTGCTCTTCGGCATGGGCAAGAATCTGCCGAGAAGATCGAGGCCGAGCATGAGAACTCCCACGCCAAGATAGTTAAACGCAG
Source organism: Candidatus Sulfotelmatobacter sp. (assembly GCA_030041415.1). Taxonomy (GTDB): domain Bacteria; phylum Acidobacteriota; class Terriglobia; order Terriglobales; family Acidobacteriaceae; genus Sulfotelmatobacter. The sequence goes on from JASHNX010000086.1 coordinate 15,350, forward strand.
CAGCACCCGGCCATTTCCAGGCAATTGCGTCTCCGAAACGCACGTGGTATTTGCCCTCAACCAAAAGAACCATGTACATCGCGACGACGATGTATGTGAGAAATTCAGCGAGCAGGGCGAGAGCCGGGTTCTGTGCGATGTCCAGCCAGGAAGAGTGCCGCAGAATAAAGTGCCGGACTCCGAAAACGATGGCAAGTTGCGCAAGAAAGAGAATGAGTAGAGTGAATCCTGCAATCTGCAGAATATCCCAACCGTTCCAGACTGGATTTTCGCCGGCTTTGGGCGGGCGTGGAGCGGGCGTCGGAGGTGGAAATGGCTCAGCCGCGAGCGGCAGGCGAATCTGCTGCTCGTTCGGCGGCTCGGGATCAAAACGAGGGTTTTCGAGAGATGACAAGAGATCTTCTCAATTCAAATGTGTTACGTGCAATTGTCATTCTGAGCGAAGCGAAGAATCTATGCACTTCGGAGACAGTTTCCAGTACATTGATCCTTCGAGGCAAAAATTGCCGCTCAGGATGACGAAATCTGTTGCCATCGCGGGTCGCCAACGCCAATGGCAACCCGGTTTCGATGCCTACTTCATCCGCTGGCAACCTTTTTCTCGCTCGCAAAATACCCCGCCAAAGCCTGGCCAGTGTACGACCTCTTCACACGAGCTACCTGCTCAGGCGTACCTTGGGCCACGATGCGGCCGCCGTCTTCGCCGCCTTCCGGACCAAGATCTATGATCCAGTCAGCGTTGCGAATCACGTCGAGATTGTGCTCGATGATAATGATCGAATTGCCGAGATCGGTCAAACGGTGCAACACGTCGAGCAGCTTTCTTACGTCGTCGAAGTGAAGGCCCGTTGTGGGCTCGTCGAGCAAGTAAAGAGTCTTGCCCGTCTGGCGCTTGCTCAATTCGCGCGCAAGTTTAATCCGTTGAGCTTCGCCGCCGGACAAAGTTACCGCTGACTGTCCGAGATGAATGTAGCCTAAGCCGACATCAACCAGGGTTTGAAGCTTCTGCTTGACCTGCGGAATATTTTCCAAGATCGGCAGCACATCGGAGACCGGCATTTCGAGCAGGTCAGCGATCGAGTAGCCGCTGTATTTCACGGCTAGCGTTTCGCGGTTGTAGCGGCGGCCTCCGCAGACCTCGCACAACACGTAAACATCGGGCAGAAAATTCATTTCGATGCGCCGCTGGCCTTCGCCCTGGCATGCTTCGCAGCGTCCGCCGGTGACATTGAAGGAAAAACGTCCCGGCTT
>JASHNX010000087.1 GCA_030041415.1 Candidatus Sulfotelmatobacter sp.
GCTCGAGCACGTGATGCTGACTGGAATCAACGTGCCCATTCGCATTGGAGATGCTACCGTGATGCCGGGGGACGTCGCGATTGGCGATCCCGAAGGCGTAACTTTTGTTCCGCCGCAACTGGCAGCGAAAGTGGCGGACGATACGGAAATGGATCATCTGGTCGATGAATGGGGGCACATGATGCTTCGCGAGGGCAAGTACACACCCGGTGAAATCGACGCCACGTGGACGCCTCAAATGATCGAGCAATTCAATGCCTGGCTCGAGAAAAAGGGATCGAAGCTCCGCATGCCGGAGAAATGAACAGCGCGATTTGATTCCCGCTGCGCAGCGTTTCGTAGTCGCTACTCCCCTCAAGCAAATTAGCGGCGGTTCTTCTAGGCTGCGTGCTCGTGAAAAAGTTTCGTCAGCTGCGCAGCGACAATTTTGTCTTCACCCGGCTGCAGCATGAACGAGTTCATGGCTAACCCGGGTTTCCCTTCCCCGCCTCCGATTGCGATCGCGGGCTTGGAACTTCGCAGGAGCTTCGAGGCTTGCTCGGCACTCAAAGAAATACGGGCTTCATCCCAGGTGATGCGCATGTGCGGTACATGATTCGCGATGTCGGGGACAAAAAACGATGTACTGACCCCGGGAACTTTTGTGATCTGGCGCGAAATCAATTCCAGGCGAGCTTGCCATTCTTTTGCAAGAGCGTCGTGATCCTCGGCCAGAAAAAGTTCGAGCGCCTTGACCATACCAAGGATTTCTTCCTTGCCAACCTTCTGGCTGCGGCCGAGCGTATCTTCGTTCGGGCTGTTGTTCAGCAGCGCATTGGCGACCATCTCCTTGCGGCCAATCAACAAACCGGCGCACTGCGGGCCACGAATGGCTTTGCCGCCGCTGAATGTGATGAGGTCATAACCCATGTTGGCGTAATCCCAAAGATGCGAAACCGGTGGTGTGTCGGCAGCGGCGTCGTTCATGCAGGGTAGGCCATACTGCCGGGCCAGCTTCACCCATTCATCCACTTTGATCTGTCCTGCAGCATTGGCGAAATTCGTGAAATGCATCATCGCCGTGCGGTTGCTGACCGCGGCATGCAAGTCGTCAACAGTTTCGATCTCAATCAGCTTGATGCCCGTTGATCGAAGCTGGTGATCGAACGGATTGCGATGCGATTTCTGAATGATCACCTCCGACTTCATGCCGGTGAGATCGGGCAGTTGCCGAATTAATTTTTCATCGCCGCCAGTCAGGATTCCCGCCAATCCCGATTGAATCGCTGCCGCTGCGCCAGAAGTCACCAACGCCGAATAATCCCCCGGCAGCTTGAGCATTTCCGCAATTCGATTTCCCGCCGCGACCTCGAGCTTTGAAATGCTCACAAAGTGCCGTCCGGCCATGGTCATGACGGCTTCGAGCTGGGGATGCGGAAGCGAACCACCAAGCGTGGTCATCGTGCCTTCGCAGTTGATTAACGTGGTCACGCCGAGTTCTTCGTAGGGATTGCCGGTGCGCCCGAAGCCGCTCACCTTTGTGCTGACAGGCGCGGCGCGATTCAATGAAAAAAGTCTCTGCGGTGCCAGGACGGCTCCGGCGATCATGCCCACTGTGCCGAGAAAGCCGCGCCGGTTCCAATTCGAATTGAATCGCATTGAATACTCTCCTTCCGGCTTTACTTGCCGGCTACCGCAGCGATGCAGTTAATTTCAACCAGTGAATTCCCCGGAAGTGCAGCCACGGCAACCGTCGTGCGCGCCGGCCCACCGTGAGGAAAATACGTCGCGAATACCTTGTGCATTCCATCCCAGTGATCGATGTTCACCAGAAACACATTTGCCTGCAGGACGGTATCCATGGATCCGCCGCCGGCTTCGACGGCCTTCTTGATCTTGTCCATGACGATCGTCGTGTGGGAGTCGATCGTCCATTCCTTTGAATCACGCGAGTCGTGCGCTCCGATACCTGCGATGTAAAGCACCCCATTGTGTTCGACGATTGGCGTGATGACTTCTTTCTCGCTGGCCGGTTTGCCATCATCGTTTAGCTTTCGAATTCCGTTTGTGTTGGGCGCAGAGGTCTGCGCGAATCCGTTTTTCGACAAAACGGCTGCCGAAGCAATACCGAAGACGGGAAGTATGGAAGCGAGACGCGCCGCAAACGCCCGTCGAGTAGAAATAAAATTCATAGTTTCATCCTCCTGTTAAAGCTCGATGTTTACTCGCGATTAAGGCAACGCGAAGCTGAAAACGTCACTGCCCGCCGCAATCGCAATGTACTGTTTCCCCGCGATTGCGTAACTCATGGGCGAGGCGCTGATTTCCTGGCCAGTGTTGAAATGCCATAACGGCTTTCCCCTGCGGGCATCTACAGCCTCAATCGAGCCGGTATCGTCGCCGAAAAATACCAAGCCTCCCGCCGTTGTCATGGTTCCGCTCGAAGAACGACCGCTTCCCGCTTGAGGGTCTTTCCAGGCGATTGAATCGGAGTCCAGATTGAAGGCTACGAGTACCTTCTGCGAAGTCTCGCTTGGAATGTGTTTGACTCCAGTCGAGTAAAAGCCTTCCCCTTCGTGAAAGCTCTGAGACTTGAAAAAATACATCTCGCATTCCTCGAGAGCGACAAAATACACCGAGTGCGTGGATTCGTTATACGACGGCGCGAACCAATTTGTGGCTCCTGCATAACCGGGACAAACGCGGGTTCCTTTGGCGGTCGGCTCAACGCCCGTCAGCACCGGCCTCCCAGCCATGTCGATCGTTTTGGCCCAGTTAAGTTTTTCTACAAATGGGGTTGCAGAAAGAAATTTTCCGCTAGTGCGATCGAGCACGTAAACGAACCCATTTCGATCTGCTTGCACAAGCAGTTTTCGCTCCGCACCGCGATAGACAGCATCGACGAGAATTGGAGTTTCCACGGCGTCATAGTCGAACAGATCGTGCGGTGTGAACTGAAAATACCACTTCAGTTTTCCGGTATCAGGATCGAGAGCCAGAAGACAGTCGGTATAAAGATCATCGCCAGGGCGCACGTCGCCTTCAAAGTCGGGCGCGGGATTGCTGGTGCCCCAATAAATCGTGTTGAGCTGCGGATCGTAGGTTCCAGGCATCCACGTGGTTCCGCCGCCGTGCAGAAATAGTTTGCCGGGCCAACTGTCCGAACCAAACTCTCCCGGTTCTGGGATCGTCCAGAATCGCCACGCGAGCTTGCCCGTGAGAGCATCGAATGCAGCCACAAAACCGCGCACTCCGTCGTCACCACCGGAAGTGCCCACCAAAACTTTGTCTTTTACCACCAGCGGTGCGCTGGTCGCGCCGTAGTTCTTGTTCCAGTCCGCATAGGCGATATTCCAAATCAGATTGCCGGAGCGGGCATCGAGACAAAGAAGGTGCGCGTTGTCGGTCTCCATGTAGACCCGGTCGTGCCAGATTGCGACACCGCGATTAATGTGTCCGGACGCGTCATCGATCAAACCTTCGGAAATCGGCCAGGGATGCCGCCAGACAACCCGGCCGCTTCGCGCATCGAGCGCAATGGCGTCGTTTGCGGCAGTTACGAACATCATTCCGTTTACGACAAGCGGCGTCACTTCAAGCCGACTCGTGTTGCCGGCATGAAAAACCCACTGGGTTTGCATCTCGCCAACATTTTCTGTGTCAATCGTCAGAAGCGAACTGTAGCGACGTCCAGAATAATCGCCGTTGTATGAAGACCAGTTCGCCCCCGGCGGTTGAAGGAGCAGATCTTCTGATCGAACATCGATTCTTGTAGAGAAGCCCACGGCGGGGTTGTCTTCTCCAAAAGCAGCAGAGCACATGACGATGACGGCAACAAGGATGAAAATAATCCGGCTGAGCGGGACGACACCATTTTTGAATGGCCTGACCGCATCGGCTATCGCGTAATTAGTCGCCTCGCGCAATCTAGAAAGACTTGGCAACCGCGGCCTCCCCATTTGTGCTTTTCCGTGGTTGCGAGCGTGGAGCCATCTGATATCCCAACTCCCGCGAAATTTGCAGCCCAGCCGCCTGGATCAACGGAGCGAGTTGACGCAGCCGGCTGATTGGCATGCGAACGATTGGCGCGGTGATGCTGAGGCTCGCGTTTACCAGGCCGGCGTGATCCCAAATGGGTGCGGCCACGCATCGAATGTGTAGTTCGTGCTCTTCGAGGTCGCAGGCGTAACCGTTCTTTCGGATGCGATGCAGTTCGGCTTCTAATTCCTGGAGGTTTCCAGCGGTATTCGGCGTGAAGCGTCGCAGCGCAAGCTGAGGAAGCAGCCGGCTCCGCTGGTCCTCCGGCATGTACGCTAACATCACTTTGCCAACCGCGGTGCAGTAGAGCGGAACTGCGGCTCCGATGCGCGAGAAAATGCGCAACTGCTCGCTGGAATCGAGTTTCTCTACGTAGACCGCGGAAGAACCGTTTCGCACCGTAAGGTGCACCGTCTCGCGGGTTTGCCGGTTCAATTGCTGCAGGTATGGAAGGCTCACCCGCCGGATGTCGAGTTGCTCGAGGGCTGCTTGTCCGATGGCGAAACACGCGGTTCCCAAGTGATACAGGTTACCGCTGCAGTTGAGAAAACCACCCGCCTCGAGATTCACCAGAAAACGATGCACCGTGCTCACCGGCAGCCGGGACCTATCGGCTACCTGCTTCGCGGTGAACCCCTGTGGAGCTTCGCTGAACAATTGCAGCAACTGGAGGCCGCGTTGCAGTGCGGTGATGTTGTAATTGCGCTTGGGAGTTCCCGCCATGACCAGAAAGACAACATCAAACAGCTGACAAAATGAAAGTGAAGATTATCTGATGAAAGTAACGTTTTCGCAAGAGCTTTGTCTAGATCCTGCCAAATTTCTTGACTGCCTCCACGATGGACTTCATTTGCTCGATGACCGCATACATCGAGTGTTCTTTAAAGTCCATCTGTTGCGCGAGTGCAAGAACCTTTTCCGCTTGCGCCCGGGGGACGACAACAACTCCATCAGTATCTGCCGCTACAACATCGCCAGCATTAACAGGCACACCATCGCAAGTAACAGGAATCTGGGACCCGGCGAAGCGGTAGTGGTGCACAGAAGTAGAAGGCACGATACCGATTGCGTAAACTGGAAACTCGATCTTGCGCAAATAGGCGACATCTCGAACGCCTCCATCGATCACGGCTCCCGCGTATCCGCGCGCGAGCATTGCCGTGCCCATTAGTCCGCCCATACCAGCGATGTCTTCGCCATCTTCGACCACCATCACGTAAACCGAGTCGGCAGAGCCATCGTCAATGGCCTGCAGCATTCCATTCAGTGCAGCTGGATCAGTATTGCCCTCGTCTTTTTTTAAAAGAACCGTTCGGGCGAATCCGGCAAATTTCGTTGTGGAGATAGGACGCATGCGATGACTCATGTACATGCGTTTCCCTGTCAGTTGTTCCAGGGCATCCGAGACCGAGGCAACTTCAACGCGGCGGAAATCGGCGATTAGGTTTGCTTCAGATTGTTGAGGATTCGGCGGTGCCCCTTCCGCGCGCACAGATCGCCCCGCATACGCGATCGCCGCGAGAATTGCGGCGAATACGAACAATGCAGATATAAAGTGCGATTTTGCAAAAATGAAACTCTTGTTCATTCTCCCTCCGCGATGTATATATGTGCCCGGACTCTAACATTGTTTGCGATCATGTGGAAGAGTCAATCATTTCGCCAGGAGAAACGAAAATGAAATCTGTTGTGCAACCGATTGGTGGAAGGGCTGCTGTTCGTGCACTGGCAGCCGCGATCATCCTGTGTTTAGCCTGCAGCAGCGCCGAGGCCCAACAACATAAGGCAATCAATCTCGCTCCTGAACGCGGACTCCCTTTCAGCGATGGCATCGTCGCCGGCCATACGTTGTATGTAGCCGGTCAGGAAGGCACGGGTGCAGACGACAAACTGGTCAGTGGGGGCATCGGTCCGGAAACTGAGGCTGCGCTCGAAAACATTCAGAAAGTAGTCAAAGCCGCCGGCTTCGATATGAAAGACATCGTCAGTGTCACCGTCTTCTTGGCTGATATCCATGAGTTTCCAGAAATGAACAAAGTGTACAAGACTGTTATGCCCGATCCGAAGCCGGCCCGCGCAACGGTTCAAGTCGCAGCCCTGGTAAATAATGCGAGAATAGAAGTCTCAGCCATCGCCGTTAAGCAGAAGTAGGTTGTCCGCTACTTCACGGCTTCGGTGGTATCGACAACGGGTGTGGTTCCTCCGGTTGCAATTGGTCGGAGGAAAACTGGTTGACACTCATAGCCTGATTGCGATAAACCCCATCTCATCTCGATTTCCAAGATAGCGAAGTTAAGTTTCACTGTGTGAAAGTAATGCTTGCGGGGGGTTTTAACGATTTGCCAGGGGGTGAATGATGGATATCTATCGGAATCACGGTTTCGCTGCGCTTGCGGTTGTGATCTTCCTCTCCGCGATCAGCTGGGCAAGCATTACCGGAAGCATCTCCGGCGTCGTGACCGACAAGTCGGGAGCGGTCGTTGCCGGAGCATCGGTCGTCGCTACCGACACGCTCACCGGGGTCAAGACCTCGGTCAAGACCGATGCGAAGGGATTTTACAACCTTCCCACGCTCGCTGTCGGCACTTACGATCTCGAAATCTCCCAGATCGGATTCAAGATATTCCGCAGAACTGGCTTAGTGATTGATGCCAACTCGGCTCTTCGCGCCGATGCGACCCTGGACCTTGGCACGATCAACGAGAAGGTCGAAGTGAGCAGTGATACAGTTCACGTCGAAACTCAGAGCACGCAAATGGGCGAAGTGATCGAAGGCGAGAAGATGACATCGGTTCCCTTGAATGGACGATCATTTATCGATCTCTTGGCTTTGCAACCTGGAGTTTCGCCTTATCAAAACCTCGACACGACAGAAGGAATAGGGGTAGATGAAACAACCCTATCGGGCGATCAAACCAATGGAACTCAGTCGGTAAATGGTGGGCGGCTCGGTTCGAACGGTTTCATGGTAAATGGGGCCGACGCGCAAGAAGGGGTTCACAACGGAGCGGCTATTCTTCCGAATCTCGATTCCATTTCCGAATTTCGCATCATTACGAACAATTTCAACGCAGAGTATGGAAACTTCAGCGGCGGCCAGATTAATGTCGTCACCAAATCCGGGACCAATTCGTTTCACGGAGACTTGTTCGATTTTCTCCGCAACACCGATTTCGACGCTGCCAACTATTTCGGCGGAGGTCGCGGAGATTTCAAGCAGAACCAGTTTGGCGGAACGTTTGGCGGACCGATCAAAAGAGACAAAGTTTTCTTTTTTGGAGACTATCAAGGTAATCGACAAATTCTGGGCCAGACCCAGGCCCTCCCTATCCCTAGCCTTCAAGATAGGGCGGGTAATTTGACGGATGAAGCCGCCGCGCTTACTGGCACTGTGGTAGGGACTTCGGCAACACCATCCGCGAATTATCCTTTCGGCGGTTGGGCCTATCAACTTTCGCAAGAGCTCGGATACCCAGTATACGGACCGGGCAGCGCTCAATTCCCTAACGGAGAGCCTTACTACACGCCTGGATGCACGCTCAACACTCAGTGCGTTTTCCCGAACGCTGCCATTCCTATGTCGGCTTGGTCTCCTGTCGCCAAGGCCACCCTGAAATATATCCCGTTGCCCAATGCAAGTCTGCCGGGAGGCATCAACTACGAAGCCTCGTCTTATAACCAGCACTTGCGGGACGACAAGTTCGGAGTCCGCCTCGACACCAATACGCACTTCGGTACTTTGTTCGGCTACTACTTCTTCGACCAATTCACGGTGACCACTCCTTACGCTCAGGGGATCAATTTTCCCGGCTTCGACAGCAGCGTTGAGGGCCGCGCGGAGATGATCAATCTCGGCCTCACGACAACTATCAACAACTCCACCGTCAACGATGTTCGCTTGGTGTATCTGCGTGACCGTTATTTCGGGGGAATTCCAATTGGCGGTACTGGCGTCCCGCTGAGCTCGTTGGGCTTCAATACGCCCTGGAATACCACCGGCGGGATTGCCCCGATGAATCCGGCGCTGGAAGGCGTTCCATCTTTTTTCTTTAACAATTACGAATTTGGACTTCCCCAGGATGCTTTGCGGCAGTTCAACAACACATACCAGATTATTGACAACTTCACGAAAATTGTGGGAACTCACACCCTGCAGTTCGGCGTAGATACTCATTACGACCAGATTAACGAGCGCAACTACGATGACGCGAACGGTGCATATGGCTTTGATGGTGAAGAGACGGGCCTGGACTTCGCCGATTTCCTGATTGGAGCGCCCGACAATTTCACGCAAGCCAGCCAGCAGCTTCTCGACTCACGCGACAAATATTTCGGGGTTTATGCGCAGGATAGCTGGCGGGCAAAGCCTACGCTCACGATTAATTATGGCCTTCGATGGGAGATCATGACGCCGTGGTACGACACGCAAAACAAACTCGAGACCGTCATTCCCGGCGAGCAATCCCAAGTCTTCCCAACGGCACCGAAGGGGCTGGTGGTTCCAAATGATCCGGGCGTCCCGCGAACGTTGGCCCCCATTCAATATCACAACTTTGCTCCGAGAATTGGATTTGCTTACGCACCGGCGAATACGGATGGGCTCCTGGGAAAAATCTTTGGCGGACCCGGAAAAAGCAGCATTCGTGCCGGTTACGGCATTTTCTATAGCGCCATCGAGGACGCCACCGGCTTTGTTGAAGTTGGAGATGCGCCCTACGGCTTGTACTATTCTTCGTCGGAGCCCACGCTTTTAGCATCACCATTTATCAATCGTGGTACAGGCTTTGACCTGGTGAGTGCGGCAAATGGCGGGCCGAAGTTTCCATTCACGTTTCCCTCGCCTAACTCGTCGCCAAGCAATCCGGACAGGTCCTTCAATTGGGTACAAGCCACCCCTCTTTCCGGCTCTGACTACTTAGACCCTCACGACAAAATACCGAGCGTGCAGCAATTCGAGTTTTCTGTGCAGAGGCAACTGGGCGGTTCTACAGTACTGAGCGTAAGCTATGTAGGATCGGTTGGCCGGCACCTGTTAACGTTCGAAGAAACGAATCCGGGAGATCAGGCGCTCTGCCTCTTTCTGAGCAATTCAGCCAATCTTGCACCCGGCAGTCCGACGTGCAGCCAATTCGGCGAGGATCCAGGTGCGGGTTCGCCGATAACCCTCAAGACCGGGGTTAGTGCTCCCGGGTATCCGGGCGTTCGGTCTTTTGCCACGACTCGCCTGATCACCGGACTTGGCACACCGACCACGGATAACTTCATCAGTAACCCCTACATGGCGACGGTCGTGAGTTCGAGCTTTAACTCTCTGCAGGTGAGCTTGAAGCACAACACAAAGTACACAAATTTTCTGGTCGCCTACACATATGAAAAATCGATCGACAACGGCTCGACATCATTTGATGCAACCAATCCGCTTGACCCCAGACAAGACCGTGCTTTGTCGGTTTTCGATGTCCCGCAAGACTTAACTGTGAGCTACACCGTGCAAGTGCCATTTGACAGGTTCACTGGCGGTACCGCAAAAAGACTCACCGAAGGGTGGGCCATCTCCGGCATCACGACATTTGCCACTGGTCTTCCCATCCAACTAAGTGAAACCGACGATAACTCACTCAGTGGGACGTTCGATGACACAATCGATAAGCCTAGCTATGCCAACAACGGCGGCCAGCTTTACGTTAACCGCAATCCGCGGAACTCAGCAGGTGAACCCTATTTCAACCCAAATTACTTCGTTCCGGAACCCGTTGGACAGGTGGGCAATGCGATGCGGCGTTATTTTACCGGGCCAGGCATCAACAATTTCGATATGGCCCTGCTGAAAGATACGAAGATAAGAGAATCCATGCAGCTGCAGTTCCGCGCAGAAGCATTCAATATCTGGAATCATGCCCAGTTCTACAACCCGTCAACGGCCATAGGTAATGTCGACAACACCGGCCGCGGCGGCTTTGGATACATCACTGCGGCACAGAATCCGCGCATTATGCAACTCGCGCTGAAACTTTTGTTCTAATTGGCGAACGATGCCCTTTCCTCAAAGATCACAGGGCGCCTGCAAGCTAGCTTTATCGCTTCTGTTGGCCGGGTATACCGCAGTGGTGTGGCCGCAAACCGCGGCGCAACGTCCCAAGAGCACGACGGCCAATGCGGCCCGCGGCAAGCAAATCTTCTCTTCGGCCTGTGCACAGTGCCACGGGTTGGACGGCAGGGGCAGCGAGCGGGCGCCGAACATAGTTGATCGTCCGGCGATACAGCGGCTTTCCGATTCGCAGATCTTCCAAGTCATTCAGAACGGCGTTCCCGGCACCGGCATGCCTGCGTTTCATTCCTTCGATAGTTCCCAGATACACGACTTGATCGCCCACCTCCGCACGCTGCAAGGGAAAAATAAAACGCTGTCTCTACCGGGAAATCCCGAGCAGGGCAAAGCTCTTTTCTTCGGCAAAGCGGGATGTTCGCAATGCCACATGGTTGCGGGAGATGGCGGCTTTATCGCTTCGGATCTCTCGGAGTATGCCCGCATTCATGATGCCGAGCAGATCCGCAGCGCTATCGTCGACCCGGCGAGTGCAAGCCAGCAAGTTCGACTGGTGACGGTGACAGCTCATAGTGGCGAAAAATATGCGGGGAGAGTGCGCGGTGAAGATAACTTTTCTTTACAGCTTCAATCGCTCGACGGAACTTTTTACTTCCTGTCGAAATCCGAAATTGAAAACATGCAGACTGATTCGCAATCGCTGATGCCTTCCGATTACGGCACGCGGCTGAACACGCATGAACTGAATGATGTAATCAGCTATC
>JASHNX010000088.1 GCA_030041415.1 Candidatus Sulfotelmatobacter sp.
AGCCGGTTCGGATTCTCTCCATAGCGGCCGTCTGCTGGCCGCCGCGAAGGCTGCACATACGCAACTTTGTATGGCTTCGGTCCGAGCACGCGCAGAAACGTTTCCGGAGCCATCGTTCCCGCTCCGACTTCCACGTCGTACGGCTGCTGCAATACACATCCGCGCTCGGCCCAAAAGGTTTGCAGGCGCAGAATGAGCTCCTGAAACGTCAGCGGGTTGGAATTGGCTGGAGACACTAATTGCTCAGAACCATGAAAGTTAATCACTGATTGTAATGGAAGGGAACCGCAGCCGTCAGTAACGGGCTCACCAGGTAGTGTCCCAACAGTGTCTTAGGGCACTTACCCTCAACAGTCAGCCGGTTTGAAAATCTGGCGGGTATTTTGCAATAAAGGCCAGACGCCCCCGCCTAGGCTGAGAACACTGGAGTGCACCCAGGCCCGACTGCCTAGGTCTTTTTCGGCGGCTTCAGTCCATGCTTATCGATATCTCTGCAGTCTCGCTTAAAGTAGTAGGCCCATTCAGTGACTGCAACAAGCTCCCAACCTTCATCCCCAAGCTCGTTAAGCCTCTTTACGTCGTAAGCCCCTTTCGTCGGTTCGATGTGATATTTCCACTTCATCGTTCCTCTCCTGTTTCCGCAAGCGATCCGAATTGCGCGGCCGGGCATATCAAGGGGTAGCTGAGACTACACTCACACCTGACGTCCTAGTCGGTCACTCCTACCATCTTCCCTTCTCAAGCATCCCCGCCGTTACCAGCTTCTTCTCAATATGCCGCTGCAAAATCTGAATCAGCATTTTCCTCAGATCGGCGGCCTGCGACTGCGGCCAGTTTGCTTCCGCAAAACTCTCCACCGGCGCGCGAAACATCTGCGCGGCTAGCACTCGCGACTCGCTTGAAATTTCCGATGACGCCAGCCGTTTATCGTCAGCGCACATCAAGCCATCGGCGAGCGCGTGGAAATAGGCGCGGCTGCCATTCAAACTGCGGCCGCAAACGATGCATTCTGTCAGCTCGGGCAGAAATCCCACCAGTCGCGTCAGCCACAAATCGAAATACGTGACCGGCATCCAGATCTCATCACCCGTCAGCATGCGCAACACCGATAAAGTCAGCCGGAAAACGGCGTCATTCGCTTCTTGATCCGGAAGCAGTTCATCCAGCAATTCGGCCACATGGGCCAGCGCGACCGCGCGCGCATAACCGACTTTCGCGGCCAATGGCGACTCCAGCACTTCGCAGGCATCCAGCCGGACCAATTCCTGCCGCTCGCGCACGTCATAGAATGCGCGCACGTATGTCAGCGGCTCCAGCGCACCGCCAAATCGCCGCTTCGATTTTTTGGCCGACCGCGCCACGCCTCTTACCTTGCCCGCCGCGCGCGTAAACAGAGTCACCAGCAAATCCGCTTCGCGGAGAGGATAAGTCCGCAGCACGATCGCTTCAGATTCGATCAAAGCCATCGCAATTAGTGGTAAGGCTCAGAACATAGATTGTAAGGGACGAAAAACGAGTTGGAAGACAGAAGCAGTTTAGGCTCTTGAGGGGATTGGCTTGATGCGGGAGCGGGAGCACTCCATCGAAGAGCCGGAAACCGCAAAAACCAAAAGAGACGATCGTGAGGGTCGAACGTCGCGGTTTCTGTCCGCGAACACTAACCCATGATCGTCCCAGATCTTTCTATGAGCTTACCGAAACAAACTAACCAAGGAGTGGGAACGCCTGCAATACAGTAGATTCCTTAGTCCCAAATCTCGCAGAACAGAAGACTGTAACCTAAAGATGGTTTGCGTCAGACCACCGAACCTTATCGGCCATAATAGGCAGCATTCTTCGCCGTAAACTCATGCCACTTCTCCGGCAGGTCGTCGAGAGCAAAAATCGCCGAAACTGGGCACACCGGAACGCACGCGCCGCAATCAATGCACTCGACTGGATCGATGTAAAGAAGTTCCGCCGTCGCGTAGTTGGGCTCGTCCTTCTTGGGATGAATGCAATCTACCGGACACGCATCTACGCACGCAGTATCTTTCGTATTGATACAAGGCTCGGCAATCACGTAGGCCATAAGAGTGTGAGTCTCCTGAAATCTATGCAGATATTCTACTACCCCTTCCCACGAACCGCACATTCTAGCAAGAAATCCGGCTCGTTGTGCAGCTTTTGTTGATACGTGCGGGTGAAGTTGTTTTTCTTATCGCAAAGCAGCCTCTTGCCAAGCAATCCTCCTAAGAAAAATCACAAAAAAAAATGGCTGGCGCTTTACGCCAGCCACTGATGATCAAAGCCATGCCCGGCGATCCAGGCTTAGCGGTGACCGCCTCCGCCCCCGTGACCGCCCCCGCCACCGTGAAAACCTCCACCTCCGTGGAAACCGCCTCCACCGTGGAAGCCTCCGCCAACCGCACCACGCCCGCCGTAATAGCCGCCGCGTCCGGCGAAGCCACGTCCCGCGAAGCCACGACCGGCAAAACCGCGCCCGCCGTAATAGCCGCCGCGTCCGTAGCCCCAGCCTCTACCACCCCAACCCCAACCGCGGCCCCAGCCCCAGCGGCCCCAACCGCCCCAGCCCCATGGTCCCCATCCCCAACCGTACCAGGGGCCGGCGCCGATAAAAATGCCGTTTGTGAACCATGACGGTCCGTAATAGCCGTAAGGTGCGCAGGCGTAGGGGTAATAACCGTAATAGCCGTAAGCGCAGGCAGGCGGTCCACCAATTCCGATGCCTACCGCGACCTGCGCCTGCGAAGGCTGCGAAAACAGCATCGGCAGCGCCAGCACTGCTACTAATGCCAGATACTTTATGGATTTCATGCCATCCCCCTTGTTCCGAATCCGCGATACCCATGTCACAACGAATCCGTCGGGCATTCCAGATCTGCCTCTGAAAGCTCCTGTCTATTTGAACTCAATATGACATGAAAAGTTGCAGTCACCGCAATGGCTCTTTTCGGCCAGTCATGTGTGAATTCAGCCACTTGAGGGGAATGCTGTGGAACCAACATGACGGCCTCGCCTGCTGGGAGCAAATATTCTCACCGGGCGCTATCGAATTCGGATAGATTGCCGCTGAATTGCAATTCACCATCGCGTTCCAAGCAGTCGTATAATATGCAACTCTGCTACCGGAGTGCCGTTATCATGCCGCAAACTATGGGATATGAACTGCAGCTTGCCCGCCGCATGTCGCGGCTGGGCACAGAAACCGCTTTCGAAGTTCTCAATAAAGCCCGCGCTCTCGAACGACAGGGCAAGAACATCATTCACCTCGAGATCGGCGAGCCGGATTTTGACACCCCTTCAAATGTAGTTGAGGCCGCCGTCGATGCTCTCCACAAAGGTTGGACGCACTACGGTCCTTCCGCCGGCCTGCCCGAGCTGCGCCAGACCATCGCGGATTATGTCAGCCACACCCGCAACGTGAAAGTTACACCCGAAGAAGTAGTGGTCGTTCCCGGCGGCAAGCCTATTATTTTCTTCACCATTCTCACTCTCATTAACGAAGAAGACGAGGTCGTCTATCCCAATCCTGGATTCCCGATCTACGAGTCGATGATTCATTACGTCGGTGGTAAAGCGGTCCCCATCCAGCTTCGAGAAGATCGCGATTTCTCCCTCGACGTCAACGAACTCGCCACTCTCATCACCGATCGCACCAAGCTCATTATTCTGAACTCCCCGCATAATCCTACCGGCGGGGTGATGCCTCGAAGAGATGTAGAACGAGTCGCTGAAGTGATTGGCGACCGCAACATTCTGGTTCTCTCCGATGAAATCTATAGTCGGCTGCTTTTCGAAGGCGAGCATTTTTCCATAATGTCGATTCCGGCGATGCGCGAGCGCACCATCCTGCTCGACGGCTTTTCCAAGACCTACGCCATGACGGGATGGCGCATGGGTTACGGCGTCATGCGCGCCGACTTGGCATCGCACATTACGCGCCTCATGACCAATTCCAATTCCTGCACCGCCAGCTTCACGCAAATGGCCGGTATCGAAGCGCTGCGCGGCGAGCAATCCTCCGTCGATCACATGTGTTCCGAGTTCAAGCGCCGCCGCGATGTGTTTGTTGCCGGCCTCAACAAAATCAAAGGGTTTTCCTGCCGTATGCCGCACGGTGCTTTCTATGTCTTCCCTAACATCACCCAAACGGGATGGAAATCGAAACCGCTGGCAGATGCTTTGCTTGAGCAAGCCGGTATTGCCGCGCTCTCCGGCACGGCATTCGGCGCCTTCGGCGAAGGTTACCTACGCTTCAGCATCGCCAACTCGCTTGAGAATCTGCAGCAAGCGCTGGACCGCATCGATGAGTGGACAAAGAAAAACCTGTAGCCGAAGGCTTTTCGAGTTCTGTTGTTCCGTAGCACTCTGTGGATTTTTTGGCACCGTAAGGCAGACCGTGTAGGCGACTGCCACTATGTTGTGTCGCGGGATCCCGCCAACAACGACTACCTGGACACAGGCTTATCGCGTTACGAACTCCAGGGATTGATACCTCCTTCCTCTGGAACTTGCGAAACCACGATTGAAGCAGCTTTCAGGCGGTTTACGAATTACGAACAATCCACACGCTGCTCAGTTGGCCCGCTGAGATTCGATATAGAATCCCTCGCGGCTTCGAAACGGCTCGACCCAAGCCC
>JASHNX010000089.1 GCA_030041415.1 Candidatus Sulfotelmatobacter sp.
GACAGGATGCCGATTCTGCCGGGTGCCTTTTCGAAAAGCCTGCCGCGAGCTTAGACACCTTGTACCAGCATGCCGCGATAGATGGCGCCCTTGATTCGATGCTCCCGCACCGCGCGGTAGGCCGGGCTGTCATACCAAGCCTTCGCCGCTTCCATGCTCGCGAACTCGGCTATCACTGTGCCTTCCGTTGCCGGTCCTTCCAGGTCGATGTGATTGCCGTAGTTGGCAAGAATCTTGACCGTGTAGCCCTCGAAGGTAGGCTTGATCGTGTTCCAGTAGATTTCAAGTTCCTTGCGATCGAGAGTTTTTTCGCGCGTAAAAATCAAATAAGCGCTCATCGGTAAGGGCCTCCGTTTCGTGATCCGCATTCTACAAGTTGCGCTTCGCTTCCCGATATTTCAGGCTGAACAGTATCGCCACAACTCCCAGTACGAGCGGACAGATCACGCTCGCTTCGGGACCCACCGTTCCTCCCGTCAGCCACTGCGGCCCGTTCAAAGTCACATTGAAGAGGTTGTGCGGCGGGGTAAATCCGCTGTTGGGCACGCCATAGAAGAATGTCTGAGCCCAGTCATAGCCGAGGTGAAAGCCTACCGCGCACCATAGGGTTCCGGTTCGACGCAGAAACAAACACAACAACAGACCGAACGACACGACCGACAGCGCACCGAGAATGTTCTCTCCTTTATTGCTCAGGTGACCGAACCCGAAGAGAGCTGAGAGCACCCCAGCTGCGGGCCAAAAACCTATGCCGGTCGCAAGCGTGAACTGCGTATACCCCCGATACAGAAACTCCTCCGCCAGGGCTGAAAACAGGAATGCCACGCCCCATGCCGCTGCCGACTTCAGAATCGTCGTGCCATGAATCGTTGGGCTCGCAATCTGCAGCCCATGCAGCAGGTAAATGATGAGCACGGTTGCGCTGCTGGCAAGAAAGCCGATCCATAGACCCAACCAGAGGTTTTTCAGCAGTCCTTGTTTCAAGGGCAGGCCGTACTGACCGATCCTGCGCCCTTCGATCTTGCTCATGACCCATGCCGCCACTGCGAGGATGACTATGAAAAAAGCATCCGGCACGGCAACATGCGATGGCGTGAACTTCTCGGGCTCTACCACTCCCAACGGGACCAGAAATCGGATGATAAATGCACGCACTGCCGCGCCCATCGCGACTAACATCAGCAGGAAAATCAGCAGACGCCATCCGGCGCGCAATCCCTTGGGTCCAATTATCACTGCTGGCAGGCCGATAGTGTTGCCGCCCATAATCGTCTCCTTAACTAGAGCTTTGTCCGCTCGAACTGGCTGCATTCGCCGCTGTTCATGCTACGCAAAGCTTCTGCGCAGAGCTTTCTACGCAAAGCTTTGCCGCAAAGTTTCGTTGGTGATCGCACTAATCAAGGCTCATATGGCGGCAATTTCCGCCACTCGAATGTTTCTCTCGACATATCATAAGATATATTTAACAATACGTTATTCAATAAACTAAGGAGATTGAAACAATATGCATCGACATCACCAACATTGCGGCTTCGGCATGGCCGAAGAACGCGGACATCACGGTCCATTCGGAAGGGGATCCCGACGATTCGGCGGGCGCGGATTCATGGGTGGAGGGCGCGCGGCGCGAATGCTGGCCGCAGGCGATCTTCGCCTGATCATCCTGGCCTTGCTGAGCGAGAAGCCGCGTCACGGATACGAAATCATCAAGGCTGTGGAGGAGCATTCGAGCGGCGTTTACACCCCCAGCCCTGGAATGGTTTACCCCGCGCTGACCTATTTGGAAGAAATGGGTCATGCGGCCAGTGAAAGCGAAGGCGCAAAAAAGCTCTACCGGATTACGCCCGAGGGATCGGCCTACCTGGCCGAAAACCGCGCCAGCGTGGAAGAGACTCTTGAGCAATTGGCGCGGTTTGGACGCAGATTCGCCGAGTTTCAGAAAAGCTACTCGGAGGACGCCGAGGCCGCAGAAGACGCCGAGGCCGACGTTCATGGCGGAATCAAGAGCGAATGGCGTCAGGCAAAGATGGAATTTCGTGAATTGCGGAGCGAGTTGAAATCGATTCTCTACGAGAAGATCGACGCCGCGCCGGAAGAAAGAAACCGGATAGCGACCATCTTGCGAAAAGCCATTAAGGAGATTCGCGGCAAATAACCGCCCGAATCTCAGAAAACTCTGAAGCCGCAAGGGTGGGAACGCCACGACCCCGGACGAGAATTAACAATCTCGTGACAAGCGGCGCGAGGCAGGATCGTTTATCCTTATCATCTTAATGAGATGAAAGGAGCGTTATGAAAATCTTCTCGCTACTTGCGATTTTGCTGCTCGCGTCACTCTCTGCCAGTGCGGCCGATCAGCCTCAGCCGCCGGCAACCGGCACGCAGGCTCCGGCTTTCTCTCTGCCCAGCCAGGAAGGCGCGCAGGTTTCTCTCGATCAGTACAAAGGCAAGTGGGTTGTCCTTTATTTCTATCCGAAGGATTTCACTTCCGGCTGCACCGTTGAAGCCCACAACTTTCAGCGCGACATCGATAAGTACTCGGCAAAGAACGCGGTGATTCTCGGGGTCAGCGTCGATACCGTTGATTCCCACAAAGGTTTTTGCACGAAAGAAGGATTGAACTTCAAGTTGCTGGCCGATCCTAATCATACGGTCGTGCAAGAGTACGGCTCGGTCATGGAGTACAACGGCATGACCCTTGCTGCGCGCAACACGTTCCTGATTGATCCGTCGGGCGTGATCCGGAAGGTTTATCTGAAGGTGAGTCCGCAGGGTCACAGCGAAGAAGTGCTGGCCGATCTGCAGCAACTGCAAGGGAAGTAGTTTTCGTTATATCTAAGCCGAGCCCATTTCTTGCTTCCTTTGCGAGAAGTGGGAGCGCAAATACCGATGTTCGCTTTACCGCCCAAAATCCCGGCATCCCGGGCAAGTGATGCTCGTTGACATCAGTCGACGAGCATCGCAGTTGAGTTTGGCCTGAGCAGCCTGCTGATCGACGCCTAGTCAATCGCGGAGTACTGCGTCTTGGGGCCGATCTTGCCAAGAAGCGGTGGCACTTGGGGGTCTACCTCGACCTGCAGCACGTAAGGGCCTTCCGCCGCAAGGCCCTTCTTGATTGCTGCCTCCAACTCGGACGGCTTTGAAACGTAGTCGCCATCGCAGCCATATCCCTTCGCAAGTTGAACTGTGTCGATTCCAGGAAGATTGAAGCCGGGGACGCCCGGAGCAACCAGGTACTCGCTAAACGACTTCAGGACGCAATACTCATGGTTGCGAAGGATGATGAACAAAATCGGCAGCTTCAGCTGCGCGGCATTCCAGAATGCCTGCACCACATACTGGGTTGCACCATCACCTTGCAATGAGATCACTTTGCGGTTTGTGCCCAGGTCGCGCTCCGCAAATGCGACGCCCGCGGCCGCCGGGAGCCCGTAGCCAAGAACTCCGCTGAACATAGCAAAGAAGGATCTGGGCTCTGAGGTCGGGAGGCGATTCTTCAGTTGAGCAACAGTCGATTCGGATTCATGGGTGATCACAGAGTTCTTGGGACGTAAATCTGAAACGGTGTAGTAGACATAATCGGGCGTGATTTTTTCCTTTACCTCGGGAACGGGCAGCGGAGGTTGTGGGGCTGGAGCTTTTCGAGTCGCTTTAGGGAGCAACTCAACGAGGGTCGCGCAGGCGCGGCCAGGGTCACACACAACGCTGTCGCCGGCGACGGCGCGCGCAGTCTCTTCGGCGTTATCGGAAATCTGAATGAGGCGCGTGCCCTCAGGGAGATACGCACCGCGCGACCAGGGGTAGTAGCGGAAAACCGGAGCACCGATTACAACCACGAGATCGTAGCCTTGAAGCTGCTTCGAGACCGAGCTGGCGGCGCTGAGAAGAGCGCCCTGATAAAGAGGATGCGTTTCGGGGAATCCTGGACGACCCTCAAAAGGCGGGGCCATTACGGCTGCGTTTAGCTTTTCCGCCAGCGCGATCCCGTCGTACCAACCGACAGTCTGATCCACGGCACCGCCCATTACCAGCAAAGGGCGCTTCGCACTTGCCAAAGCCTTCGCGACAGGTTGGAGCACGTCCTTGCCTGCAGAGAGGCGAGGCTCAATTGTTCGTGGCAGAGGCAATTGCGCGCACCTGTGGTCCATATCATCCATCGGGAGTGAGAGATACACCGGTCCGGCGGGTGCTTGGATCGCCGTTGCATAAGCCCGGAAAAATGCTGCCGGTGTATCTTCTGCTGTGGCCGGTTCGTAGGCCCACTTCACCCACGGTAGCGCCTGAAGATAGGGGTTCTTGTTTGTGAGGTAGGTCTCGTGCACGAGCATTGTGCGCACCTGCTGGCCGGCGGAGATGATCATGGGGGTGCGGTTGTACCAAGCCGTCTGGATGCTGCCCATGGCGTTGCCACTGCCCGCTGCGGTGTGCAGGTTTACGTGCACAGGCTTACCCGTGGCTTGCGAGTACGCGTCGGCCATCGCGACGGCCACGGACTCGTGGAGCGACAGGATGTATTCAAAGTCCGACGGAAAGTCCTGGAGGAACGTTTCCTCGGTAGAGCCGACGTTCCCAAAAATCTTGGTCATCCCTAATTCCCGCATTAAGTTAAACAGCACATCACGAACCTTTCCTGACTTAAGTTCGAGGGCCGGTGCTATGGGCTTTGCGATTGCTGCCATTTTGGTCACTCCTCTCGATGTGGTTGAGTGTTGAGGTTGCGACGAATTTTCGAGCTCTGTGCGGCTAGAAAATGCTGCTGTGGTGAACGCTCTTGAATGGCGCGGCGATGGCGATATGAATTCGATAAAGAAACGCGTCGTGAGGTTGCATAGTCTATTGGAACTGCCCCGAGCGCCGGCACGGCCTTCACCGGCGACGTTAGCCGGAACAGCGGAGCCGTCAACAGCCATGCTAATGCGGCATGGCGTATACACCACGAGGCGGACTCCCTTACACCCGCAGCCACGCTCGACCAAGCCTATGCACTGTTTATGCTTCATTCAAGATAGAATCAGTGCGGTCATGCGTTTCCGAGCGTTTCCGCGAGCCTTAGCTCGCCCACAATTTTGAAAACATCAGGAAAAACCAGATCCTATGAACGCAGCACTGCAACACATACGGAGAAACTCCAGGTACTTAACATTCTTTCCCTTTACTGCGGCAATCCTGCTGGGCGCTTGTTCTCTCCAAGCCCAGACTGCAGAATCCGATTTCGGCCCCCGCAATCCCTTTTACGCAGCGAGCACGCTGCCCTTCCAAGCGCCGCCTTTTGACAAGATCAAGGACAGGGACTATCAACCA
>JASHNX010000090.1 GCA_030041415.1 Candidatus Sulfotelmatobacter sp.
GCGGCTCAAAAAACGAACCGCCGGGTTCCCTTGGGGATCGACGTGGTGCCCACCGCTAAACAGAAAGCGAATCCCGCTCGCGATCAAGACCGCGCCCAGCAGGTAGAGAATCCAATGAAAACGCTGAATGAGGCCGATGCCGGCGAGGATAAACACCCCGCGGAAGAGCATTGCTCCAAGAATTCCCCAGAACAGAACGCTGTGCTGGTTAGGCTCAGGCACCGAGAAATAGCGAAAGATGACAAGGAAGAGAAAAAGATTGTCGACGCTGAGTGAAAGTTCGAGAACGTAGCCGGTGGCGAATTCGAGCGCCGCCTGGCGACCTTGCCAGAAACATACGAGTGCCGCAAAAGCAGCAGCTAGAGCGATCCAGAATAAGCTCCAGGCAAAAGCTTCGCGCGAGCGCATGATTCGGCCGCGGCGATGAAAGACACGCAGATCCAGAACCAACAGGCTCAGCGCAAAAATATTGAAGAGGATCCAGACGTAGAGCACGAGGGCTTTCCCATCGGAAAATCAGTGAGCAAACGTTTTTACTTCTCGCGGCCCAATCGTCCGTTCTGCCAATCTTCCCAAACACCCGCAGATTTCAGCACCTGCTCGCCATTGGTATCGTGAATCGACTGCTCGATCTGAGCACGGGTGTATCGCGGCCCGATCTTCTCGGGGAGATTGGCAAGCGCGAAGCTGAACTCCGCGGCCTCTGCGACATCTTTTTTCAACTGATCGAAATCTACTTTGTCGTAGGTGTCAGAGACGGCGTGGTAGTTCACCATGTAATTGGCTTCATCCTGATCGGCGACGAACGTCGGTACGCCTTCCAACATGAAATCGAAGTGGTCGGTGCCTGACTCCATATCGTTTTCCATTTTCGTGAGGCCGAATGGCCGCAATGGGGCGATGAGTTTCCTGGCGGAATCGAGCAGATCGTTGCGGCCGCCATCAGCGAAGCCCGTGGTCTTTCCGGTTCCAGAATCCCAGATAACGACGCCTGCCGCGTTGTCGAGTTCTGGCCGGTGCGAACGGGCATAAGCGCGAGACCCGAGCAATCCTTCTTCTTCCCCGGAAAAAAGAATGAAGCGGATGGACCGGCGAGGCTTTAAGCCAGAGGCTTTGATGGCACGCAAGGCATCGATGACGAGCGCCGCGTTGCAGCCATTATCGAGCGCGCCAGTGCCGAGCTCCCAGGAATCGAGGTGTGCACCGAGGATCACGAATTCGTCGGGCTTTTCGCTGCCTTTGATTTCGGCGACAACGTTTGCCGTTTGAATCGGCCCACCGATGCGATTGGGGATGCTGAGATCCGCCCATACGGGATGGCCCGCGGCGATCAGGCGCGCAACGCGTTCGCCATCTTCACGCGCGACGACCACTTGCGGAATACGGTCGATCTCTCCTTGGACAGAGTTGGTATGACGATAGAGAACGTCGTGCTCACGAGTGGCCAGAAATGCAACAGCGATGGCTCTTCCCTTTACCGCCGCGTCGATAATCGGCGGAGCGTTGGAATATTCGTCAAACAGGTCGGCCCAGGTTTTCAGAACAACCGTGTGGACAAGCAGAATTTTGCCGGAAATGTCGCCAGCCTTCGCGAAGTCGGCTGGAGTGCCTTTGCCGACGTCGGCGACTGGCACGTGCGTCACCGCTGCAAGCACCGGGGCCCAAGCAATGGAAACGCAGCGCACGCGGAATTCGATCTTCAGAGGGGACTCGCCTTGATTGAGCTCGGTGTCTGTGGCGCTTACGATCATTTCGGTTGCGCCTTCAGCCCAGGAATTCGGGATAGTGAATGCCTCCGTGTGGACGCTATCGGCGCCGGCGGCTTTGAATGCTTCGACACCCCACTCGACGGCGCGCTGCATAGCGGGCGTTCCCGGAACGCGCCCACCGATTTCATCGGTCAGGCGCTGAAGGTTGCTTTGGAGTGGCGAAGGTTGAACGGCGGTCATGATGATGCGATCGGCATCTTCGGTTTGGGATTGAGCAGCTGAAACAGGACCAAAAGCGCAGAGAATCAGGCACAGACCCAGAGATTTGAACGTTCGCATGTCGGTTGCATTAGAAATGAAATTGGGGAAAAGAGCAAAACCAGACAATCTCTCTATTTCGGCGGGAGGGGTTCCATCTTGCCGAGAATGCGAATGGTTTCGAGCATGGTGGCACCGACAATTTCAAGACTCTTCGGACTCAGCTTATCGACGGTATCCTGCGTCGTGTGCCAGTAAACGTCATTGTAGCCATAGTCAAAATCGATGAAATCCGCGCTGGGCACGCCGAGCTTAAGAAAAGGAATGTGATCGTCATCGACGGCCATGGTGCGAGCGAAGAAATGCGATTGATACCCCAGGCGGGTTGCGGCTTCGTACACAACCGCTTCGAGCCACGGAGTCGAGTTGGAGTCCTGCTCGATGTTCAGGTCAGCATCGCCGACCATGTCGGCAAGAAGGAAGGTTTTTATCTTCTTTATGGTCCCATCGCCCTGCCATTTTTGTGCGAGATGCGTGATGCCGTACAGGCTGTCATCCTCAAATGGCATTTTTCGCGGAAGGCCTCCCGAGCCGTCGGGCTCGATCGCCTCCTCGGCATCGTCCCAAACAAGCCAAACGCTGTAACCTTCGAGGTTCCTGCCTCGAAATTGATTTACGAGTTCGAGGAGGAGCGCGCTCGAGGAGCCACCATCATTTGCGCCGACGAACGAGGTATTGCGCAACGGATAATTTGTGTCGTAGTGGCTGGCGACGACGATGATCCCGTCTTTTGTGCCGGGAAATTTCGCGACGATGTTGTGGACGGGCAGCTTCCCTTCCGGAGTGTCGGCGGTGAACACATCGTTTTCGACGTCGACACCCTTAAGATGGGCAAGGATGAAATCCTCGACCTTTTTGTGATTGCCGCTGCCTAGCGGGCGAGGGCCGAACGCGACGATCTCCTTCACGTATTGAAAAGCTTGCTCGCCGTTGAAGACGGGCGGCGAGGCGCTGTCGGGAGGAAGTGAAAGGTTCGGCAAAGAATAATCAGTGGCAGATGCCGGTGGTGAAGACTGCGCGTTTGCCTGAGCGGTGTCTTTGCTTCGGCTGCAGGAGATCGGAACCCAGGCCAACGAGAGTAGGACGACAGTAAAACTCAGGCTCCGGCGTGTGCTTGGCAAGTTGTAAACCTCGGCGCGAAACACAGCGCGAAAATCAGACTTTAACTTATGTTACCTGTTTTTCTTTTCGCGCCCGGCGCTGTTTGGGATGAACCAGCCAGGCGATCCCTATGCTGACCGCATACAGGCCAACCATGGGAGCGGCAAAAATGCACATGCTGAGAATGTCGGGTGAGGGCGTAACGATGGCAGCCACGATAAAGATGAGCAGGATCGCGTAGCGAAAATTCTTCCACATGAACCCCGCGCTAACGATACCCATGAGAGCCAGAAAGAAAATGAGGATGGGCATTTCGAAGATCAGGCCCATCCCTAGAATGATGCTGAGAAACAAATTCGTGTATTCGCTGATGGTGATCATCGGCTGGAACTGGCGGCCGAGGTGAACCAGAAACTCCAGCGCCTGCGGATAAACGACCCTGTAGCCGAAGTACCCGCCGGCCACGAACAGCGAAATGGTGGAAACCATGAAGGGCACGACGTAGCGTTTTTCGCGGCGGTAGAGGCCAGGGGAGATGAACATCCAGACTTGGTAGAGCACGAAGGGCGAAGTCACGAACAAGCCGGCGAGAGCGGCAATCTTCAAGTAAAGGTTGAAGGGTTCGGTGGGGTTCAGGTAGACGAGCTTCTCCGACATGCCATTAGCCCGGAGTACATCTATGATGGGCTTTTGCATGATGTCGTAGATTGCTTCCACCTTCCACCAACATGCAAAAAATCCAACCGCGACCGCCGCAATCGAATAGACGACGCGTCGGCGCAATTCCTCCAGGTGATCAAGGAAGCCCATGGTGGGCATGGCTTCGCGATTTTCCGATGGCTCGGAGACTGCGGCTGCGGTTTCAGACATGCGACGCCTGCGATTCAGAGCTGGGGATTGCTGAGACAGCCTCGGCGGGAGTGGCCGGATTCTGGGAAGAGGCAATACCTGGCTCGGAAGGTGCCGCGATTGCCGGCGAAGGCGATTCCGTGACCGGGGCGGCCAGCGTAGCCGAAGCATTCGGAGCCGCAGGTTCGCTGCCGGAATTCAGGCTCATGCTCGGAATGGAGCCGTGAGGGATCGCGCCGGGCGGCAGGTTTTTCTTCGGCTCGCTTTTTTCCGCCTCAAGCTTGTTCTGCACTTCAATATGGGCGATTTCGGTTTCGATCTGCGACTTGAATTCGTTCGAGGCGCGGCGCAGTTCCGCGAGCAAGCGTCCAGCCTGGCGGGCAATCTCCGGCAACTTCTTCGGCCCAAAGATAATCAGGGCCAGAAAGAACAGGAAGATTGTCTCCGAAAAGCTCATCGTTTCATCATAATGCGGGAAGGCAAGGGCGGCAATCCGAGGCAAGCGATCTGAACATCAACTACTTGCGAAGGAGAACCCTATCCGGTCGCTGGAGCATCTTAAAGGTGTAGGGTAGGCCGTCCGACCGACTACCTTAGGCGATTACCAATGGTAACTATCGCGGCCTGCAGCCGTCGAATGTAATGGTATACTGCGAGTATTCAGCACGTTGGCCGGCGTTCGACAACGCTCAATCCGAAGGAAAACTTTAAGATGGCACGCAGTCCTCGGCGCTCACTCTTCCTGGTAGCTTTTTTTCTCCTCGCCTGCGGTTTTCTCGGCATTCTTTTTGCCCAGCGCACGGGGGATCAATCGTCGCTCTCCAGCGATGGCGATGTGAAAGACAGCCTCAAGCAGTTTGCCGACGTCTATTCGATCGTCGAGCAAAACTATGCCGAGCCGGTCGATCCCGATAAAGCGATTTATGACGGGGCGATTCCGGGAATGCTGCACGCGCTCGATCCACACTCGAATTTCTTCGATCCAAAATCGTATGCGCTGATGCGCGAGGACCAGCGCGGCAAGTACTACGGCGTTGGCATGACGGTGGGGCCGCGAAACAACCAGGTTATCGTGATCTTTCCGTTTAATGGGACGCCGGCTTACAAAGCAGGCAT
Organism: Candidatus Sulfotelmatobacter sp.; assembly: GCA_030041415.1. Classification (GTDB taxonomy): domain Bacteria; phylum Acidobacteriota; class Terriglobia; order Terriglobales; family Acidobacteriaceae; genus Sulfotelmatobacter. Next base: position 5,094 of record JASHNX010000090.1, read on the forward strand.
TCATCCGGGTGACGTGATCATCGCGGTCGATGGCAAGTCGACGGAAAACATGAGCGTGACCGACGTTGCCGACATGCTCAAAGGGCCGAAGGGGACAACAGTTCACATCAGCATTTCGCGCGATGGCGTAGAAAAGCCGATGGAATTCACGCTGATACGGGACGAGATTCCGCGCTACAGCGTCGACGTACATTTTCTGATCCGGCCGGGGATCGGCTATATGCACGTCAACGGGTTTAACGAGACCACGGAAGAGGAAGTCTCGAAGGCGCTTGATGAATTCGGCGATCTGAAGGGATTGATTCTCGACCTGCGGGGAAATCCCGGCGGGTTGCTCAGCGAAGGCGTGGGCGTGGCTGACAAGTTCCTGAAGAAAGGCCAACTGATCGTTTCACACCACGGCCGGGCTTCGGCGGAAAAGCGCTATGTCGCGCAGCATGGCAACGGCGGCAAGGATTATCCGCTGGTAGTGCTGGTGAACCGGCTTACGGCATCAGCAGCAGAAATTGTTTCTGGAGCGATTCAAGATCATGATCGCGGACTGATTGCCGGCGAAGTGACTTTCGGCAAGGGATTGGTGCAGACGGTATACCCGCTATCAGAGAATACTGGACTCGCGTTGACGACAGCGCATTACTACACGCCAAGCGGACGGCTAATCCAGCGCGATTACAGCAACATCTCCCTTTACGACTACTACTATAGCCGGGATGACGTTCCTAGCATGGCGAACCGCGAAGTGAAGCTCACCGATAGTGGGCGAACGGTTTATGGCGGCGGGGGCATCACGCCCGATGTGATGGTGGCAACGCCCAAGAGCAATCACTTCGAGGACACACTGCTGCAACACTACGCATTCTTCAACTTCGCCAAGCGCTATGTAGTGGATCACCATCCGGCAAAAAACTTCGAAGTGGATGACGAGGTGATGCAGGAATTCCGCAAGTCACTCGATGCGGCGAACGTCTCGTACACTCAGGCTGAGCTGATCGACAACAACGACTGGATCCGGTCCAACATCAAGGCGGAAATCTTCATCGACGCATTTGGCGAGGACGAAGGCCTGAAGGTACGAACGGAAGCCGATCCCGAAGTCCTGAAAGCGCTTGATTTGCTGCCTCAGGCCAAAGCGCTGGCCGACAACGCCCGCAAAATCATTGCGGAGCATAACAATGCGGCAGCTCTGAGCGCGAATCGATAGGAATCAAATGATTATGGCAAGGGGCCCGGAGCTTCCGGGCCTTTGTTTTTGCTCCTTGTCCGCTGGTTCCAAAGGTAAATTGACTTCGCTCAGGCGCTATGTGAAAATTCGCGGCAGTGCAGTATTCAGCGTTCCCCGCGCTTAGGAACAGCAAATTCATTCCCGGCAAGTACAAGAAGTTTTAAGATGTATTGTGTGCGGCCTCTGAATGCGGGCTCCGGAATGAGTTTTTTCCAGAATTTGAGGACAGTTTGAAACTGATCGTACTGGGACCGTCGCTCGCATTGGCTTTGGTCGCCGGCTGGACGGATTGGCGTAGCCGCCGCATTCCCAACTGGCTGACCGCACCCGCTCTGCTGATTGGCATCTTGCTGAACGGTTTGACCGGAGGATGGAACGGGGTGAAGACTTCCCTGCTGGGCGCAGGCTTGGGATTGCTAGCGCTTTTACCTTTCGTTCTAATGCGAAGCCTCGGCGCCGGGGACTGGAAGCTGGCAGGGGCATTGGGGGCCTTCGTTGGCTGGGAACCCCTGGTGACTCTGCTTATCTATTCAATTTTTGTGGCGGGAGCAATGGCTTTGATTCTTGTGATCTACAAGCGGCGATTCAGGCAGACCATGCGCAATATCTGGGGCATGCTGGGATCCATGTTCGCGTTTCACATGCCGGGAGCGGAAGTATCTCTGGATAATCCCCATTCCCTGAAGGTTCCGTACGGCGTGGCGCTGGCCTTGTCGACTTTGCTTTTCGGGATCGCGAGCATAGGAAAGGTGCGATAGCGATGCCTTGCTCGAAACGGAATCGAGAGTGCCTGGTGCGGGCAGCCGGCGGCGCCGAGATCGCCGAAACGGCGATCATCATACCCCTGCTCTTCATGATCGTTATGGCGATTTTCTGGTTTGCTCAGGCATTCCGTATCTACACAACGATTACCCAAGCGGCCCGGCAGGGAGCCCGCGCCGCAGTTGCTCCAGCCTGCTCGACCTGCACGGCGCAATCAACGACGGTTGCGGCGCAGAACGCTATAGCAGCGATAAACTCGACATTAACCGCGGCGCACATGGGCACGTCGCAGATTCAGGCGCCTACTTCGGTGCCAACCCTGTGCCCTTGCGGAAGCATTAATGCCTCATGCGGCGGCCTGGCGATCGGATGCACCAGTCTTCCGACCACCACCTACGTTTGCGTTCAACCTAACGTGCAGTTGTCTTACTCGTCGCTCGGGGGAGCTGGCATATGCGGTACATCCGTTAGTTTCGGTTACAAAAACGGTTTCAGCTTCAGCATACCGTTCACGGAACTCAATCTGGGCAATATGAACTTGCCCGCGCAGGCGCAAATGCGCCTCGAGACACAGTGATGCGCCGCGTTATGTCGTTGCCCCCGAAGAAAAATTCGTGGCTTCGTCTTTGGCAAGACGAAACGGCCGTGCAAATTGTGGAATTCGCTCTCTCGCTGCCCTTGCTGGTGTTATTTATGGTGGGAATCTTCGACTTTAGTAATGCGGTCACGTTGAAACAGAAGCTCACTAACGCTGCGCGGGAAGGCGCGCGCGCGGCTGCGGCGGACCCTGCGAGCGACCTGGCATCGGTACCCGCCGGCAACCAACCAGCTTCTGTAAATGACGCATGGCAGGTCGTCGATAATTATCTGCTGGCAGAGAATGTGAATGATTGTGGGCTCTCGGGGGTGACGCCGACACAGGGGACTGGTTTGATTTGGACAGCTACCGCAACCGGTTCCGGATGTCCTGGCACCGGAATCACGCTCACCATCAACCGGGGCTGCATCACCCCGCAAACTCAAGGCACAAGCATGGATGTAATCGATACATGCGTGACCCTGCAGTATCCGTACAAATGGTATTTCAACAACGTTTCGAGCCTAGTTGGGGGAAGCTTTACAGGCCCAACGAGCATTACGACCACGGCAACATCTTTTAACGAAAATTGACGAATTTCGTATGCGACCGCCCTTAATACGCAGGCCTCAACGCGGTTCAGTAGCCCGGTCTAATGAGCGGGGTGTTACCATCGCGCTGGTGGCTTTGGCTATCTTCAGCATCATTGCGATGGCGGGTTTGTCCATCGATGTCGGCACGCTCTATCAGGCAAGCGCCGAGGCGCAACGCGCAGCCGATGCAGCGGCACTGGCGGCGGCTCGAACTCTTTCCACCAGCGGCATGACTGGGGACCCCACAAATTCTTCTGGCTATTGGGCTACTGCTTGTTCGGCCGCATCTCAGGTGGCACAGACGGTGGCCAGTCAGAATGTGGTGGGTGGCGCGCCACCGGGTACAGTAAGCGTCACATTTATATCCGGAGACCAGAAAAGCGATTGCACGGCCAGCAGCGGCACTGCTGTTTCTTTCGGAGTAAACCCGACTGTCACGGTTCAGGTGACGCAATCCAATCTGCCGACTTACTTTGCCCGCATATGGGGGCGAAGCGGCAACACCGTTGGTGCAACAGCTACCGCAGAAGTGTTCAATCCTTCCAACTCCGGGGCCTTTTCTACATCCGGTAGCATCGTGCCGGTTCAGCCTCGGTGCGTAAAGCCCATCATTATTCCCAATCAGGACCCAGTCCATCCGAGCACCGCGTGTACCGGGCCGCTCGGGACCGCGAATCCATGCAATACTTTCGTCACCCTCACCGGGCCCAATGCCGGCACCATAACGAACGGCGGAATCGTGGTCAATGGCGCTGGGACTGGTGTGATCGGGGAAAGCTTTAACGTGATTGCTGACTGCAATACTTCCGGGAACGGCGGCTGCTTTTGGGCTGTCAACAACCCTCCCCAGGCGAATGGCTGGCCGCCCATTCCGACACCCAATGTTGACTACCTACCGGGCAGTCTTCCCAGCAGCTTCGTTGCGGTCCCTAGTTGCGCCACGGCAAATCCCTATCAGGAGGCCATTGCGGGGTGTGATCAAACCACGCAATACCAGTGCGGAGTAAATTATCCTACGTCGACGAATCCGAATACGGTTGACCTGAGCGAGAATCCCAGCGGCGTCGGTGGCGACACACCTACCGCCGCTGCTTGCCTCATTAACCAAAACAATGGACAGGATTTTCTCGACGAAAGCGTTTATCCCTACCAAATAAAAGCAGGGGCGGGAAATCCGCTGAACGTTAGCGGGACTGTAATCACGAACAGCAGTTCTATTATCACTCTTCCCATCTACGACGACACGCAATATCCCAAAAACACCCTGACGACCAACTCGCCGATAACTATCGTTGGTTTTCTTCAGGTGTTCATTCAGGGCGTGAGCACATCGAATGGTAGCCTTGCCGTGACAGTAATGAATATCGCCGCTTGCGGAAACACTGTCGACAGTTCAACCCAGCCAATCAACGGCAGTTCGCCCGTGCCTGTGCGGTTGATTACGCCTCCGTAGGCTCACGCCATCGACGGAGGATTCAGCAACAAGGGTGTTCTATTCTCTGCGCAAGACCCGCGCTAGTTGGGTCCATTGTCGTTTTCGGGCGGCGCTGGTTGACCTTCGCCGTCAGCAGTGGGAGGATTCGGATCGCGAAAAGGCGGGAGCCCGGGCCGGCCTCGCATGCGAAATCTAGGGTTGTTTTCCTCGTTGGCATTGCTGGTGTCGTCGCTGGGAGCGGGCGGAGGTGGCTGGGGCACGGAAGCTTGGGTCTGCAAGGGCGCGTCGGTGCGAGGGCTGAGAATAACCTGATCAAGAACTCCCGGGTTCTTCGGCGAACTCAGAATTACAAAATTGAATTTTGAGCCGTTGAGCAATTGAGAGAGGACACCGGGCGCGGGCGCCGGACCAAGATTCACGACGACCTGCTCCTGCTCTGCTCCTGGTGGAACTGCGATTTCGGCGCCGGTGCGCTGATGCACCTCGAACAAAATCTGCGACAACGTGGCCCGATCGGAGTTGATGGAGAGTAAACCATCGTGAAAACTGACGTCGAGCGACGGTTTTGGCGGCGCAGGTAGAGGATCAGCCGCGGCGTTTGCTGCAGCCACATTTCCTAAAGGAGCTTTGCTCACGCCGAGCTCCGCTTGAGTGCCTCCAATCTTCACGATGGTGGTTCTGCCGGCGGGAAAAACCTGATAGGGCTGCGGACCGTTAAGGTCGATCGCGATCCGGGTGACGGGAGGGTCGGAGGAAAACAAGCTCACGCGCAGATCCTTGACTTCGGGGCGGGCTACCTTCTGATCCCGCAATTGTGTTCCCGGTCGCGCATTAACGAAGTCGAGCAGGAGACGATCTGGGCCACCCAGCTCATTCGTTTGAGGAACGACGGGACTGCTCGATTCAATCTGTATTTCGACCTGATTTCCTCCACGCAGGACCTGCACGTTGCGGATCGAGGCAACGTCGTGGGCACGCTGGGCCTGAACAGCGAGCGTAGCAAACAATGCCATGGCCAAGAAAATCGATACGGCCCTGCTGGTGACGGCGGGAAACATAGCAAGAGGCTTTCAGCCGATTCTACCAGCCTTTGCCACTGCAGTTCGCGCTTAAGTTAACACTTAGGGGCGAGAGCTACTTGCTAAGCGGAGTCAGCAAGACGCTAAGAACGTCGGGCGCTCCGGCGTCGCGTTCCAGATGAGGGTTTTTCTCGCCCTGGTGATAATCGACGGAATAGGTGCGGAAAAACTGTGCGTTTTCGACAAGCAAATCGATGGGCGAGGTGGAACCCTGGGCTGATTTCAGGGCCGCGCGCAAAACGTCGGGAGTCCATGTGCGGCCGTTGACGGCGATCAGCTTCATGCCGGGGCCGATGCCAGATTGATATGCGGGGGATCCTACGATCACGTCGTCGAGCTTGCCATCTTTATCGAGACTGAATCCCAGGGAATACTCAAAGTCCGCGACCTTGAACTGCTTCTCAATAGCCTTTTCCAATTGGTTCTGCTGGTCGTCATAAACCAGCTTCCAACCATCGTTTTCGATGCCCTGGAGCGGGGCGCGGGCGGTGGTTAGACTCACTCGATTGCGCAAGAAAGTTGCCCAGTCGTAAGGAGTGATGTCGTTAAGCGCGTGGACAACATCATCGAACGTGTAGGGCACAACTTTCGGCGGACCGCTTTGGCCGCCTTCGAAATTGCGGCAGAAATC
>JASHNX010000091.1 GCA_030041415.1 Candidatus Sulfotelmatobacter sp.
AAATCCATTGACCTGCCATCTATTACGGAAAATATGGTTGTAGTTCACGTCGCCGATGAACCCCAGCCATGAGTTGCCCTCCTGCGTGGCGCTATCCGTCAGGCCGCCGTAAAGGGTCAAGCCCTTCAGCAGGCGAAAGAAGCTGTAGTTAAGAGTGAGGCCGGCTTCCGTGACGCCAAAACTCTGTCCATTGAAGAGCTGCTCGGTGCGCTCCACAAACCCGCCCACCATCAGGCGGGGCGCCACACTCACGTACGTGCTGCCTTCCACAGAAATCGAGTGCGATTCGGGACTATTGAGGGCGAACAGCGGCACCGAGCCGGTGCTTGTCAGTTGCTGCTCAACACTGCCCAGCAGATTGTCGGTGTACATGGTCGTCACCGTCACTGGAGCCCTGGGGAACGCCAGGGTCGCATTGGCGTTGATGGTGTCGGTCGTGCCGTTGTCGATGTCGTTCGTGCTATAGCCCGTGCTGCTCTGCAGGTCACTCTGGTTGTAGCTGGTCCGCGTGAAGCTCATCGACATGCTGCTATGGCGGTAAGGAATCGGTCCCTGCATCAGGAAGTGGTACTGGTTCGAGGAGCCGTTTGCCGTCTCCGCTTCCCCGTTCTCCAGCCCATTGATCTCCACATTGTTGATCACATGCAGGAAACCGCCATTCAGGTAATAGCTGTGGAAATTGTAGGTGCTGCCAATACTGAAATTGCGGTTGGAAGAATCCGTCGATTCTGTGCTGCCCAGCAGCGAGCTACTGCCGGCAGTATCGAGAAAGCCTACCGACAATGTGGGCAGCCCTGGCAGCAGTTCGCTCCATCCGATGTTCAATCCGCGGTTGTTATTCACCGTAGTCAGTCCCGCAACTCCGGGGACGCTGAAAGTTCCGGCATTGTTCCAATTCTGCTGAAAATTTACCAAGCCGGGAAAGTGGCTGCCTTTGAAAATATTCAGAATTCCTGTGTAGCCGCTGGCATTGGTAAGGGATTCGCTTTCGGCGTTATCTTGCGAGCGCCCGTAATAAGGAAGCAAACTGAACGAGAGGAAATCGGGATTGTAGTAATCGCCGCTTATCGTGCCTTTTCCGGCAAAGCCTAAGGAGTGCGCAGCGATTCCATCGAGATTGCCGAAAGAATCGGTATATATCGACTCGATTTCCCCGTTGGCAGTGGCATGCAAGTCGCCGATCGATTTCTGCGCCTGCGCGTCATACCCGAGCCCTAGCGCCCACAGTAACGCCAGCGCAGCCGGCCCCACTGCCGGCTGCATTCGGAATTTATGTCCCCACAGCACACCTTAAACCCCCTAATGTCATCTCGCCTTTACAGCTCTTGCACCTTCGCGTTCTGCCGCAATCTCTTATCCAACCCAGCCCGCAGCTGCTCGGACTTGGATCTCTGCATGTTCTGCATCAGCTTGTCTTTCACCTGTTCAAAGGTGAACTTGCCCGCAGGCGTGTGAGCGTTCAGCCGGAAGAAGGTATAGAAGCTGCCCAGCTGCATCAGTTCGCTCACCTGCCCCGGCTGCATCTTGTCCGCGGCTTCCACAATTTCGGTCGGTAACTTCTCGCGTTCGATCGCTCTGTGATCGCCCATGTTCACGTGAAAATCGTCTTCCGAAACTTTTTCCGCCAGCAGCCCAAACTCCTCGTAGCTCTTAGTGGCTTTCGCTTTCTCCCACGCATCTTCCGCCCGCTTTTTTGCATCGTTTTTCGCTGCGTCCGTCGCCTTATCCGACGGCATGATTGAAATTGTCTGAATGGCGAAGCTCTCCGGATAGCGGAAAATTTGCGGATTCTTGTCGTAAAAACCCCGCGCGTCCGTCACTGTGACCTTTGATTTGTTCGTCACTTCCTGCTTCAGAAATGCATCAATCAGCAGCGATCTGCGGATTTGTTTCCGCAGCAACAGCCTCGAACCTTTCACTTCCTCTTTCAGGTACTGGTCGAAGATTTCCTGCGTGGGAAACTGCGCCCGGAAATCGGCTTCCGCCTTCTGCATCTTGGCCGGAGGAATCGTCATTCCTCTTCGCAACGCCTCCTGGTAGGCCAACTCTTCGAACTCGATCATTTTCAGCGCGCCGCTGCGAATCTTTTCTTCCTCGCCTTTGGGAAACCCGTTGTGCTGGCGCGCGTAAGGGAAAATCGTCATCATCTCGCGCAGCAGATCGCGGTCGGTCAGCTCGACGCCGTTGATCCGCACCACCGGCTTGTCGATCACTGGCTTCACCGGAGTCATGTTCAGGCCTGTGCTCGAAGCCGGGGTTGCGTTTGCGGCCATCGTCGGCTGCATCGCCGTCTGTTGGTGCGAAGCCACCTGCGCGCGCAGGGGAGAGATCGCCAGCGCCGCCATGGAGAAGATCAGAATGTCGACTTTGTACTTTGTGATTTTCACTTGCTTCTCACTTCCCGGGCGCACCTGTAGCGTGTGCCCCTTGCCCCAGCGGTTGAACTTGGTGATTTGGTTATCTGGCTGTCATCCCGAAGCCCCGCGCCCGTCCCATCCCGGCTTTGGCGTCATCCCGAAGCCCCGTGCTTTTACCACCGGGGCGAGAGACCTCGGCTACCACCGTCCCCTCGCGTGAGCCTCTAACCATCCAGCCGAATCATCAAGTTTTCAAAGATCTAAAGATTTAAAGATCTGAGGGGAGATTTGTCTTTCTCCCCTCAGGCAAAAAGAACAACTAGAAAGCAGTGGTAACGCCGTTGTTGCCCATTGATTCATTCGACATGCCGAAGTGGCACTGCCGGCAGAACTGCGTGGTGGAAGGAGCAGACGTCGGTTTCCACGCTGCGCCCGGATTGTAAGGACTGTTGACGAAGAAGTACGTGAGATAAGTGCCGGTGGCATTGCCTGCAACCGCTGCCAGGCCGCTGCCGGCGTTGTAAATTACCATCTGGTGCTGGTTGTGGCAGGTGGTGCAAACCACGTAGGGCACCGCGCCCGCGGCAGTGCTGTCAGTTACCATTCCGTTGACGGCAGCCGCGGTGTAGTGAGTCAGGAACTCCGCATAATCGCCGGTCGGGGTATTCCAAGTGAAAGAGTTGTTGGCCCCCGACGTATACGTTAGGCCCCAATTTCCCAAGCCTCCCGAAGAGAATGGATAGCTCAGGGCGTTGTAGTTGGCGTTTTGTCCCACCGGGTGATCGTTGAGGTAATCGCCAGGCGTTCCGCCGTCGTTGCCAAGCAGGGTCGGAATTGGATTCGTGCCGTACAGGGTGCCATTGGTGGCCCCTTGTCCCGCGCCAATGACATTCGCGAGGATGCCGGCCTGTTGCTCGTAGGACTCACCCATCATCATGGCGCCCTTCGAGACGTTGCCGTCATGGCAGCTTAAGCAGGCAGCGATGCCGCCGATGAGCGGGCTAGAGGTGCTGGTCCATTCCTGCGAACCACCGAAGTTAACGTTATAGTTGCCGCCGTACTGGGTGGTGTAGCCTCCGCCGAAGCTCAGCGTTTCCGCAGTGATTGCCCACAGATCCTGACCCCAAAGGTGGAAGTCGCCTTCGTTGGTGCCCGATGGGGCGAGTGTGCCGCTGCCGACCAGGTCGCCGCCGTTGCCGCGGCCGCCGCTGTGGGGAGCATGGCAGCCCGCGCAGCCACGTCCGCCGTTGTTATGTGCGCCCAAAATGTCGTAGGGCGTCGTTGCATTCTGTGCCGCCATCCAGCCGATCATCGTCAGGACGAACAGCATGATTAGCATGACTTTCTTCATATTGAAAACCTCCTCAAAATAAAGGCCTTGATTTTGACTGAGTACTTCAACTCCGCATAAGACAATTGCACGACCGTCACCTTTCATGAGAATTGCTTAATTTCTTTACAACTGGCTGTAAATCATTGCGACGATGAGAGTTCGCTCATTACCAGAAAATGTTGCGAATCTCCGCGGGGATGCACAAAAAGGCTCTAATGAGCCTTCTCCCACACTCGGTTGGTGAAAAGACCCAAATGTTTTAATGGGTTTGGGAGGGGTTTTGCGTGGGTTGGAGGCGTGACCTGGCGGGGCGCGTTGTCACGCTTAACGCATCAGGCAGGGCCTGAAGTCCCTGCCTGCGGAGTCGAAGCATCATCCTAACTCTCGGTACAAACCTGCAGGATTCTAAGATGGCTTGCCGGTCGCGCCAGCACGAGGGTTTGGCGGAGCGGCCGGGCTGGGAGCGTTCGGCGCGGGCGCCGTTGTCGGCGCTGTCTTGTCGGCCGGCTTGGCGTCATTCTTATCCGGAATCTCCGCCGGATTCGCCTCCGATTTTTTTGCCAGTTCGGCTAGGCGCCGGTCATATTCCTTCTGCGCTTCATCGTTGGTGATGTAGCGGAACATCTGCACACGGCCGAGGAACTGTTCGCTGGTGAACACGCGATTCTTATTATCGATAGTGAGGCCGGCGAGCGCCTCGAATTGGCCCGGAAGCCATCCGAAGCCACCAAAAACCAGGCGCACTGTGCCCTCGGGAGTAAACACCTGAAGTCGATTCAACCCAGCATCAGCGACCCAGACATGGCCGTCGCAGTCTATGGCAATGCCCTTGGGACGGGTAAAGTCGCCGGGACCATCGCCGTTCTTGCCG
>JASHNX010000092.1 GCA_030041415.1 Candidatus Sulfotelmatobacter sp.
TCTGCCGACCCGGCGGCGGTGGCCTACGGCGATTGGCAAATCTCGCAGGCGTATCAGAATTCGGGAGATCTGAATAAAGCTCTCGATTTCGGAGACAAGGCGCTGGCGGGCTCGCCGAAAAATCTCGACATTCTGGTTTCTCAAGCAAGCATCGCACAACAAGCGAAAGACAACTCCAGGCTCATGCAGTATACGGATAAGGGCGGAACCGTTTGCAATTCGATTGGGAAGCAAACCAAGCCGGAGGGCGTGAGCGCCGACGATTTTCAAAAACAGATTAGCGATGAGAAAGCCGCTGACGCGAACTCCTGCACTTTTCTGGAGGCGGCGGGCTTCAACGTAATCGCTAGTGAAACCGATGCCAAAACCCGCATGGCCGACATCGAGGCTTATTCGGAGGCCTTCCCCGATTCAAAGTTCCAGAGCCAGGTTTCGAGCTATGCGATGTACACCCTGGGGCCGGGTCAACTCAACGATCAGGCGCGCCTGTTTACCTACGGAGAAAAGGTTCTCGCGGCAAATCCGAATTCGTTGCCGGCGTTGCTGTTGCTTGCCGGAGCCACGGTTGACGACCCGAAGCCAGGTAGCGTTTCCAAGGCAGTCGAGTATTCGCAAAAAGCGATTACCGTTGCGAAAGCAGATGATCCGGATGCGGACAAGCCGCGCAAGCTCTCGGCCGGAGTTGCGCATTCAATTCTGGGATATGCATACATCAAAGAGAACAAGACTGCAGCTTCAGTCCCGGAGTTGAAATCAGCGGTGGAGTTGCTCAAAAGCGAAGACGAACAGCAATATTCGATCGCGCTGTACCGTTTGGGTTTTGCTTATGCCAAGCTTAACAAGCTGACCGAAGCGCGCGAGGTGCTGACGGAAGGCGCGAAGATCCAAGGTCCGGTGCAAGCGATGTCGCAGGATTTGCTCGCCAAGGTGAACGCCGCGCGAGCCAAGGGAAAATGAACGCGCTCAGGGTTTGAGCAACTCTTCCGACAACAGCTTTGCTTTCGTGGCCAGACTCTGCGCGCGCTCCGGATCGCCAGCCGCAACCGCCTGCCGGGACTCTTCCATGAACTGTCTGATCTGACTGACGGTTTGCTGTTCACTGCTGCTGAGTTGGCGCCCCGCGAGTTTCTTCAGGTTTTCCTCTGTCGTTGCAGTGATCTCTTCGGTCGAGCGGGCGCTGGAAGCCTGCTGGGCGGGAGTGCCGCCAACGAGTTCGATATCAGGTTCGCCAGTGCCTCCATTGCGAACAATCGTCTTCTTCGGTGGGCAGGGTCTGGAGTTGGAGGGGGCTTTGGAGGTTTGTCCAGGATCGTTCTTTGCAGGGCTCTCGGCGGCCGAAGAAGAGGGGTTCTGACCTGAGTTCGTGGGGGTTGTAGATTCTGTCGAGTTAGGATTGGGGCTCAAGACAGCAGGAGCACTCGAGCAATCGGAATACACTGCTTTCTTTACATGTCTGCGAGGCTTTGGCGAGGTGGGCACAGGTTTCGCAGGATTCAGGGACTCAGAAGGCTTCGTGGAGTTCGCCGGCGCAGTTGCCGGCGCTTGAGACTCGGGCGATGACGGTGATGCACTGGGGGACGAATTGCTGGCCTGCAGATCCAGAAGTGAAGAGGCCAAAACCGGGCGAGGTTTTGCGCCATACGTGAATCCGAATGTGAGACACAGCCATCCCGTGCTGAGAACGCAAACTCTTAGGATCGCGGCCAGACTCATATCCAACCCTTGGCGCTTTACCCCAAATTTTAACTCTGCTGGACCTCTGCGGCGAGGCTCATTACTGGTTTGAATGAGCGATAGCCCCGTGTTCTGAGCCGATGATGGAAGCTGTGACAGCGACCGGAAGCCGGAAGCGGAACGTAGTTCCTTCACTTTCGCTCGATTCGAAATCGACCGAGCCGAAGTGCCAGTCCAGGATCTGGTAAGTCTGGGCAAGGCCGATGCCGTTGCCATCTTTTTTCGTAGTGAAATAGAGTTCGAAGATTTTACTTTGCACGTCGCGGGGAATGCCGACGCCCTGGTCATGTACTTCGGCGACGACAAAATCCTCTTCGCGATGCGCTGAAATCAATAGGTGGCCGCCACTGGGCATCGCCTGGATTCCGTTGACAACCACGTTGAGCAGAGCTTGCTTCATGAAGTCGGTATCGACCTTTACCGGCAGAGGCTCTTGCCACCTCACGCGGTCAATGACGACGCCATGCTGTTCCGCATCAGGGGCAGCCAGCAAGGCAACGTCGTCGAGCAAACGGCGGAAATCGACTTCCACCAGTTGCAATTCGCGGGCCCGCATGAAATCCAATAAAGTCTGCACGACTCGATCGAGCCGGTGGATTTCGCTGCCAATGATATCCATGTGGCGCCGCGTGTCCGGGTCCAACTGCGACAACTTGTTCTGCAGAAGCTGCAAATGCAGAACGATGGCGTTGATGGGGTTTTTCACCTCGTGCGCTACGCCGCCCGTCACCCGCCCGCTAGCCGAAAGGCGGCGGGATGTTTCGATTTCATCGCCGATGCGGCGCACCGATTCCGCATCCCGCATCACCAGCAAAGCTCCGATTTGCGTGCCTTTTTCCTGAACAAAATCGAGCGATACTTGTAATCGCGTCCCCGACGCGGAACCCAAGTCGCGTTGCTGCAGTGGACGCTTGCGCTCAAAGGCTTCCAGCACGAGCGCTCCCAGATGCGAGTCGCGCGAGAAAATTTCATTCGCCGTTCGACCCAACAGCTCGCTCCTCGGCTTTCCCAGGAAGCGCTCGACCGGCGCGCTTACCAAGACGACTCGCGCGTCGCGCGTGAACAGCATCAAGCCATCCTGCAGAGTGGACATGAGCTGATCGACATTGTCTTTCAATGCGGAGAAGATCTCGCGGCTGTCGCGCATCTGACGGCCAAGATTCGCGATCTTCAGCGAGACAAGGCCGAACTCATCGTGTTCCGATTCGTTTCCCGAAAATGCTTCAGGCGCACCCAGGCTCATGCTATCGAGATTACGGCTGATTTCTTTCAGGGGCCCCAGAGCGATATTCGATAGGCCCGCAGCAAGAAGAAGGGAAATAAAAATCGATGCGATTGAAAAATAGACCGCGTGCAGCAGCCTGGGGGTGATTTCACTCTGCAAAAAAACGGTGGAGACACCTATGTGAATTGTGCCGAAGAGCGATCCATTCAACTGCAAGGGAAAGCTCACGTCGTAAACCGCCGAGGGACTGTAAACCAGCCGGAGTTGCTCGCGGAAGCGGGCGGACATAACCGAATGAAAATCGGGCCGGGGCGAGATTGGCTTACCTACCAGTTGCGGATTGGTATGCAAGAGAGCCTTACCGTTCGTGTCGACGACGGAAGCATCGTAAATGTACGGCCACAACGCGACTTCGGATTCGAGATTGTTCAACAGATTCGTATCCATCGGCAGATACTCGGCGAGGGCCCGCCGCACTGCCGCGGGATCGTCTGTATCGACGCGTGTGCTACTTAGATCGGGAAGATCATTTTCAGCGAAATAGGCAAGCTGCTGGGTCAGGCGGCTAGCGCTCTCATAGGCGTTATTGATTCGCTGGCGAAGTATCTGGGAAATATAAAGATAGGAAAACGCAGTCACCATGGCGGTGACCATAAATGTGATGGTGAGGACGATAATGGCTTTACGTCGCATCAGAAGCAACTGTCAAACGTTTGTTGTCAGTTTCCCACGGCAGCACGCGCGGACGCCCTCGGAAGTTCGAACATTTGGAGACTGCTCCACTGGCCGGTCACTCGGTAGTTTCTCTCCCCAGTTCGCCATCGGGCGGGCTACTGCCATACTCCTTCAGCTTATTATGCAGTGTTTTCAGACTAATGCCGAGTATTTCCGCGGCCCGGGTTTTATTGTTATTCGTAGATTCCAGCGTCTTCAGGATGAGCATTTTTTCGGCTTCGCCGACCGTCGTGCCCACCCCTAGACGAACGCCATCGGGATCATTCGCGGCGGTCCGCATCGGAGCATGGCCGAAGCCCGGCGGCAGATGCCTGGTTTCAATCAGGCCGCTCTCGCAAACAATGACTGCGCGTTCAATCGTGTTGCGCAGTTCGCGGACGTTTCCCGGCCAGGAATAGTTGTTGAACAAATTCATTACCGCCTCACTGACGGTAGTGACTTTTCTCGAGTGCTTCTCACTCATTTCCTCCAACAGAACTTGCACGAGGTCGGAGATGTCTTCTTTGTGCTCGCGCAGCAGCGGCATATGAATGTTAAAAACGTTGAGGCGATAATAGAGATCGCTACGCAGTTCGCCGCTGGAGACGGCTTCTTCGGGCACTTTGTTCGTTGCAGCCAACACCCGCACGTCGACAGCGGTCTCGACTTTGCTGCCTAAGCGCCGCAATTTGCGATCTTCGAGCACCCGCAAAAGCTTTGCCTGGGTTCCAACCGGCATCTCGCCAATCTCATCCAGCAGAATCGTTCCTCCTTCGGCGAGCTCGAAGCAGCCAGTACGTCGCTCCAGCGCACCGGTAAACGCGCCTTTTTCGTGGCCGAAGATTTCGCTCTCGATTAGCGTTTCGGGGATGGCTGCACAATTGATCGCCACAAACGGCCGCTCGCGGCGCGGACTCAGCTGATGAATGGTGCGCGCGACGAGCTCCTTGCCGGTTCCACTGGCGCCCGTAATCAGAACCGATGCGGTGCTGGGAGCAACCAGCTCGATCAGCCGAAAAATTTCCTGCATCTTCTTCGATCCGCCGCGAAGTTCTCCCAGGGAGTCGGACTCGCGCAGTTTCCGGCGGGTTGTTTCCAGTTCGGGGCGCGTTCCCACGAGCAGGGCGGCGTTTTGTAACATCGTACGGAGGCGGTTGGTGTCAATGGGCTTGGGTATGTAGTCAAAGGCTCCGGTGCGCATCGCCTCGACTGCACTATTGATGGAACCCTGCGCCGTAACCATGATTACGGCGATGGCTTCAGGCCGTTTCGCCAGGCGTTCCAGCAACTCCATGCCACCCATGCGTGGCATCTTCAAATCCGTCACTACAATGGACGGAGTCCATTCGGCTGCTTTCTCTAGGCCGTCAACTCCGTCGCATGCCGTTTCGGCGCGATATCCCCATGACGACACCAGTTCGGCTAAGCCAGTGCGCTCGTTTTCTTCATCTTCTACGATCAGGACTTTTTCGTGGCTCATTTCTCAATTTGCGGATGCCCGGCCCTAGTGACGCGAAGCCCGACAATAGGACGACATATAACGATACTCGGCCCGCTTCTGATGCGGCAAGGCCTTCCCGGTGTTGGCTTGAAGAAGGGCAAGTTCTACACGATGAAGCCTGTCCGGGGCCACGCAAGTTGTTGATTCTTATGATCCGGTTCTGGTACTTGATTTGCCACTTAACTACTGCTGGCCCGACGGGCAACCATGGAACTGATGACCAATCAGCGGAAGCAAAGCCGACGTTTTGTTCCAGCTATTCTTTGTATTTGTCTTACGTTGAGCTTTGGGCTGGGATGCGGGCGGCATCTCACTGATTCTACCGCTCCAACCGTCGGTCAAACTCTTCCATTTCACGCTGATGCTCAGGCAAACGAGGGTGAGGGTGCGGTTCCTGCCGTGCCACCCGATGCGAGAACGGTGGACGTGGCTCCTTTTCACGCGACTCCTTCTTCAGCCGTTCTTCCAGCCGGTACTCTGCTCACTGTGAGGTTGCCTCATCTGCTCGCTGCAAACCAAGTTCAGCCGGGAGATGAGTTCTCGGCATCGGTTGCGGCTCCGTTTACTGTTGCGGGGAAAACCCTAGTGGAATGGGGAACGCCCGTTGTCGGACGCGTTGAATCCGTCAAATTGGACGATACAAACCCCCAGACGCCCCGGTGCTATTTCCGGTTGGCCCTGAAGTCAATTAATGTTGGCGGCAAGAGTATCGCAGTACAAACCTTGAGCTTGTACGCCAGAGCCACGGTAGAGCCAGCAAGGATTCCCTCCCGACCAGCCACTTTCCGCATACAGCAAGGACGACATCTAACCTTTCGCTTGACAGCTCCGGTCGCAGTTGAAAGCTCAGTTCCTGGCCAGCCATCGGCCCGAGGCGGTCCTGCGCTGCCTCGACTCGCCGACTAAGGGCGATCTCTTTCTGTAGCAGTTCCGCTGGTTCACCTCCAGTCGTTTTCGCCGATAAATCAGCTTGAGTAGAGCGTTTTTCGCGTTTTCCACAAGTGATTCGCGTCGCGACGTGACAGATGCCCTTCGCAGGATCACATTGGTCCTCCTATATTCGGGGTCGCATTTCGGGACAGATTGATTAGGTTTAATTTTGCTCTCCCATTTTGGGAGCACCGAGGTATCACGTAGCCCGTCGCGGGCTTTCTTCCGAGAACTGTACCGCGCGATATTAGTCCTATGAGCGCCGCTAATCTGATTTCGTGCGTGGAGCAAGTCGCTTCTGAAAGTCCGTCTTCACAATCACTATTTCGCGAGCCGGTGTTGTCCGAAGAAGAAGGCACTCACTCCGCATTCCGTTCCTTTTTTGATAACGCTCCCATAGGAGTTGTTCGCTGCGGGCGCGAGGGCACGGTTCTTCAGATGAGCGTCGAGTTGGAACGGCGCCTCGGCGAACTCTCCCAGCGAAAGCCCTTGCACTTATACGATTTGGTGGTTTCCGAAGATCGCGACAAAGCTGGATTTCTCTTGCGCGAGGTCATTGAAGCCGGACGAGATGGCATCGGGCTTTCCGTGCGCCCCGCTGGTGCCAGGCACGAAGTTTCAAACTGGACGGCATGGCATCAGGCCGGTCCGTGCGGGGAACGGGAAGCGGTATTGATTCTCGTCCAGCCCGCACCCCGCGATGAACCCATGCTCCCCACCGAAGACCTTTTCCAAGCCCGGCGGTGGGCAGCAATTGGCCAGCTTACCGGAGGCGTAGCCCACGACTTCAACAATCTGCTGACGGGCATCATGCTTTATTGCGATCTTCTGCTCTCTTCTTTCGACGCACGCGATCTACGACGGCGCTACGCCGAAGAAATCCGCTCGGCGATCATTCCTGCCAGCGCGCTCGTTCGGCAGTTGCTGGTCTTTGCCCGTCCTCAGCAGGTCGATCCTTGCCCGGTGAGCTTTAACGAAATCGCGGAAAGCATGCGCGACCTTTTAATGCGCTTGTTGGGAGAAAACATCAGCCTTGAATTGTCTCTCGATCCTGGGCTG
Source organism: Candidatus Sulfotelmatobacter sp. (assembly GCA_030041415.1). Lineage (GTDB taxonomy): Bacteria > Acidobacteriota > Terriglobia > Terriglobales > Acidobacteriaceae > Sulfotelmatobacter. The sequence goes on from JASHNX010000092.1 coordinate 7,164, forward strand.
GGTCTGGTCAAGCCCTCCCGTTCGCAGGCTGAGCAGATCTTGTTGAACCTTGTGCTGAACGCGCGCGACGCCATGCCTGAAGGAGGGCGGATTCGGATCGAGACGCGCAATGCAGGTTTTCATCCCATCGAGGGCTTGACTTCAGAGCCAACGAACCCACCCCTTCCTTGTGTTCTTATCAGCGTAACCGACAACGGTCGCGGCATGGATGCCGAAACTCGGCAGCGTCTGTTCGAACCGTTCTTTACGACGAAAGCGGAGAAGGGTAGCGGGCTGGGCCTGACAACGGTCCAGAGCATCATCACCAGCCATCGCGGGCTGATTCATTTCGAAAGCCAACCGGGTCTCGGAACTTGCGCCATGATTTTGTTGCCGCGAGCGGAGGGTGCCGAGATACGCCCATCCGCAGGATGCCGAGGGAGCGGGCAGATTGCATTGGAAATACCATCTCAAGACCTCAAAAAGGAATCACTCTTATGACCTCAGCAGGCATAGCCGCCGTGTCTTCGAATCTGGCCAACCCTCAGATGATGGCCGCCAATTTTCTAAACCTCCTGATCGTTGATGACGAGCGAGCGATCCGCGATGCCTGCCGCGAAGTCGCATTGTCGCTCGGATTTATGGCCCATGTCGCGGACTCGGCCGAGCATGCGTATCGCCTGCTGCAAACCCAAAATATTGACGTCATTCTGCTCGATCTCCGGTTGCCGGGCGCCAGCGGCCTTGAAGCACTGCGGCAAATCAAGACCCAGCGGCCCGAGGCCCTGGTTATCGTTGTTACCGGCTGCGGAACTGTGCAGTCTGCTGTTCAAGCCATGAAGAACGGCGCTTATGAATACATGACTAAGCCCTTCAGCATCGACGAACTCAAGCTCCTGCTGGAGCGCGTCTCGAATCATCTGAAGCTGAGAACCGAGAACCGCATGTTGCGCGAAAAGCTCAAGTCCAAGCAGGGATTTGGGGGCATCATCGGCCGCGCGCCTGAGATGGAAAAGCTTTACCGGATCATCGCCAAGGCGGCTAGCAGTTCCCACCCCGTCCTCATTCTTGGCGAAAGTGGTACCGGCAAGGAGATGGTTGCGCGGTCGATTCATTACTCCGGATCTTTCCACGACAAGCCCTTCATTCCGGTCGATTGTGGCTCGCTCGTGCCTACGCTGATTGAGAGCGAGCTGTTCGGGTATGTCAAGGGAGCGTTTACTGGAGCAAACCAGGCGAAGGACGGATTGCTTGCCATTGCCGAAGGGGGAACGATTTTTCTGGACGAAGTAGGCGAGCTCCCCATTGATTTGCAAGCAAAACTTCTCCGCGCCATAAAGGAGAAGGAGATTCGGCCTGTCGGTAGCACACGACGCGTTCCCATCAACGTGCGCATTCTGGCTGCAACCAACCGCCAGTTGGAGCAATCCGTCACCGAAGGTACATTCCGGCGTGATCTTTATTTTCGCCTCAACGTGCTAAGCCTGCGCATTCCTCCGCTGCGCGAGCGCCGGGAAGACATTCCTCTTCTAATTGCACATTTCATGGAGCGCTGTTCGCGCGCTTCGGGCCAAGAAAAAACCCTCAGCGACGATGCTCTCAAGGTCATGCTCGCCTATGACTGGCCGGGCAACGTCCGCGAGCTGGAGAATTGCCTTGAGCGCGTCTTTGCCTTTACCAGCGGCCCAATTGTTCAGCTGAGCGATCTGCCGTCGGCAGTTGCTTGTACCCACCCGAGTGGAGTCGGCAACGGGAATGGAAACGGAATCGGCCGAAAAATCGTTACCATGGCGGAACTGGAGCGGCAAACCATCCTGAATGCCATCGCAGAACTCAATGGCGACAAGCTGCAAGCGGCCCGTTTGCTAGGGATCGGCAAGACGACGCTGTATCGCAAATTGAAAGACTACGCCGCACAGTCGTAGAAGGATGGCGAAGGCACGCTTAAAGAGCGTCGGCTCCGTAAATACGAATCGAATCCGGCTTATTGCGTTCCATTATGGAGCGAATTTCGGTTCACGAGTTTTCGTATCGGGAACGGCGAAGCAAATAAACTCGCTAACTTTCTTGTTATGAATGCCGGTAGGTCTGGCGGATGGCGTGCTACCTCCGCGAGCATGATACTTCTTATCACCCCGCCAACTCGCGGTCCGGAGTGTGCCAACTACCTGAAGGATTCGACAGGCGAAGAAACTCACTGGGCTGAAAACATTCAGCAAGGGCTCAGCCGACTGCGCGAGCAGTCCTATTCCGTCGTTGTGCTTGATCAATTCCTCGTTGAAAACGAGCCGAGCGAAGGCGATCACCTGCTCGATCTTCTGGGTGCAGCCTTCCCGATCTACGTGAACTTCGCCGTCAGTGGCATGCCGCGGTTGCTGCGCGAGGTTCGCTCCGCGCTGCATCGTCGAAAGCGGGAGGAGGAGCAGGCCCGTCGCTCGGTGGAGCAGGAGATCCACAGCGAGATGTTTGAATCTTTGACGACCATGTTGCTTTCCTGCGAATTGGCCATGGCCGTGCCCGGCGTCCCTCCCCAGGCCGCTGAGAAGATCCGCCTCATCGATAATCTGGCGCGGGGTATGCGGGGCAAGCTGGGAGCGGAGTGATTTGGTCCAACACGCTAGCGTAACCGGATAGCTCCGGCTCGGTGCCGATTCGCAGACGGACGGTCCCGATTCCCAAGAATCCTCGACGAAAACCCTCGACGTTCCGGCCTCATTCGCACTAAAATACCCCAGCACGACGCCGGATTCCGCGTCTCCCGCCCTTTCCGGCACTGTCCCGGAGGTTCTGTGCACGTTCTTGTCACTGCCGATACCGTGTCCGGTTCCTGGACTTATACCCGCGAACTGGTCACCGGGTTGGTCACGCGGGGCGTTCGGGTCACTCTGGTCAGCTTCGGAGAGATTCCCCTACCGGAGGAGACGGCATGGATGGATCTGCTCCACGGACTCGAATATCGGCCGACGGCATTCCGCCTGGAGTGGATGGATGAAGCCAAGCTGGACCTCGCCGAATCATCGCAATTCCTTACCAGCTTAGTTCGCGAACTGCGGCCCGACGTGCTCCATCTTCATCAGTTCTGCCACGGTAATTTGCAGGTCAACACGCCGCGTATCGTCATGGCGAACGGCGACATCATCAGTTGGACTCATGCTGTGCAGGGTTGTGCGCCGCGTTTTACCCGGTGGCTCGAGTGGTACCGCGAAACGGTCATCCGGGGAATTGAGCAGGCCGACGCAGTTGTTGCGCCCTCGGCCTGGATGCTTGACACGATTCGAGCGAATTATGTCCTGCCACAACGCGAAGTTGTGATCTATCCAGGGCGCAATCCGATTTTCTTTAATCCCTACGTCAACAAGGAAGATTCAGTGCTGTCGGTGGGCCGGTTGCTCGATGCGGGCAGGCAGGTTTTTCTGCTGACACAATACTCCATTCCATTTTCCATTTGCATAGTGGGGGCGGATCAAACTATTCCGCAGCCACCGGTTCCGATCCGCGCCGATGTAAAAGTTGCGACCGAGCAAAACTGCGTCGCGATCCGCGGCCCTCAGACTGAGCCTCAACTGCGCGCGCTTTACAGCCGCGCGGCCGTTTATGCCGCGACCGCGCGCTATGAGCCGCTGGGCATGTCGGCGCTCGATGCGGCTTTTTCCCGCTGTGCGATCGTTGCTAATGATATTCCCGGTTTTCGCGAAGTCTGGGGCGACGCAGCGCTCTATTTCCACACGAACGATGGGCGTAGTCTCGCGGAAATTCTGCGGCGGCTCGATTCCGACCGGGCCTTGCGCCAGGCATACTCCGACCGCGCCTACGGCCGCGCCCGCGAGCGATTCACCGCCAAGCGGATGATTGATCAATATCTGGACCTTTATCGTAGCCTGCTCTCGGCACGGTCGATTGCTGCCTGAGGTCTCGAGTAGGCCAGGAACGCCCTCCGCGACACACTGCCCTGCCGGATGATATCTTTTATCCTTACTAAAATCCCACAAGGTTGGAGGAATCGAACGATGGCTCAAGTGAAGATTACTGTCCGCCCCAACGGTCCGTTTCGCGTTGAGGCGCCCGAAGGGTCAATCGAACTCGTAGATGCGAACGGAACTTCGTATGACCTCACGGGCAAGGCGGCATTCTCCCTGTGCCGCTGTGGCGGATCGGTCAATAAGCCTTTCTGCGACGGCACGCACAGCAAGATTGGATTCCAGGGCGCCGAGTTAGCCGTGAAGAAGGCTGAAGGCCAGGCTTAAGCAAGCAAGGGAAGCGGCAGCTAGCCTGTCTGCCTGAATCCAATTATGAGCGACTTCACCGATCGCGAACTGGGAATGCACCGCAAAATAACGCGCCGTGATTTTATTAACGGCGTCGCAATTGGAGCGGCAGCTACCCTGATGCCCTGGCAATTGTTCGGGCAGGGAGAAAATCTTCCTCAGAACTCGCCGAATTATTACCCTCCTGGGCTTACTGGACTGCGTGGCAGTCATGCCGGTTCCTTTGAAGCTGCTCACTCACTCCGCGACGGCACGTTCTGGGAGTCGGCTGGCGCGCCACACGACACTGGCCAGAGCTTTGATCTCGTAGTGGTCGGTGGCGGCATCAGCGGACTGGCCGCCGCGCATTTCTACCGCAAATCCGCCGGCACCAGCGCCCGCATTCTGATTCTCGAAAATCATGATGATTTCGGCGGGCATGCCAAGCGCAACGAATTTCGCGTTGGCGACCGAATGCTCTTAGGCTATGGAGGGACATACTCCATCGAGAGCCCGGAGCCTTACAGCGCTGTTGCGAAAGGCGTGATCGAAGAATTGGGAATTGACGTCGGGAGCTTCCCGAAATATCTCGACCGCGCGCTGTATGAAGCTGACGGACGAAGCCCCAAAATCTTCTTTGACAAAGAAAATTTCGGTAGCGACCGCTTGGTAGATGATCCTTATCCTTTTCCTGGCGGAGAAACGTTTGATCTTGCAGTGGCCGGCCCCGATGCCTGGAAAAACTTTCTCTCAGAGGCGCCGATCGCGGAGCAGGCTCGCAAGGATGTTTCCCGCTTATGCCGCGAGAAAAAAGACTACCTGCCGGGGCTGAACTCCGGGCAGAAGCAGGCGCAGCTGGCAAGAATTAGTTACGAGAGGTTTCTCACAGAGGTCGTCGGCGTTCATCCCGATGTGATTCGGCTTTACCAGACGGTTTCTCAACCTTTATTCGGTTACGGCATTGACGCAGTTCCGGCTCTCGATGCTTCGGATACGGGATATCCGGGATTCATCGGAATGGGTATCGATGCCGAAGGGTTGGAAAACGAACGCAGATATTTTTTTCACTTTCCTGATGGCAATGCCAGCATTGCCCGCTTGTTGGTGCGCAAGCTGGTTCCGGCGGCCATTCCAGGGAACTCGGCAAGCGATGTCGTAACCTCGCATGCCAACTACGCGAAGCTCGATGACGAAAAGTCCAACATTCGTATTCGTCTGAGCAGCACAGTCGTGCGCGCTAAACATGTTGGCGATCCAGCGCACGCCACGGAAGTTGAAATTGCCTACGTGCATTCCGGCAAGCTGTACACAGTAAAGGCCAACCACTGCATTCTCGCATGCTGGAACATGATGATTCCGTACCTCTGCGACGAGCTCCCGGAAGCTCAGAAGCAGGCTCTCGCCTCTGCCACGAAAGTTCCACTCCTTTACAGCAATGTGATTTTGCGCAGCCGGTCGGCGTTCGACAAGCTCAAAGCGAATTCCATCTACGCACCCGGTGGTTATCACACTCACGTCGATGTTGATTTACCGGTCAGCATCGGGGGCTACCAATGCCCGCATAACCTAAGAGATCCCCTCGTTGTGCACATGAGTAAAGCTCCATGCCAGGCCGGGCTTCCTGCGCGCGACCAGCACCGAATGGGCCGCATCGAGTTATTTACCACGACGTTCGAAACCATTGAGCGCAATGTCCGCGAGCAATTGGCGCGCACGCTCGGTGGCGGCGGATTCGATCCCGCGCGTGATATCGTTGCGATTACCGCAAACCGCTGGCCGCATGGCTATGCCTACGAGTACAACTCCTTGTTCGATTCGTTTGTGCTGGAAGGAGGAGTGACTCCGTGTGAAGTAGCGCGAAAACCTTTTGGCCGCATCGCGATCGCGAACTCAGACGCCGGGGCGCATGCCTACACCGATGAAGCCATCAATCAGGCGTGGCGAGCTGTAGCTGAGCTGAAGGTCTGATCGTGAAGCAGAGTCGCTCCACCACGAACGACGTTAAGACGAACTATTCCGCTCTCAGCCGTTCTTACGTTCGCGGGAACTGCACTTGCTGCAATTGCAGGGGCACCCCGTAATGATGCGCCAGTTGCATAGCCGCGAACACGAGCGCCAGGAATAGGCCACCAAAAACAACGATGCGGCGAAGTCCCTGCTCGCGCGCCGGAGCGAATAACGCAAGAAGTGCGCCCACAATTCCTCCTGTGATCAACCCGCCGATGTGCGCAGCATTGTCGACGCCCGAAATCGCAAATCCAAAGATGAGGTTGTAAACAACGAATGCGCCCAGGCTGCGTAGCGTTCCAGAAAGCGCCTCTCGCGGAACTGAGAACTCACCCAGTTTGATTGCGGTAAAGAGCGCACCGGCCAGCCCGAAAATCGCTCCGGATGCGCCGACGCTGGGCACGTAAGGATGCCAACCAGCGCTGGTCACGCTCGCGCCGATGCCGCAGATCAGATAGATGCAGCCGTAGGTCCAGGCTCCGTAGAGCTGCTCGGCAAGCTCTCCGAGATACCACAGGCACCACATGTTGAAAGCAATGTGGATGATGCCGCCATGAACAAAAATGTTGGTTAGAAGACGCCACCACTCCCCGGAGATCGTGAGCGCCCCAACGTTCGCGCCCCAGCGCACCAATTCCGGCACCGGGAAGTCCATGATGGTTTGAGTTGACAGCGCCATGGCAAGAAAGACGGCGGCATTCATGCCAAAAATGATGTGAGTCAGCGTGATGGTAGATTCCTGACGCCGAGTCCAGGGAGTGCGGATTACGGGCTGAGGAGCGTCATCGGGAAGTTCGCCACGTTGTGCTGCTTCGTGCTGTCGGCACCACGGGCAGATTTTCTTGCCGAAGGTGAGACCTGAGAGCTGACGCCCACATCGTATGCAATTTGCCATGCGTTGTTAAAAGAGTATCAGACGGTATGGGGCACTCAGTGGATAGTCTTTGTCTTGCGCGACATGTAATCCATCAGCAGATATTGGCCGAGAGTGTAGGGAGTAGTGAAATAGGCTTTGCCGCGGCACATTTCGGTGACTTTCTGCACGAACTGCACCAGACCGTAATCGGAGGCGAGCATGAAGGTATTGATCAGTACCCCAGCACGCTTGCACTTGGAAACCTCTTCCAGTGTCTGGCTCACGACGAGCGGATCAAGCCCGAAGGCATTCTTGTAAATGCGCCCGTCTTCGAGGGTCAGCGCCGAAGGTTTGCCGTCCGTGATCATGACGATCTGTTTCATGTCTTTTTTCTGCCGTTGCAATAACCTTTGCGCCATGCGCAGGCCTTCGCGAGTGTTGGTGTAATAAGGTCCTACTTTCACTCGCGCAAGCTGCGAGAGCGGAACTTCCTCGGCGGAATCGTGAAACAGCACCAGAGAGAGCGAATCACCGGGATATTGCGTGCGAATCAAGTGCGAAAGCGCCATTGCGACTTTCTTTGCAGGCGTGAAGCGGTCTTCGCCGTAAAGGATCATCGAGTGCGAACAGTCGAGCATCAGCACCGTAGCGCATGACGATTGATATTCGCACTGATGAACCTGCAGATCGGAATACTCAATGTTGAGCGGCAAGCTTAGGCCTTCGCGTTGGATCGCGTTCGATAGCGTCGCGGTGATGTCGAGATTCAGCGTGTCGCCGAATTCATAGGTTCGTGAAGCACCGCTGGCTTCGATGCCAGTTGCGAGGTCACGCGTATCATGGCGTCCGAAGCTTGATTTGCCGAGCGAGCCGAGCAGGTTGCGCAGGGCCTTGAATCCGAGGAAGTCAAGACTCTTGTCGGTAATTTCGAATTTGGCTTGCGGCGCGTTCTCGCCGAGTTGTCCGCCCGTAGCGGATGGACGGGAAGGATCAAAGGGCTGATCGACGGAAATGTAATCTTCCTGCTGCATGCGCTCGATCAGTTTCTCGATGAGTTCATCGAGTTCGCCATCCATCGCCATCTGTTGCAGGCGCTCGCGCATTTCTTCATCGAACTGATCGCTATCGAGCAGGGCATTTTCGATCGCCTGCCGAAGGTCGTCGAGGGTACGCTCGCCATCTGGCATCTCAAACCACATGTCGCTCTGGAATCCGCTCTGCAGGAGATAGTCAGAGAGCGCGCTGAGCAGGTCCTCCATGCTCATTTCGCCGGCCGGGTCGGGAACGTATTTGGAGTAGCGGATGCGCTTCATAAAAAGCAGCTTCGAGCAGTGAGCCTCGAACGGTGAGCGATCTGCTCTGGCTCAACGCTCGTTACTCATGGCTCGTTGCTTGAAGTCAATTAAACTGTCTTCTCTGCCGATACGGCCGGTCTTCCATCTCGAAAGACTTTTCGCGCTGGGGCTCGGGTTTTTTCTCGCCGGCCTTGAACACCCGCTCTTCATTGCGGCCGATGCGCTTGTGCGCGTGCAAGCCCTCGAGAATGAACTCTGCGGCGGATACCTGCTGCTCCGGACCTTCTTTTTGCGAAATCCCCAGCGGGCTGAGCTTCTCGATCAATCCCTGAATTCTTTTCAGGTTGTCGAGCGCTTCGCATGCCGGGACCGAATCGGAAAGCTGGATTTCACCCCCCAGATCGAACCACTGTACAACCTGCTGCATGTTGGCGCCGGTAAAGTACTCGTCGTATGTCTTGGCGATGGCAGCACGGATGAGTTCACGGCCCACGTGGTCAGCGCCTTTCATCTCCCCTTCGTACTCGAGTTCCAGCTTGCCGGTAATTGCAGGCAGAGCTGCGTAAACATCGCTGACACGCGGCACCACAAGTTTTTCGTTGTTTCGCAAAGCGCGGCGCTCGGCGTTCGATATGACATTCTCCAACGCGGTGATCGGCAGACGCTGGCTCACGCCCGAGCGTTTGTCGATTTTCTTATCTTCGCGCGCGGAAAATGCGATCCGCTCGATCACCTGCTGAATGTAGGCAGGCAAGTGCGTGGCGTGCCCGTTGCGCCGAGTCCAGGCCTCCTGCGCGGTGATGGCTATTCCCTCATCTACCGTCGCGGGATAGTGAGTCCGAATCTCCGACCCAATGCGGTCTTTCAGCGGAGTGATGATTTTGCCGCGGGCTGTGTAGTCTTCCGGGTTTGCGCTGAACACGATCGCAACATCCAATGGCAGGCGGATCGGATAACCCTTAATCTGCACGTCGCCTTCCTGCATGATGTTGAATAATCCCACCTGAATTTTGCCAGCCAGGTCAGGGAGTTCATTGATGGCAAAAATGCCACGATTGGCACGGGGAAGCAAGCCGTAGTGTACGGTGAGTTCGCTGGAGAGTTCGTGGCCGCCGCGCGCCGCTTTGATGGGGTCGATGTCGCCGATCAAATCCGCGATCGTGACATCAGGGGTAGCCAGCTTTTCTACATAACGATCGCCAGCTGAGAGATAAGAGATCGGCGTGGCCTCACCGAGCTTTGCCACTTCTTCGCGACACCGTCGGCAAATGGGCGCATAAGGATTGTCACGAATTTCGCAGCCGGCAATATAAGGCATCTCAGAATCGAGCAAGGTCGTCAAGGCGCGTAGGATACGGCTCTTCGCCTGCCCGCGCAGTCCGAGCAAAATGAAATTGTGCCGCGAAAGGATGGCGTTCACAATTTGCGGCACAACCGTATCGTCATAGCCGACGATGCCGGGGAAGATGCTTGCGTCATCGTGCTGGCGCAGTCGGACAATCAGATTGTCGCGAAGTTCGTCTTTCACGCGTCGTTGCTGCAAGCGCTCTTCGGAAAACTTACTGCGGCGAAGGTCGCCAAGGGTGCGCGGAAGACTCATGTAAAACCCCCAGGAAGAATACTTTTCTGGATTATACGCGGAAAGCGCGGCACGGGTTCACCCTTGGGGCGCAGGCAAATTCTTCCTCTTGCCTGATCTCACAGACAGGCGAAAAGCCCCACGTTGCGCTTCTATAGCCGCCTCCGGCAAGGACGCCCTCAGTGAACGTGACCGTTGCCGCCCGCTTTTTCACGCGATCGGGCGGCACGTTGAATGTTGGGGAGAACGGTCTCGAAATATTGGATCAGTATAGAAATCCGCTCTGACTCCGATCTCAGAGCCAGCAATTTTTGCTTGAAATCCAGATCGAGAGGCAAGGAACCTGCGAGAAAGAACGAAAGCATCGCCGGATCGGCCGAGGAAAGGTCCTGCCTGGCGCCGGCAACCTCAAGTAATTGGGAGTGCAATTGAGTTGCCCGGGCTTTATCCGCTTGCGAAGGCATGCCCGGCTCGTCCTCGATCATCAATATCTCCCCACGCAGGAAAGAGCGTTCCTCGTTTACCCTCAGCAACTCAAAGCGCTGCCGGCCTTCGGTGACTAAATCCATCCGGCCATCCGGATATTCCTTCACGACGGTCACGATTTCGGCCGTGCATCCGACCTCGGCGAGGCCTTGCTCAACCGAGCGCACTACGCCAAATGCGCGTTGTTGGGTGAGGCATTCGCCGATCATCTCCTTGTAGCGCGGCTCGAAAATGTGCAGCGGCAATGGCGTGCCCGGGAACAAAACTACATCGAGCGGAAACAGCGGGATGAGGTTTTCCAAAGAGGTCTCCGGCGGGTGGCGCTTTCCGATTGTACGATAGGACCAATTCTTCTAGGTCGATTTTGCGGTTCGAGCAGACGCTCGTATGGGATGAGATAGGGAGCGGCGAGAGGCCGCTTCTCCGTGAGTTCCGCGACTCACGTTTGACTTCGATCGACCAAGAGGATAAAAGCACGATCATGGAACTTGCGGGGAAAGTTGTGGTCGTTACAGGCGCCTCCATGGGCATTGGGGAAGCGATTTCGCAGATATTCGCGGATCACGGCGCCAGCGTTGTGATGCTGTCCCGGGACTTGGCGCGCATTGAAGCTGCGCGTGCCCGAGTCGGCGCAAACGAACGCACGCTGGCGATGGCATGCGACATTCGTTATCGGGAAGAAGTTGATCGCGTGATCGGGCTTACGTTGCACCATTTCCAGCGGATCGATGTGTGGGTTAACAACGCAGGTCACGGACTGCGCGATTCCGTGGCGAGCATGGACATGGCAGCGTGCCGCGAAATGTTCGATACGAATTTCTTCGGCGCGGTCTCAGCAATGCAGGCCGTGGTCCCTGTTATGCGGCAGCAAGGCGGGGGAGCGATCATCAATATCTCGAGTGTTGCTGGACATATACCGATGCCGTTTCACGCGGCTTACAGCGCTACCAAATTTGCCCTGAATGCGATCGGCAAAGCGGCGCGCGTTGAACTGAAACGCGACGGGATTCACGTCCTGACAGTTTGCCCGGGGTACGTCGAAACGCAGTTCGGCAAAAACGTAGTGCGCGGAAGCGAGCAAAAGAACGTGCGGCCGAGTTCGGTTCGAGGAATTACCGCGGAACGGGTTGCGCGCGCAACGCTGCAAGGGTATTTGAAAGAGAAACGCGAAGTTGTCGTGCCCTGGACGATGTACTTGCCGGTTAAGATTTATCAGCACTTTCCGGCGCTCGTGGAAGCAGCGATGGAGCGGATGGCCAAGTGATAAATGGCTTCTTGGCAAACTAACCTAACTCGCCCAGCATTCCCTCCATCTCCGATTGCGCGTGTGAATTGCCGGTGCGGCGGGCCGATTCGATGCCCCTGGCAAGCATTGTCTTCGCTTCCTCTGTCCGGTTGGCCCGCGCGAGGGTTTGCGCTGCCATGAAGTATCCGGCTGTATAGTCGGGACTTGCCTTCAGCAAAGCAGAAAATTCGGCCAGTGAACGATCCACATCGCCCTGATTGGAATATTCCATTGCCAAGCCATAGCGGGCGAAGGCGTCATTCGGATTTTGCGAGAGGATTTCGTTTAGCGCGGCAATACGGTCCATAAGAAAGTTTCTTTCGAAATTGAGGTTACTATAAATCGGGACGAACCGCTTTTGCTTTCCACTGGCCAGCGCCGAGCGCGCTGAGTAGAATTAGCAGTCCTTAACATTGTCTTTTCTCGATGGAGGGTTCGTTGGCGTGTCCTTTTTTCATGCCGATGGAAAAGCTGGTCAACGGCTTGTGGCCGCACCCTTCGCGTCTGCCCCTTGGTTGCGGCTGGAGCGGTCACTGCACAGCGCCCGGCCACGATGGCGAAATGCCCTCGGAGGAGGAATTGCGCGATCTCTGCAATCTTGGGTACGCGGAAGGCTGTTCGCGGCTACCCCGTGACCGCTCATGGGATACGGTGCGTTTTAATGCGCGCGGCGTCGCATCGGAAGACAAAGCCAGCGTCAATCGCATACATGTACGGTACGTGTGTGAACGTGGACACCTCCCGGCTGATTACGGCTTACTGGAATTCGATACTTCCCTTGCTCGCTGGACGCAGCAACACCCCGATTCACGCGTGCAGCGCATGGCAGAGTGCTTTATCGAGTCGTACCTTGAAAAAGCTGGGAACTGCAGGGTCGCGCAAGCAGCCGCGAGTTGAATCAGCTGTCCGGATATGGGCAAGTCCTGTTCGAAGGTGAAAGAGGAATATGAACGAAGAATGCTCGGATGATCGTACGCTGATGCCGCGCCCGGTGCGCGATTCGCAATCGGAGATGGCGGAAATTGTTCTGCCCAACGATGCCAACCCGCTCGGTGCCCTGCTCGGTGGCCGGCTCATGCACTGGATCGATCTTGCCGGGGCCATGGCCGCTCACCGACATTCCCGCAGCTACGCAGTCACTGCTTCAGTCGATCACATTGATTTTCTTGTGCCGGTGCGAGTGGGCGACTTGGTGATCCTCCGCTCTTCTGTCAATCGCGTATTCCGTACTTCGATGGAGGTGGGAGTGAAGGTTTTTGTCGAAAACTATATCGCCGATACTTCACAGCATGTCGCGTCCGCTCATTTAACCTTCGTCGCGGTCGATGCCAACGGCAACCGCCTGACGGTCGCTCCCGTGGTGCCGGAAACAGAGGAACAACAGCGCCGCTACGATGACGCGGGCCGACGGCGCGAGATCCGCCGTGCCGAATTGAAGCGCAAACAGAAACGCTAGCTGCGGGTAGGGCGGGTTCTCGCCTTGTATAATGAGGTTGTTCGCCTATCCGCAGTTACTTCAGGAGCGTGATTCTTTGAGCGCACACATGCCGCCTCATCCCGGAGCCGCACCACCAGGTCCACAACCGTTGCCCGGAGTAGATGCCATCATTGCTGTCGGTTCTGGCAAAGGCGGAGTGGGCAAAACCACGCTGGCGGTCAATCTCGCCGTAGCCCTTACCAGAATGGGTCATAAAGTTGGCCTGCTGGATGCCGACGTCTACGGTCCTAACGTTCCGCTAATGCTTGGAGTCAATCAACAGCCGCGCATGGCGAGTGAAAACAAGATCGAGCCGATTCAGGCTTTTGGCTTGAAAGTGATCTCGGTGGGATTTCTCAATCCCGGCGATAAACCCATCATATGGCGTGGTCCCATGTTGCACCAGATCATGAAGCAGTTTTTAGGGCAGGTCGAGTGGGGACATCTCGATTACATGATCGTGGATCTTCCACCTGGCACCGGCGACATTGCTTTATCGCTTGTGCAGTCTGTTCCTCTCACCGGTGCGGTCGTAGTATCGACGCCCTCTGATGTTTCCCTGCAGGACGCGCGTAAAGCCGTTGAGATGTTCCGGCAGATGAAGGTCGACCTTGTCGGAATCGTAGAGAATATGAGCTTCTTCACCTGCCCGCATTGCCATCATGAGATCGACATCTTCTCGCGCGGGGGAGCTGAGAATATGTCGAAACTTTTCGGCGTTCCGTTTCTCGGTAGCATTGAACTCGATCCTGAAGTTCGCAAGTCGGGCGATGGGGGTAAGCCTGTCGTGCTCGAAGGCGAGAATTCACCGCACGCCAAATCGATTTTCGAATTCGCCCGCAAAGTGGCCACTCGCGTGGGAGAGATTAAAGCTGCCGAGAGCACCGGTGTGATTCAGATTCAATAGACGGGTCGTGACAAGAGACGCTTTGCAGAAACTGAGTGACTTGTGCGCACCTGCAGTTATTTTTCTTTAGAGAACCGCGAAAGCTGCCAGCATTTTCTTGGCTTCTTATCTTTCAGAATCAACTCCGCCGCGAGTTCCCCCAGTGCAGGACCGTGCTTGAAACCGTGCCCAGACCCTCCGCCCAGCAGCCAGGCGTTGCTCATGCGCGGATGCCGATCGACGATGAAATCGCTATCGGACGTCTGTTCGTATTGACAGACGCGCGTCTCAATCAGCGGAGCGTCTTTCATCGCGGGGAAACGGAACTCAACGTAATCGCGCACACGCCTCAACGTAGCTTCGCTCACGACTCTTTCGCCGGACGTGGGATCGAAAGCTGCGCCGCGTGTGTCGTCCGCCACCTTGAAGCCGCGGGAAAAGTTTCCCGGAATTCCATAGAAGAACCGCTCGCCGTGATCGCCCCAGACTGGTAGTTGAATATCGTTAAAACGCGAGTCCCCTGCAGGCGGCCCGAAGAAAAAAATGTCTTGTTTTGTCGCCTGAATTAAACTGCCGAGGATGTCGGGAAACAGTTTTCCCAGCCACGGGCCACAAGCGAAGACATAAGAGTCGGCCTTCAGCCGAGTCCCGTCGGAAAGCCTCAACTCCTTCAGTGGCGGTTCGTCTATACTCGGGGGCAAAACGGCGAGCTGACGGTAGACTCCACCGAGCGCGATAAAAACGTCGGCGACGGCCTGACAGCTTGCGCGAGCCTCGAGATATCCCGAATCTGGTTCGAGAATTCCCCAATCGACGCCGCTGAAGTTGATCTGCGGCCAGCGTTTCTTCATTTGCGGCGTGGATAGCTCAGAAAACTTAACTCCGGCATCGCGAAGCGCCGCCAGCGAGCCCCGCTCGTAGGCATCGTCTTTGCTGCTCAGCATCCACAAAACGCCGTCAGGGTGGAAAAACTGGCGGTTCCATTGCCGTTCGTACCTCTTCCACAATTTCAGAGAGTGCGCGGCTAATTCCGTATAGGGCTGATCAGGCCCATACGTGCACCGCATGATTCGAGTTTCGCCGCCCGACGACGCTCGCGAATTGCCCGGTCCCCAGGCATCGAGCAACGTCACATGCGCTCCACGTTCCAAAAGATGAAGCGCCGTCCATCCGCCGAAGGCACCGGCCCCAATAACCGCGATGTGAGTTTTTTTCACTGAAATAGTCTCGCATTGAAAGTGCTATCAGAGAAGCCATTCGCTGGGATGACAACCAAACTGCACAATCCCCGCATTTCGCTCAGCCTTGACAGGAAGGGAATGCGTTCCTAGAATCCAAGCAGGATGCGGGCTTTGCGTCCTCGGCTAAGTTTTTGCATCTAATGAAGTTAGCTGGAGGTGAGAAGACCTCCAAAAGGCTCCGGTCGAAAGCAAAGGACATGGGGCGACTACCTTCGATTTTGCAGAGTTGAATGCCATCTGATCCTAATATCGGCCAGCGGCAGCGCGAAGTGCTTACGGCGATCGTGGAAACATTTATTTCCACCGGTGAGCCTGTGGGCTCGCGTACGCTCGCCCGGTCGAACCGCGAAGGACTGAGTCCCGCGACGATTCGGAACGTGATGGCTGACCTTTCCGACGCTGGTTTCCTCGAGCAGACGCATACTTCTTCGGGGCGCGTGCCCACTCCTGAGGCCTATCGCTATTACGTCGAACAGATCACGGGGGACGCGCAGCTGGCTCCTCAGGATGCGGCGATTATTTCCGACTCGCTCGCTGGGGTCTCTGACGTGCAGGAGTTTATGGAGCGCACGTCACGTGTTCTGTCGCTGATTTCACGCAACGTGGGCGTGACCGTAGCGGTAAGCGGCACTCGAAACGCTCTCGAGCATGTCTATTTCTCACGTCTGGGCGATCAAAAAGTCCTGGCTGTGTTGGTGACGCGTTCGGGGCTGGTGCGCGACCGGGTGCTCCGTCTTGATCTGAAGCAGGACGAACTCGATCTTGCCGCCCGCTATATCAACGAGAATTTTCGCGGCTGGACAATGGAAGCGATGCGCACCGAGCTGGCGCGCCGGATTGAGCAGGAACGGAGCGAGTACGACCGGCTGATGAATTCGATCGAGAAGCTTTATAAGCAGGGCGCTTTGGCGGCCGAACCGAGCCCGCAGGTAGTCTTTGTGGAAGGTGCAGCGAATCTGGTAGCGAGCCAGGAAGACCGTAAGCGCCTCGAGGAAATGCTGCGCACTCTAGAAGAGAAGGAAAAAGTCGCAAAACTTCTCGGGGCGTATCTCGACGTCAGGCAGGAGGCAGTGCGGGTCGTCATCGGCCTCGATGACGCTCTTCCTTCGATGCAGAACTTCGTGCTGATCGGCGCCCCTGCACGTTCCGGCAACGATATGGTCGGGTCGCTGGCAGTAATCGGCCCCACCCGGATGGATTATCAGCATACGATCACCGCGGTCTCCTACATAGCCCGCCTCTTCGACAAAATTTTGAACGAATCGGAGTAACCGAAGCTGTTATGAGCAAAGGAAACGGAAAAACGCAGCAAGGTACTGGATTGGATGTGGAACACGAGCTGCCCGCATCGTCAGGCGGCGCTGATGAAGTCTCTAAAGAGTCGCGGCCTGGGGCGGAATCCTCGGCATCGAGTCAGGAATTGCAGAAGGTAAAGGCGGAACGCGATGCGCTGCTCGATCGGTTGGCGCGTGCGCAGGCGGAGTTCGAAAACGCCCGCCGTCGTGCGAGCAAAGAACAGCAAGAGTACCGGGATTATGCGCTGGCTGACGCCATCAAAGTTTTTCTGCCGGTCGTCGATAGCCTGGAACGCGCATTGAAAGCCAAGTCCGATGGCAACGAATTTCGCGATGGCGTCGAGCTGATTCTCAAGCAGTTGCAGGCGGCGCTGGCCAAACTGTCGGTGCAAGCGATTACCGCAGAAGGCCAGCAATTCGATCCCCGCTATCATGAAGCGATCGAGATGGTCGAAACCAGAGAAGCCCCGGACCACGAAGTGATCGAAGAGCTGCAGCGCGGCTATAAATTCAAGGACCGGCTGCTGCGGCCGGCGATGGTCAAGGTCGCGAAGAATTCGGGGAAGTAAAAGGAAGATCCGGCCCCCAGTAATACAAATCTCTCGATGAAAAAAGGTGTCTATTCTGGCCACTAACGCAAAACGTGATTATTACGAAGTGCTTGGCGTAAGCCGAACCGTTACCGAGGTGGAACTGAAGAGCGCTTATCGCAAGCTCGCCATGCAATGGCATCCTGATCGCAATCCCAACAATCCTGATGCGGAGGAACGCTTCAAGGAAGTGACTGAGGCCTATGCGATTCTCGCTGACTCGGAAAAGCGCTCGCTCTACGATCGTTACGGCCACGCTGGGGTGGGAAGCGCTGCCGGCGGAGGAGTTGGATTCGACGTTTCATCGTTTCAGGATCTGGGAGACATTTTTGGCGAGTTCTTCGGTTTCGGCGATGCATTCGGCGCCGGAACCCGTCGCCGCAGCCGGGTCCAGCGCGGTGCCGATCTGCGCGAAGACCTGACTCTCGAATTTGAACAGGCCGCGTTTGGCACCGAGACGCGGATTATGGTGCGCCGCAACGAAGTATGCGAAGAATGCCGTGGTTCAGGCGCTGCGGCAGGAAAACACCCTACTACTTGCCGCTCCTGCAACGGCCGCGGGCAGGTGCGTTATCAGCAGGGTTTCTTCAGCATCGCTCGAGCCTGTCCTGCTTGCCAGGGCGCCGGCAGTGTGATCACCGATCCTTGCCCCAAATGCAAAGGCGAGGGGCGGATTCTGCGTCAACGCGAAGTAGAAGCGAAGATTCCCGCCGGAGTCGAGGACGGAACGCGCATTCGATTTGCCGGCGGTGGAGAAGCAGGGCCTCACGGCGGACCGGCCGGCGATCTTTATGTTGTCCTCCATGTGAGGGAGCACCCGTTCTTCGTGCGCGAAGGCAATGATTTGCACTGCGTCGTGCCGATTTCCATCGCGCAGGCGGCGATTGGGGCTGAGATTCACGTGCCCACGCTGGAAGGCGAGCATACACTGAAAATTCCCGACGGAACGCAGCCCGGCACCACGTTCCGAGTGCGCAACAAAGGTGTGCCGGTGCTGCACGGACACGGCAAGGGCGATCTCTACGTGGAAGTGCGAGTGCAAATCCCCACCAAGCTGAATAAGCGGCAAAAAGAACTAATGCAGGAACTCGAGGGCACCTCGCAGGTCGATAATCAGCCCATGATGCGCTCTCTGCTGGGCAAAGTAAAAGACATGTTCGGATGACCCGCCGACGCTGGATCGCCGATGAGGTTTCAGGCAATTGCGCTTTTCTTGTCGGCGAGCACGCGGATCATCTGGTGCGAGTTCTGCGCGCGCGGGTAGGGCAGGAATTCGATGTAGTCACTCCTGCCAGCGTGCGGCGTGGGCGGATCCAATCCTTAACAGAGGGGCGAGTCGAGTTCGAATTGGGGGAAGAAATTTCTTCCAAAGCATCCACTGAAATCACCCTCATTCTCTCGGTCTTCAAGTTCGATCGCATGGAGTGGGCCATTGAGAAGTGCACCGAGCTTGGCGTCTCACGAATTATTCCGCTGATCGCACGCCGCACCGATTCTCATCTCGCCTCGGCGGCTACGAAGAGAGTAGAACGCTGGCGGCGTGTTGTGCTGCAGGCAGCGGAACAGTCACGCCGAGTCGCCCCTCCGCAGATTGCAAACTCAGTCAAGCTTCCGGAAATACTGGATTTTACGGCGGCATTGCGAATCGTTCTAAATGAAGCTGAGGAGCGAGCGTTGCTGCGCGATGTTCTTACAAATGCATCCCAACTAAACCGCACCGAGTCAACGGCTGAAGAAACCGGCATTATTCTCGCGGTAGGTCCCGAGGGCGGTTGGACCGATGACGAACTGCACCGTTTTGACGATGCTGGTTGGACTTCAGCTTCTCTCGGCGAAACTATTCTTCGCGCAGAAACGGCCGCAATCGCAGCCACGGCGATCGTCGCTTCGGGTTTAGCTAACCATTGATCGCACGTCGATCTCTACTGCTGCGACAGTGATATTCTGACCCCGAATGTCTGCTCTGAAATCAAAATCCACTCTGTTTGTTCCCGATAGCCGACAGCGGGAAGCCATCGAGCATGTTCATGGACCAATGCTGGTGATTGCCGGCGCGGGCACGGGCAAGACATCCGTTCTGATTCATCGCATCGCTCGCCTCATTAGTGAAGGCCATGCCACGCCAGATCAGGTTCTCGCGCTTACCTACACCGTGGCTGCCGCTGCCGAGATTCGCCATCGCTTGCGCGCGTTGCTCGGTAAAGAAATTCGGTGCGCTACGTTTCACGATTTTTGTCTCGATTTGCTCAAGCGAGCCGGGAAAGATTTCGGCGTGCTCGATGAAAAAGACCTGTGGATTTATCTCCGCAAGCGGGTTCACGAGCTTCGTCTCGAGCATTATGTGCGCGCAGCGAATGTGGGCGAATTCCTCAACGATCTGACCGATTTTCTCGGCCGTTGTCATGACGAGCTGATTACGCCTGAAAAGTATGCGGGTTACGTGGCACGGCTTGCGCGGGGAGAACTCCCCGTCCCGCGAGTCTCGAAATCGAAGGACGAATTAACTGACGACGAAATCATCGCGCGATGCGAGGAAATTTCCCGTGTTTTCACGATGACCGAAGGTTGGCTGCGGGAAGAGAATCTCGGCACATTCGGCCACATGATGACGCGCGCGTATGAACTGCTCGTGGAAGACGGCAAATTGCTGGCGGCCGAGCACGATCGTTCGCCGTTTATGCTGGTCGACGAATTTCAGGACGCCAACTTCGCGCAGATCGAGATCCTCTCGCTGCTCGCCGGAGACTCGGCCAACGTTTTCGGCGTGGGCGATCCCGACCAGGCTATCTATCGCTTTCGCGGAGCATCGAGTGCCGCCTTTCAACTCTTCCGCCGGCATTTTCCGCAAACCAAGCTCGTAGTCCTCGGCAAGAACCGACGATCCACCACTCCCATTCTGCAGTGCGCTTTCGCTGTGGTCGATAAGAACCCAACTGTATTCGCATCCGGAGATGCCACAGCTATCTCATATCAGCGCGCTCCGCTGCAATCGGCCCGCGATGATGAAGCAGATGAGCAGGGAATTGGGGTCTTGCGGCTCCCGGTTGAGGCAGTCGCTTTTGCAGGAAAAAGCAGCGAAGCTCCCGATGCAGTTCACATCATGGAAGATCTCAAGCGCAGCTCGCGCTGCGGATGGAGGGATTTCGCCATTCTTTACCGCTCTCATGTTCACCGCGATGAGCTTGCCCAAGAACTGCTGGAACGAAACATCCCGTTTTCCATCGAGAACATGGACGTGAGCGATACGCCCGAGGTGCGCGACCTGTTTGCCTGCGTGGCAACTGTGGTTGACCTTGGGTCCGATGCCAGCCTCTTTCGCGTGGCGGCGCTGCCTCAATTTGAAGTTGAACCGGAGGAACTGCGGTCTGCTTTGCGAAAGATTGCCCAAGAAGCCAAACGGGATGTGGTGGTTCCACTTGCTTCGCTCCTCGACTCGGTAACTGGAGGACGAACCGTGATCGGGGCAGTGTGCCGCGCCCGGGATGAGGTCTCGCACAGGAAGGCGAAAACTCGCGCCGCTCTCGAGTTGATTGCCAGACAATTCAAACTTGACCTGAACTCTGCGGCTCTACAGACGGCACTGAAATTTGCCGCCGAATGGGAAACCAAGCCCACGACGAAGACCAAAGAGCTTGGCGAGTGGATGGAATATCTCGAATACTTTCGTCAAGCCGGCGGCGTGATTCCCATGAC
>JASHNX010000093.1 GCA_030041415.1 Candidatus Sulfotelmatobacter sp.
CAATCCATTCGCTGGGGCCACAACCAGCCATCGCTACAACTTGACTTTTACCGCCTCTGCCCGTAACGCGATCAATCGCGTGAATCTTGCGCCGCCGATCGCGGACTGATCGGAGGTTCGTTCTCTCTCCCTTACCTGATCCGCTTGAGTCCGTTCATGGTCGTAAATTCCGGCACGCCCTACAATCTCACCGTGGGCCAGGACCTTTACGGCTTCGATACTTTCAATGACCGGCCCGCGTTCGTATCGTCTGGCACTTGCGCAACCAGAGTGGTGCAGTCGGCTAACGTCATCTGCACTCCCCTGGGAACATTCAACAACGCCCCCACGCTCGGGCAGCAAGTCCTTCCCATCAACTACGGGACAGGCCCCACAAATTTCACTCTCAATCTACGCTTGAGCAAGACCATCGGTTTCGGACCTGAGACAGGCGGTAACGCGGGCGACGGCGGGCATCACGGCGGCGGTCCGCGCGGTGGAGGCTTGGGTGGTCGCGGGCTGACTGGAGGGGGCGGTGGTGGCAATCCATTCGCTGGGGCCACAACCAGCCATCGCTACAACTTGACTTTTACCGCCTCTGCCCGTAACGCGATCAATCGCGTGAATCTTGCGCCGCCGATCGCGGACATCGACTCCGGACTGGTGGGCAAGTACAATTCGCTCGCTGATGGGCCGTTCAGCTTCTCCGGCAATGCCAGCCGCCGCATCGATCTGTTGGTTATGTTTTCGTTCTGATGCTGAGGAAAGAATTCCCTAGAACCCCAACCAATAAGAAGGCTAGTCGGCCTCAGATCGTTGCGCAGACCTGCCGTAGTTTTTCCGCTGCCGATTCGGCAGTGATATCCCGTTGTGGACTTCCCAGCATTTCAAATCCGACCATGAATTTGCGAATCGTCGCCGAACG
Source organism: Candidatus Sulfotelmatobacter sp. (assembly GCA_030041415.1). GTDB lineage: Bacteria > Acidobacteriota > Terriglobia > Terriglobales > Acidobacteriaceae > Sulfotelmatobacter. The sequence continues at coordinate 905 of JASHNX010000093.1, forward strand.
CAGCAGAGGGGGATAAAAATGCGCGTGGAAATGCCACTCCTGGTGCGGCTCGCCATCCACCGGCCGCTGATGAAACCCCATCGAATAAGGAAAGGGAACATCGAAAAGCCGGTCGTAGCAGCGGGTAACCTGTTGCAACGTTAGCGCTAATTCTTTACTGGTTTGTTCATCGAAATGGTTGATATCTGGCAAATGACGGCGCGAGATAATCATGGTTTCAAATGGCCACACCGCCCAGAAAGGCACGATCGCAGCGAATCCGGCGTTCTGGAGGATCAGCCGTTCGCGGCTGAGTTCGTACTCGAGATAATCACACAGTAAACAGCGATTGTGTTTTGCAAGATAAGCATTCAGCTCGCGCTGTTCTTTCGCCGGTTCGTCGGGAATTGATTCAGTCGCCCAGATCTGGCAATGCGGATGCGGATTGCTCGCTCCCATCAACGCCCCGCGATTTTCGAAAATCTGCACGTACCGCACGAATTCAATTGCACTCAATGTCCTGAATTGTTCCGACCACATTTCCACGACGCGCTCGACCCCGTCGGCGCTCATGCTCGCAAGCGTCAAATCGTGGCGCGGCGAAAAGCATCCCACGCGGCAGATTCCTCGCTCGACCTGTGCAACCAGCAAATCACTGTCCGGAAGGTGGGATTTCCGGGCGGAGAAAGATTCCCCCGGGGCGTCGCTTTGCAGCGCCGAATAATCGTTATCGAAAATGAATGTAGAGGAATACTGCGGATTCCGTGCTCCACCCGCTCGCTCGTTTCCCGGGCACAGGTAACAGGAAGGATCATAAGCCGCAATCTGTTCCCGGCTCGCTTTCTCCACCTGCCCCTGCCACGGCCTATCGGTCCGGTGCGGCGAAACCAGCACCCACTCTCCCGTCAGCGGATTGAGCCGGCGATGAGAAGACTCATTTAGTTCAAACATCTGCCGCGCGGGCCTCCACTGAATTTATTTTTCCATCCCAGCGCCATCGACCAGCGTAGTGACATAGATTTCTGGGTGAATGCGAGTCGCGTCCTCATATTTGCCGGCAACTTCCATCTTGAATCTTTCGACGATATCGCGCTCCACCAGGCTAACAGTGCACCCGCCGAAGCCGCCGCCAGTCATGCGCGAGCCATAAACTCCCGGGACTTTCCTCGCCAGGTCCACCATCAGGTCCAACTCCGGGCAGCTTACTTCGTAGTCGTCTCGCAAACTCGTGTGCGATTCGTACATGAGTCGTCCCACTGCCGCAAGATCTTCGTCCTCGAATGCCGCCGCAGCCTGAATCACACGGGCGTTTTCCTTCAGCACGTGGCGGCATCGCCGAAACAAGACCTCGCCAAGGCTCGGCCCCCAACTTTTGAAATTTTCTTCGCTCAAGTCACGTAGGCTCGCAATTTCTGCGCCCTTGCTCTTGAAAAAGTTTAAACACTCTTCGCATTCCGCTCGCCGCCGGTTGTACTCCCCGGCTGCAACCGAATGCTTGATCATCGTATTGCAGATTACAATCTCCACATTTTCGGGCAGAGGTACATAGCTCGATCGCAGAGACCGGCAATCGAGCAGAATGGCGCGACCGGCGCGACCGCTGATGGAAGAAAACTGATCCATAATTCCGCAGCGCGCCCCAACAAAATTATTTTCCGCCCGCTGGCAGAGCTTGGCCAGTTCTACTGGACTGAAAACTCCGTCACCCGCCTGCAATAACGCCAGCGCCGTTGCAATTTCGAGCGCAGCCGACGAACTTAGTCCTGCATTCATCGGAACGCGGCCATCGATAAGCAGGTCTGCTCCTCCAATTGCGGACAGACCTCGCCGCAGTTCGATCAGCACGCCGCGGATGTAGTCTGTCCAATCGTGTCGCGGATTCGGTGCCGGATCGTCGGTGGCAAATCTGAATTCTTCTTGTTGTTGCAGCGAACGCATTACCACCTGGCCGGAATCGTTCACCGAGCGAGCCACGCGAGTTTCGAAGGCAATCGCTCCCGGCAGCACAAATCCTTCGTTGTAGTCGGTGTGTTCTCCGATCAGATTGACCCGGCCGGGTGCGCGAGCGACGTGAATTTCGCGGTTTGCATCGCCCGGAAATATTTCCTCGAACCTGGCGCGCAGAGATGTCGCAGGCGTATGCAATTTGGAGTTACACCTCTAGCCCGATCGAGCGCATCAGTTCCAGGCCGTTGCTCTTCGTAACCACACCGTCGCGCAAAATGTAATCGAACTTCATTTTTCCATTTTCCAGTTCGTCCTGGAAATGAACATTTCGGACGAGGCCATCAAGGGATCCCCCAATATCCGTCAGAGCGAGGTCGTGCGTGCTCACCAGGCCAATCGCTCCACGATTCAAAAGCGCGCGCACAATTCCCTCCGCGCCGATGCGTCGGTCTTTCGAATTCGTCCCCTGCAACAGCTCGTCCAGTAGAAAGATCAATGCAGGCGCGCCCGCAGCCAGGTCAAAAATCTTCCGCAGGCGGGTGATTTCGGCATAGAAGCGCGAACTTCCTTCTTGTAGCGAGTCGTTCACTCGAATGCTGGCGCCAACCGCCAGGGGCGTTAACCGCAATCGACGCGCCCGCACGGGACCGCCCGCCATCGCCAGCACAACATTCATCCCGACCGCTCGCAGCTGCGTGCTTTTGCCGGACATATTGGACCCGCTCACCAGAAGCACTCTTGCTCCGGCGCCACCCACGCGCACGTCGTTGCGAACACACGTTTTCGCCGGAATCAGAGGGTGTCCCAGGGCTTCAGCATCAAAACATGCTGGGCCCTCTAGGAATTCAGGGAACGGGTCCGCTGGATGCTCGAAACTGTAGGCCGCCAAACTGAGCAAGGCTTCGATCTCTCCAACAGCAT
>JASHNX010000094.1 GCA_030041415.1 Candidatus Sulfotelmatobacter sp.
TCCGGAGCGAAAGTTCCCCAGCGTTTTGATCGCCGGGACGAACGGCAAGGGATCGACGGCCGCGACGCTCGCTTCGATTCTGCACGCCTCGGGCCTGAAAACCGGCCTGTACACCTCGCCCCACCTGCTCCGGCTCAATGAAAGGATTCGGGTAAATGGCCTGGAGATCGGCGATGACGATTTTGCATCCCTGCATACCGAGGTGGATCGAATTGCGGAAGAACTTGTGGGGCACGGCGAATTACCGTGGCATCCGAGTTTTTTCGAGATGATGACGGCGATCGCATTTGAGTATTTCGCGCGCGAGAAAGTGAATATTGCCGTGCTCGAAGTCGGCATGGGGGGAAGGCTGGATGCAACGAATGTCGTCGAGCCGCGGGTCAGCGTGATCACCGACATCTCGCTAGATCACCAGAAGTATCTTGGTGACACGGTCCGAGAGATTGCCCGCGAAAAGTCAGGGATTGTCCGCCCGGGCGAAGCGGTGGTGACTTTGCCGCAGCAGCCGGAAGCAAATGACGTTATCGGGAATACGATCCTCGATCTGGGTGCGCGCGGAGTGAGCGCCGTCCCTTACATGCCGCCGGTTTCGCCGAAAAGCGCGAGTTATTTGGCCCGGAAACACCGAGAAGGATTTACCGCAGGGGTCGCAGAGAACCCCAAGAGCCCTAATGCGTACGTCTACCAATACCCTTTGCAGGTGCTGGGTCAACAGATTCTAGTCGAATCGCCGCTTGTAGGGCGGCACCAGTTGCGTAATCTAGCGCTGGCGGTTGCGGCCGCGGTGGAACTGAATGAGCAGGGCTTTGCCGGCGTCACCCCGGAAACCGTTGAACGCGGAATCCGCGATACTTACTGGCCAGGGCGATTTCAGGTATTTCCGGCGAAGTCGGGACGGCCCGAAATCGTCATCGATGCGGCGCACAATCCGGCCGGCGCCTGGGCGCTGCGCTCCGCGCTATCGGAACTTTACGAAAACCGTTCGCTGATTCTTATTTTCGGGGCGATGCTTGACAAGGCAATCTCTGAGATGACCGTGATTCTGTTCCCGCTGGCCGATCGCGTGATTGCAACTCGGCCGGAGAATCCCCGCGCCGCATCGCCCGAGGAAATCCGGCAGGCGGCAGCCCGCATTGGAGTTGAAATCGAGGGGGTCGATGATGTGCGGCAAGCAGTCGAACGCGCCCGCTCGCTGGCAAACCGGGACGACGTCGTGGTGATCGCGGGATCGATTTACCTGATCGGCGAAGTGATGCGGTTGATCGGTCCGGAACTGTGAACTGCGGCCGCTCATATTTTCCCCTAAAATAGAAACGTGCAGGACGTGAACTCATCGGTGGAAGTACGGTCTGAGGCAACGGTACCGACGGTTGCGCAAAAACAGAGTCCGCATGCCATTCCCGGGAAAAATTACGGGTGGCCGAGCCGCTTGCGCTCCTATCTAATTCTCGACCCTCTGATTTGGTTTTATACCCTCGCCCTGGGAGTGCTGGCTCTTCCCGGCGGTATGTTTGACCGCAGCGGCCGTCGGCTGCATTGGTTTTCCCGAACCTGGTCGTGGCTCATCATGAAGACTATTTGTTCGCCAGTGAAAGTTACCGGGCTCGACAAGATCGATACTTCGAAGCCGCATGTCTATGCCGTGAATCACGCCTCGGCGATGGACATTCCGGTTCTGTACGTTCACTTGCCGTTTCAGTTCCGCATCGTGTTCAAGAAGGAGCTCTTGTCGTATCCCGTGGTGGGGTGGCAGTTGAAGCGGTCCGGTCAGGTCTGCATCGATCAGCAGAAGCCGACGAATTCGATCGCCGCAATCCGCTCGGCGGTGAAGAGCCTCAAGGCGGGGATGCCGCTGGTCATCTACCCCGAGGGCGGACGCACTCCGGATGGCGAGATCAAACCGTTTCTGCCGGGTGCTTTTTTTCTCGCCTTGAAGGTACAGGTGGATATCGTGCCGATAGCCCTGGTCGGTACCTACGAACTGCTGCCGATGGATACTTACCACATTAAGTGCCGTCCGCTGGAGATGCGTATGGGCAGGCCGATTTCGACCGCAGGGCTGACAATGCGGGATTTGGAGGCATTGTCGGCCAGGGTGCAGAAGGCCGTGGAGGAGTTGTATTACGCGTCGGGTTCGGAAGCGGTGTGAGTTGGATTGCTTTAGGTTCTCGGCAGATCAAAAAAGGTCACAGATAAGTCTTGATTGTTGGTCTGAAACTGCATTGGCAGGCCCTTATTTCTTGAGCTTGTGATAAGGATCGCGAATTTCAGCTGAGACAGCGGTTAGAAAGACGCCGAAAGCAAGCGCCAGCCAGACCGGAATACCAAACTTGGTGCACAGAGCGCCCAGCAACACGATGCAGAGGACCGCTATTGCCATTCAACATGATGTCTCTCATTTCGATCGCAAACAATGGCAAGACTTAGCGATTACCAAGCCGACTTTAGTAATCAGCCGTTGGTTTCAGCCAGAAAACTCTGGCTTCTTTGAACTGCGATATCGACCCCGCCGGCCTTGGGAGACACAATCGTTTTGTCGCCGGCCAGTCTTCACCATCGCGAAGGCTGGGACTGGGAGTAAGATTCCTCTACCGTAACTTTTCCCGCTCCATTACCGTTATTCCTATGTAACGCTACTCCGTACGGAGAACTCGTTGAAGGCTCTGACGGCTCGGAACAAAGAACGCCAAGCGCACGATCGCAACAAAGACGATCGCAGCAAGAACGACCGGCTTCTGATTGAAGCCGCGCAGGCCGATCCTGCGCGCTTCGCCGAGCTTTACGAGAACAATTTCGAACGCGTGTATGCCTACATCGTCCGGCGCGTCGTCGACCGCCCGGAAACCGAAGACCTGACGGCAGAGGTTTTCCACCACGCGCTCGCGAACCTGAAGAAATATGAGTGGCGAGGGATTCCCTTTGCCGCATGGCTGTTTCGCATCGCGGCGAACTTGATTTCGGATCGATGGCAGAAGCGGAAGCGCGAGCAATCGATCGACGAGCCGGAGCAAATTGAGTCGATCCAAGGCGGCACTGCGGAACTTGAAGAGGTGGAACGCAAAGCGACGTTATTTCGTCTGGTCGATACGCTGCCGGCCGAGCAGCAACGAGTCATCGTGTTGCGGTTCGTCGAGCAGAAAAGCATTAAAGAAGTGGCGCGAGGCATGCGGAAAACGGAAGGCGCGGTGAAGCAATTGCAATTTCGTGCCTTAACGACGCTACGCGCCAGAATGGAGGGTGCCGATGCCTAAGCGCTCTCTGAACACCGGAAACAATGACTCGAAAAAGATGGAGCAGTTGAACCAGGCCATCGACAAGATGTTCACGCGGACCGATGGCGCCGCGCCGAGAGCCGGAACTGAAATCGAGCCACTGGTGCGCATCGCGGCAGAATTGCGCAATCTGCCGAGCGCAAGCTTCAAGGCACGATTGAAATCCGAATTAGGAGGTAAGAAGAGTATGACTACTATTGCCGAGCCCATCGCAGCTGTACGCACGACAGCGTTGCCCTGCCTGGTGTTTAAGAATGCCGCCAAGGCGATTGAGTTTTACGAGAAGGCCCTGGGTGCAAAGGAACTGTTCCGCTTTGAGCACGACGGGCACATCCCTCACGCTGAGATAGCCATTGGAGATTCGAACGTTGCGCTGAGAGATGAGTGGGCTGAAGGGAACATCTTCAGCGCGGAGACGCTCGGGAGTTCGCCGATTTCGCTCGAGGTGCATGTGCCGGATGTGGACGAGTTTGCGAGGCGGGCGATTGCGGCCGGGATGGAAGTGATTCGTCCGCTGAAGGATCAGTTCTACGGGCGTCGGGACGTTACGCTTGGCGATCCCTTTGGCTACCAGTGGAGAGGAATAACGGTTAAAGAACAGGTCTCGGTGGAAGAGATGCACCGGCGACTGGAAAAACTCGAGAGTGGACCGGAAGGAGGGCAACCCCAAACAGGCGTGGCTCCCATTCCGCGCGGCTTCCACAAAGTCACGCCATACATCGTGACGGCTGACGGCGACGCCATGCTCAACTTCGCGAAGAACGCATTCGGCGCCGAAATTACGCTGCGTGCCGAAGGCGGCGGTGGTGGCGGAGTCCACGGCGAAGTGCGCATCGGCGACACTATGCTGATGATGGGTGGAGGCCTTCCCGGCAAGCCGTTTGCCGCCAAGCCGCAACTCACTGCGCTGCATGTCTATGTGAAAGACACAGACGCAACCTACAAGAAAACCTTGCAGGCCGGAGCGACCTCGCTCAGCGCGCCGCAGGACCATGAATACGGCGAGCGCGGCGCCAGCGTGAAAGATCCGTTCGGCAACTTGTGGTATATCGCGACGCACCAGGGCAAGAGCTACATCCCAAAGGGTCTGCATAACGTGAATGTGTATCTGCATCCTCTGAGGGCCGAGCCGGTGATCGGCTTCTTGAGACGCGCTTTCGGCGGTCAGGAAATTTCAAAGTACGCTTCGCCGGATGGCGTGATTCACCACGCCGAAATTCGCGTCGGGGACTCGGTCGTAGAAATGGGCGAGGCTCACGGGCCGTATCAGCCGATGTCCTCGATGTTCTACGTCTATGTGCCGGATTGCGACGCTGTTTACCGGCAGGCAATCGCTGCCGGAGCAAAATCGCTGCACGAGCTGACCGACCAGCCTTACGGTGACCGCAACGGTGCTGTGACCGATCCATTCGGGAACATCTGGTACATCGGCACGCACGTGAAGGATGTCGAAACCTAGGATGGGGGAATGAACCTCACCCTCCCACCCAACAAAATGCCAGTTGGGTGGGAAGTGGGATTACAACGAGTTCCTAACTCGCCTTCTGGCTGCGGCTACTCACGCCGCAGTCTGTTCGGCGTCTCGTGCAGGCACGGCCGGAACGTATGGAAACGCTCGCGACGGTTTCGAACTGACCGATTCTTTGCCGATGCCCAGCCGAATGGGAGTGTTCGCCGCAAGAGAGAACATTACGTCGGGCGCGTTATCTGTTAGCGAACGGCCGTTCCAATCAGCAAAACCAAATACAGCCGGCGTACCGAGCTCGTACGGCAGCATATTAGGCAACAATCGGTGTGCCACTTTCTCCGCATAGGCAAGCGGGTCTTCCGCGGTTCCGTACGCGGCAACCACTCGGGCGATCCCGTTCGTGACAATCTCCCCATGAGTGGCAAAGTCTTCATGGGGGCGTCCCGCATTCAGGCGGTTGCCAAGATCCTCGTTGTATTGAGTAAACAGAGGGGGGATCATCGGAAGGCCTACGCGGTTAATCGAGCGCCAACCGCCGGCGTCCGTCGCAAGCGTCGACACTGCCCAAATCCCGACGTGCCGGTTCCCGCCAGCTGCGGAGAGCAACTCTTTGTCAGGCACCTCTAGGACGATCGAGTATACTGTCTGGCCTGCGAACAAGTTCTTGGCCTGTGTGGCGTCCCAGCCAGACAGATTTACCACGGTGCCATCCTGGAATGCGTGGCCCACTGCATGTAACACATCGGGTTCAATCCAGAACGGATCACCGGCCTTGTCCGCCCACACACGAAGACCGGACGACCCGGTAATCTTCTCACCCGTCATCCCTTCGGCAACCACTAAGCCGGGGGCATGTGGATCACCGGCTTCCGCTCCTTTGATACACCGCACGACGTACCGTTGGCTCCCATTTTTGTCGCGCTCCTCAAATGTGAGCCGATAGGTGATGTCTTCAATCGCATCGCCGTTGACGTCGATCTTGAACTCGTACATTCCCTCTGGGTGGTAACCGGGAACGGGAATTGGACCGAAGATGGAATGGCAGATATTGATGACAAACACTGTACCCGTTTGCCCGCGGAACACGTAGAGGTCTGTTATGTCGAGTCGAATATCCTGTCGAGCGATTGGTGAATCAAGGTGATGGGACATAGCGCTCCTTTCATTAGCGGACTGATGCATGCTAACAGCTATTTTTACAGAGGACGGGTACGAACCGCACTGCGTCAAAGCGTCACTGAGCTCTCGCACGATGCGATGAGCGTCCCGAACGCTTCCCGGCCTCCGATTGACCTTTTTTGTCCCCCGTCCTAGGATTCCACGCAATGGTTTCCTCCTCCCATCGGATCGGCCAAACCATCTCCCATTACCGAATCGTCGAAAAGCTCGGGGGCGGGGGGATGGGCATCGTTTACAAAGCCGAGGATGTGAAATTGGGCCGGTTTGTAGCTCTCAAGTTCCTTCCTGAGGATGTAGCCGGGAACCCGCAGGCGCTTGCCCGCTTTCAACGCGAAGCAAAAGCGGCGTCTGCTCTCAATCATCCCAATATCTGCACTATCCATGAAATCGATGAGCAGGACGGGCAGGCGTTCATCGTCATGGAGTTTCTCGATGGGATGAACCTGAAACATCGAATCGGAAACAAGCCGCTGGATATTCAGATCGTGCTCTCGCTGGGAATTGAGATTGCAGATGCACTGGACGCGGCGCACACTGCCGGCATCGTCCATCGCGACATTAAACCCGCAAATATCTTCGTCACCAAACGGGAGTATGCCAAGATCCTAGATTTCGGGCTGGCAAAACTAGCTTCCGCACCTACTGCCACCGAGGGAACCTCGGAGGCAACCGCCGATCACCTGACTAGTCCGGGGACAGCTCTTGGAACAATTGCCTACATGTCGCCCGAGCAGGTCCGGGCGCTGGAACTCGATGCGAGAACGGATTTGTTTTCCTTCGGTGCCGTACTTTACGAGATGACGACCGGCCGGTTGCCATTCCGCGGTGAGACGTCGGGAGTGATTTTCAATGCGATTCTCGACCGGCCGCCGGTGCCTTGCGTCCGCTTGAATCCTGACCTGCCTGCGGGTCTGGAACGCATCATCGATAAGTGTTTGGAAAAGGATCGAAACCTCCGCTACCAGCATGCCTCCGAGGTTCGCGCCGATTTGCAACGCTTGAAACGTGACACCGACTCTTCAAAAGTGTCCGCGGTTATCGAGCCGCAGGTGCTGCGAGTCGCTGTACTCCCCTTCGAAAATCTCGGCGACAATCCCGAAACAGAATTCTTGAGCGACGGTATCACCGAGACCATTATCTCGAGCCTTTCACAATCGACTGGCATCCGCGTGATCTCGCGGACTTCGGTTTTCCGCTACAAAGGGACGAATATCGACTTGCCGTCAGTTAGCCGGGAACTGAATGTCGGCGCGGTCGTGTTAGGAAGAATGGTGCAGAGGGGCGATCAACTCCTGATCAGCGTGGAACTGGTGGACCCTCGCGATAACAGTGTCACCTGGAGCACTCGGCTCCGCCGCCAGATGGCGGAAATTCTGTCGCTCGAAGAAGAGATCGCTCAGGGTATTGCGGAAAATCTGCGCTCCAAACTATGCACTTCGAAGAAGCGGCCCACCGAGAGTCCCGAAGCTTTTCAGCTCTGCCTTAAAGGGCGATATCACTGGAACAAGAGAACCGAGGATAGCCTTAAGAAGAGCCTTGAGTGCTTTAACCTTGCCGTCGAGAAGGACCCGTCGTGCGCTCTCGCCTACGCCGGAGTGGCCGATAGCTATGGAATGCTTGTGTGGAACATGATGATTTCACCGCGTGATGGCCTGCCCAAGGCCAAGGCTGCGGCCTCCAGGGCGATCGAGATCGACGGTGAATTGGCGGAAGCTCATTCGTCCTTGGCCTTCGTAAAGTTGTTTTACGAATGGGATTGGCATGGCGCGGAGCGGGAATTCCAGCGTGCCATCGAGTTGAATCCAAATTATGCGATGACCTGGCAGTGGTATGCCATGGAACTCGCCGCTTTAGGGCGCCACGAGGAAGCGCTTCGGGAAACCGATCGCGCATTGCAACTCGATCCTCTGTCGATGTCGGTCAATACGACCACCGCGCTTTTGTTTTATCTGGTTCGCGATTTCGAACACGCCCTCGGCCAGATTCGAAAGACCCTCGACCTGGATGCCAGCTTCTTTCCGGCACACTTTGTCCGCGGGTGCATTCTCCAAGGAATCAACCAACAGGAGGAAGCCTTAAATGAGTTGCAGGAGGCGGCCGAGTTGTCCCATCGGTTGCCGTTGTTCCTGGGTGCCTTGGGGTACGGGCATGCAATCTTTGGCGGCACCGGGAAAGCCGCGGAGATTCTGCAGGAACTTCTGGCGATGCGCGGGAACAAGTATGGTTCATCCTATTGCATCGCCGAGATATATCTGGGTTTGGGCGAAGTCGACCGGGCGCTGGATTGGCTCGAGAGAGCGTGCGATGAACGAGCCACCTGGATGATCTTTCTGAAAGTTCACCCTATCTTTGAGCCGCTCCACGCGCAACCAAGGTTCGCGGAGATCCTGAAGCGTATGGGTTTGCAGTCTGACGCCACTCAGGTCAAATCTGCGTGAAGCCCTTTCGCGCGTTGATGCGAGCAGGCAGGGTGGCAGGTCCCCCTGCGGTAAGCGGAGCACGGGCCACGCAGACTTATAATCTCTGCGATGGAAAACTCTTCCTCGGGAACGGTTCGACTGGACCGGCAGAATCCTTACCTCCGCCTGCTCTGTATTAATATCTTCGTCCGCGATCAGGATCGCAGCCTGCGCTTCTACGTTGACCAGCTCGGATTTGGCCTGGTGGTCGACGAGAATTACGAATCCGCCGGACGCTGGCTGGCGGTTGCGCCTCCAGACGGCAATACGGTTCTTGCGCTCATTACTCCCAAACGCAAATCGGAAGATTACAAGCTCATCGGACGCTCCAAGCATGCCGTGCTCGTCACCGAAGACGTAGTTGCCAAGTTCGAAGAGTGGAGCAAGCGCGGCGTTCGGTTTCATCATCCTCCGCAAACCACACTCTGGGGAGGCATCTTCACCCGTTTCGACGATCTCGATGGCAATTCATTTACACTAGTCGGCCGCGATGATTTTGTTCGCGAAATCGAAGCCGAACGGCGGGCCGCTGCAGAAAAACTGGAAGCGGAGCGGCGTGCGGCCCAGGAACTCGACATCGCGAAGCGAGTGCAGTCGCGGCTTTTTCCGCAGAATTTGCCGCCGCTGGAAACACTCGACTACGCGGGCGTATGCATCCAGGCGCGCGAAGTGGGTGGCGACTATTACGATTTCCTGAATCTGGGCCAGTCGAGGCTCGGGCTGGTGATTGGCGATACTTCCGGCAAAGGCATCGGCGCAGCTTTATTGATGGCGAATCTGCAAGCTAATTTGCGGAGCCAGAGCGCGATTGCCATGGAGCAGCCGCAGAAATTCCTGCAATCGGTGAATCAGCTTTTCAGCGAAAACACAACCGATAGCGCCTACGCCACGCTGTTCTTCGGCGAGTACGACGACCGCTCGCAAAGACTTCGTTACGCGAATTGCGGGCACTATTCGCCAATCCTCCTGCGACACGACGACGCGCTGGAAATGCTGAATTCGACGGGAACTGTCCTGGGATTGTTTCGCGAGTGGGATTGCTCGGTCCAAGCGTGCGCGATGCAGCCGGGAGATATTTTGGCGTTGTATACCGACGGGATCACGGAAGCGTTCAATTCCGATGGAGAAGAATTCGGCGAGCAGCGGTTGATCGAATCCCTGCGGCGAAATCGCGAGCAGATGGCGCAGGCGATGCTAGCGGCAATCTTGGAGGAGGTTCAAGAGTTCAGCGCAGGCAAGCAGTACGATGACATTACGCTGATTGTGGGGAAATGCCGCAACTAAGACAGGCCGCGTTTGACCCTCCCCAACCGCCTTCTTTAGACTGAAATATCCACGCTCTGCAAGGCTCAACTTATGGCAGATAGTATTCATGTCAAGCTTCCCGACGGAAGCGTCAAAGATGTCCCTAAGGGCACGACTGCGCTCGACATTGCCAAATCGATCAGCCCGCGCCTCGCGGATGCCGCTCTTGTCGCTCAGGTGTCTTCCAACGGCGATCAGGCAGGCGAGGGCGCCCGCCCCAAGCTCATCGATCTGACCAAGCCGCTCGAAAAAGATACCCAGCTGCGCTTAATTACCGAGAAAGATCCCGAGGCGCTCGAAGTTTACCGGCATTCGTCGGCGCATTTGCTCGCGGCTGCAGTGCTTGAACTTTTTCCGGAAACCAAACTCGGCCATGGTCCAGCCACCGAGAGCGGTTTTTTCTACGACTTCTACCGGCCGACTCCGTTTACGCCTGAAGACCTCGAAAAAATCGAAAAGAAAATGCAGGAACTGGTGCAGCAGAACATTCCCTATGCGCGCGAATTTCTGCCACGCGACCGGGGACTCGCCGAGTTCAAAAAAGAAGGCGACTTCATGAAGTGCCATTTCATCGAGCAGTTCACCAAGCCCGATGAAAAGATCTCGATCTACCGCACCGGCAAATTCGTCGATTTCTGCCGTGGTCCGCACATTCCGTCGACCGGAAAAATCAAGGCGTTCAAGCTGTTCAACATCGCCGGTGCGTACTGGCTGGGAGATGAAAAAAATCCGCAGTTGCAGCGCATCTACGGTACGTCGTTTTTCTCGAAGAAGGATCTCGACGCCCACTTGCAGCAGATTGAGGAAGCCAAAAAGCGCGACCATCGCGTGCTTGGCAAGCAGCTCGATCTGTTTTCGATTCAGGAACTGGCCGGGCCGGGGCTGATTTTCTGGCATCCGAAGGGCGGAATCATCCGCAAAGAGATGGAAGACTGGATGCGCGATCAGTATCTCAAACGCGGATATTCGCTCGTCTACACGCCACACGTGATGCGGCGCCAGTTATGGCAGACCTCGGGGCATGAGGGTTATTACTCGCAAAACATGTTCGACGCGATGGAACTAGACGATGCCGAGTATCGTCTGAAACCGATGAATTGCCCCGGACACATTCTGATTTACCGAGACTCGCTAAAATCCTATCGCGACCTGCCCGTGCGCCTCGGCGAGTTGGGCACGGTTTATCGGTATGAGCGGTCTGGAGTCATGCATGGCCTGTTGCGAGTACGCGGTTTTACCCAGGATGACGCGCACATTTTCTGCACGCCGGAGCAGATTGAAGATGAGATCGCGAGCTGCCTGGATTTCGCTTTCGACACGTTGAAAGATTTCGGCTTCGACAAGTTCCAGACCGAGCTTTCCACCTGGAATCCGAATGATCGGAAGAATTTCGTCGGCAGCGAAGAGCAGTGGAACCATGCTCAGCAGTCGCTCGAAAAAGTGCTGAAGGCGCACAACGTCGAGTACAGGACGATTCCCGGCGAGGCCGCGTTTTACGGCCCGAAGATTGACATCAAGCTGGTCGACGCCATCGGGCGTTTGTGGCAGCTTTCGACCGTGCAGTTCGACTTTAACCTGCCGCAGCGCTTCGGATTGGAATACGTTGCGGAAGACGGTTCGCGCAAGCAGCCGGTCATGGTGCATCGCGCACTTTACGGCTCGATCGAGCGCTTCTTCGGCGTGTTAATCGAACACTATGCCGGTGCGTTTCCGGTGTGGCTCTCGCCCGTGCAGGCGGTGATGATTCCGATTGCCGAGCGGCACGTGGAGTACGCAAACAAAGTGGCTGCACAGTTGCGCGATGCGGGTGTGCGCGTGGAGGTCGATGCGCGGAACGAGAAAATGAACGCCAAGATTCGTGAGCACTCCTTGCAGAAGGTGCCGTTTTTATTAGTCGTGGGCGATAAAGAGGCCGAGGCTGGCAAGGTGAACGTGCGCACGCGCGGAAAAGAAAAAACCGAGGACATGCTGGCGGCGGAATTTGTGGAGAAGATTAAGAAGCTGATTGCGGAGAGGAGCGCGGGGCTGTAAGGTCTTTCCTTACCACCGAGACACAGAGGCGCAGGGAAAATTACACCTTGCCGTTAGCTCCACTGACCGCCTCCGTAAGGTTTTGCTTGGCCCCTGCGATGATAATCCGGGCCTTCGATTCGGTATTGAGACTTGCATTCGTGGCAGTCCCATCTCTTGAGGTCGGCCCGGTTTATTTCAAGAAATAAGTGCACGGCTGATTTATCCTTCTCAAAACATCGAGGGCAGAACGGAACCTGATCTCCCTCCTGGAAGTAAAATGGCTGCTGGAAGCGCATTTTCTCTCTTAATGCTAGGTTTTCCTCAAGTTCCTCGGTCCCCTGCTCCGCCTGTCGCTTCTCTCGGGTAAGCTCCATCACTTCGCCCTCGAGGTGAACGATTTTTCGGTAGAGTTCGATATCGCCGATTTTCTTTGCGAGGTCAGCTGCATCCTTGACGTTCTCGATTAAGCCCATACGCTCCTCGAGCATAGTGTGCCAATTCACAGGGCCCCTGTCAAAATGACCCAACCGAGGCGCTGTTGTACGATCTTCCGGTGCACCCACTCGCGCAGCGCGTGCTCGACCACATCCGCCGGAACGAACTTCTACTGGCCGGCAATCGCGTCGGCGCGGCGGTTTCCGGTGGAATTGATTCGGTGGCGCTGTTGCGGCTCTTGCTTGAATTGCGGGGCGAACTCGGCATTGTCCTTTCTATTGTTCATTTCAATCACAAGCTGCGGGGGGCGGAGTCGGATGGGGATCAGGAGTTCGTCGCTTCTCTCGCCCGCGATCACGGATTGGAATTTTGTTGTGGTGGCGGGGATGCGGCCGAGCTTGCCGCCGAAGAACATTCGGGGATCGAAGCCGCGGGGCGGGAATTGCGGTATGAATTTTTTCGGACGCTATTGGGAGCGGGCGAGGCAAAATCCCCATTTCTCCCAGAACAGGGGAGAAATGGGGCACTCGCGGCTGCAGGAGTTGCGCCACCCAAAGGCGTTCTGAACAAGATCGCGACGGGGCACACGCTCGACGACCAGGCCGAAACTGTGCTGATGCGAGTGATTCGCGGCACGGGGTCTCGAGGGTTGGGAGGAATTCATCCGCGCATCGTACTTGAGGATGAGGAGGGTGAAGCCCCCGGCGAAATCATTCGTCCTCTGCTCGGGGCTCGTCGACACGAACTGCAACAGTACCTGAGTGATCTCCAACAACCCTGGCGAGAAGACGCGACCAATTCCGATTCCAAGTTTACCCGCAACCGCGTGCGCAAGCTGCTGATGCCGCTGCTAGAGCGCGAGTTCAATCCATCCATCGCCGAGAATCTTGGCGAGTTGGCCGAGATTGCTCGCGACGAGGAAGACTATTGGGAAAACGAAGTTTCCGGCTGGCTGGGGACCGTGGTCCAGTGGTCACTTCCCGAGTGGGCACGGGGGTTGGGATATGCAGACGCGCCTGCGCTGGTGCAAATTGCACCCTCCAAGACAGACTCCGGCTTTCAACCCCAGGTTTCTGAATTAAGCGAACGAATCGAGCAGGCTCGACATGCTATTGCGAATGCTTCTTTGAGCCGGCCATGGCTACTGACAGAGCCGAAAGCGGTGCAGAGAAGGGTTATCAAGGCGATCGGCGAGCAAGCGGGAATTTCCCTAGAGTTTAAGCATGTGGAAGAAATCCTGCGGTTCGCGACCGAAGACGGTACGGGCAGAGAGCTGTCGCTACCCGGCGGTTGGAAGATCGTGCGTGAGCCGGAAGCCATGGTTTTCGTTACGCCTGATTTGCGGCGGCTGGAGCCTTTGGGCGATTACGAGTATGTCCTGGGAGTTCCCGGACGGGTCTTTGTGCCGGAACTCGGAGTAGCAGTCGAAGCGTTGCGCATCTCTCCAGATTTGGAGAGCCCGGAGTATAATCCGCAACAACTTCTGGACGCGGAACTCGTACCCAGACGTCTGACGCTGCGAAACTGGCGCGCGGGCGATCGATACTGGCCGTCGCACAGTAAGTCGCCCAAGAAGGTTAAGGAACTCTTGCATGAAAAGCATATTTCGCAGCCGCAGCGGAAGCTCTGGCCAGTGATCGCCGCTGCGGATGAGATCGTTTGGGTGCGAGACTTGGCGGTTCCGGCAAAGTTTGCCTGGCAGCGCGCGGGTGAGGCGGTGTTGATCCGTGAGATTTCGCGCAACGAATACGAGACAATCTAGGGGTATTTCGATCGCATAAACACGTAGGAGCGGAGGCAGTCCGTTTCATGAATACGAGAATCGAGCCACGACAGGTTATTTCGGCCGAGCAGATTCAGAAGCGGGTCAAGGAACTGGCCCGGCATATTTCGGACGATTATCAGGGGCAGACGGTTCAGGCGCTGGCCGTTCTCGAGAATGCTTTCATGTTCATGGCCGACCTGGTACGCGCTTTGGAAATACCGGTTATCTGCCAATTCATAAAACCCCGGTACCGCAAACAGCAGGACAATTCGTCGGCCGAGGTGATGGAAATTTTCTTCAGCCACGAACCGGATATCCGTGGCCAGCATATTCTGCTGGTCGAGGGACTGGTGCATTCGGGAGTGACTAGCGAATTTCTAATGAATGATCTCCGAGCGAGGGGCGCGGCGTCGGTAAAGCTGGTGACCCTGCTCGACCGCCAGTCGGCGCGCAGGGTTGCTTTACAGCCCGATTATTTCGGCTTTTTGGTGGATGAGGCTTACCTGGTTGGTTACGGTTTAGGGGCATCCGAGCAAACCAATCGCAACATTCCCTATCTGGTAGCGAGTCCGGTCCCCGTGATGACCTAAGTTATACGAAGAAGATCGCACGTTTTTCCCCTGAAAAAGGTAGAATAAAGATCTTGGAATTTCCCCATCGAATTTGGCCGCAAGGCATCTAATTTTAGTGTGGACGGTCGGTGCGGGTTTGTATTCGTGAACGCCGATCGGTTCGGGAGCATTCTTGGTGAATTCGACAGTCAAAACCGTGGTCTTTTGGGTGGTCATCGGCCTTTCCGCTCTGCTTTTGTGGACCGTGATTCAGCAGGGTCGTGGCGGACAAAAGGATAAAGAAGTCAACTTCTCGCAGTTCATGTCTGATGTGAGCGACGGGAACGTGCACGAGGTGACGCTGGATGGCCAGCAGGTGCACGGGAAGTTGCGCGACGGCAACTCGTTCCATAGTACCGTGCCGATGAATTATCCGGACATGTACAAGACGCTTACCGATAAGGGAGTGTCGGTAAATATCAAGGACGTGAATAGCGGAAGCTGGTCGTTGCAGCTTTTGGGCACGTGGGCTCCGCTGATTCTGCTGGGCGCATTGTGGTTCTTCATGATCAGGCAGATGCAGACCGGCGGTAATAAAGCTTTGTCTTTTGGCAAGAGCCGGGCGCGGCTGCTTTCCATGCAGCAGAAAAAAGTCACGTTCAAAGATGTGGCGGGAGTCGAAGAGGCCAAGGAAGAGCTGCGCGAAATTATCGAATTCCTGCGCGAGGCGCAAAAGTTCCAGAAGTTGGGCGGGAGAATTCCCAAAGGCGTGCTTCTGGTTGGACCTCCGGGAACCGGTAAAACCCTTTTGGCTCGCGCCGTGGCCGGCGAGGCCAACGTGCCTTTCTTCTCGATTTCTGGCTCGGATTTTGTCGAGATGTTTGTTGGTGTAGGCGCTAGCCGCGTTCGCGATCTTTTCGAGCAGGGCAAGAAGAACGCGCCTTGCATCATCTTTATCGATGAAATCGACGCGGTTGGACGGCATCGTGGCGCGGGTCTCGGTGGCGGTCACGATGAGCGCGAGCAGACCCTGAATCAGTTGCTGGTCGAGATGGACGGGTTTGAGTCCAACGAAGGCGTCATTCTGATGGCGGCGACCAATCGGCCGGATGTGCTTGATCCTGCGTTGCTGCGACCCGGGCGATTCGACCGGCGAGTTGTAGTGAGCCGACCCGACGTTCGCGGAAGGGAAGAGATTCTGCGGGTGCATACCCGCAAGATTCCACTGGCCGAAGATGTTGATCTGTCTGTGCTGGCTCGCGGAACACCAGGATTCTCGGGCGCCGATCTCGCCAATATGGTCAACGAAGCCGCGTTGGCCGCGGCGCGCCAAAACCGCAAAGCCGTGCTGATGTACGACTTCGAGGTGGCCAAAGATAAAGTTCTGATGGGCGTGGAACGCAAGTCGCTGATTCTTTCCGAGCAGGAGAAGAAAGTCACGGCGTATCACGAAGCTGGACACGCGCTGGTCGCGGCTAAGTTGCCGGGCTCCGATCCGGTACATAAGGTGACAATTATTCCACGGGGCATGGCGCTGGGTGTAACCATGCAGCTGCCGATCGATGACCGGCATAATTACACCCGCGAATATCTGAAGACGGATCTGGCGATTCTGATGGGCGGACGCCTGGCCGAGGAAATTTTCCTTAACCAGATGAGCACGGGTGCCGGAAACGACATTGAGCGCGCCACCGAAATGGCACGGAAAATGGTGTGCGAGTGGGGTATGAGCGATCTGGGCCCGCTCACTTTCGGCAAGAAAGAAGAGCAGATCTTCCTGGGTCGCGAGATCAGCCAGCACCGCGATTACAGTGAAGATACGGCAATCAAGATCGATGCCGAAGTACGGAAACTTGTGAGCGAGGGGTACGATACGGCCAGGAGCATTCTCGAGAGTAACCGTGACGTGCTGCAAAAGATTGCAGCGTCCTTGCTGGAGCGGGAAGTGCTCGACGCTTCCGAAGTGATGATGCTGGTCGAAGGCAAGGAACTGCCTCCGATGAAGTCTCCTTCGAAGCCGGATGAGGGCGTGCAACAAGTGCTGAAGCCAGAGCCGGGACGGCCCGGAATTGCGAAGGGCGGGGAAAGCCCGGCGCGAGCGTAAGGGCAGACAGCTGAAGTCTAGTCTTAATCAGTAGGCTTCACGAAAATCCGCAAATCCTGGGGCGGCGATGAGCCGCCCTTTCTGTTGAAGTTCTGCGCTTTTCAGCCGTTCACGATCTTCATCATGTGTTCGGGATAACGCTGTCCAGCCGCAGCGCCGGCAGGGAAGATTTCCTCGATTCGCCGCAGATCTTCTTTGTTCAACTCGATATCGACGGCAGCAATATTGTCTTCCAAATATTTGCGGCGCTTGGTGCCAGGAATTGGAACGATGTTCTTATCCTGTGCCAACACCCATGCGAGAGCCAGTTGAGACGGCCTGCAAGCCTTCTCTCGTGCGATCTCCTCGATGGCGCGCACGAGATCCAAATTCTTCTTGAAGTTTTCTCCCTGAAATCGAGGAGAACTCCGGCGGTAATCATCCTCGGGAAAATCTTCGACTTTCCTGAATTGTCCGGTCAGAAAGCCTCGCCCCAGGGGGCTGTAAGCCACAAAGCCGATCCCGAGCTCGCGGCAGGTCGAAAGGATTTCACCCTCCGGTTCGCGGCTCCAGAGCGAGTATTCGGTTTGCAGTGCGGTGATCGGGTGAACCTTTACCGCCCGCCGCAAGGTTTGCGGAGAAGCTTCGGACAAGCCGACGTGCCGAACCTTTCCATCCTGCACAAGCTTGGCCATTGCGCCCAGGGTCTCTTCAATTGGGGTGTTGGGGTCGACGCGGTGCTGGTAATAGAGATCGATGGTATCCACTCCCAGCCGCTTCAGGCTTGCCTCGCACGATTTGCGAACGTAATCCGGCTTGCCATTGATGCCTCGCGCGTTGGGATTCGCTGGATCGCGCACGATTCCGAATTTCGTGGCCAGCACAACTTTGTCGCGCTTGCCCTTAATGGCGCGTCTGACCAGTTCTTCATTCTTGTAGGGACCGTACGCATCCGCCGTGTCGAGAAAATTTATGCCAAGTTCAAGCGCGCGGTGGATCGTAGCAATCGATTCATCGTCGTCGCGTCCGCCATAAAACTCCGACATACCCATGCAGCCAAGCCCGATCGCCGAGACCTTCAGGGCGCTGCGTGCAAGTTCACGAAATTGCATCATGATGCCTCCTAGCAAATAATCAGCAGGTCAAATTATGGGTGCCTCTTAACTACAGATGCACGAGCTTTGGCACCAGATGACAGGAATTCTGAGTCGTGAACCGCTTGACTGATCTCTAATCCGGGTGAAATTGGGCGGCGAAGAAAGATGCGACCAGGTGAAAGTATGAGCCAGATTCCTCTGTGGTTCGAGCGCAAATTCGATTTTTCGTTTCCGGCTAAGTTGTACCCGAATATATGCGCGCGGCTTCGCGGGACCCCAGCGCGGCTGGAAGATGTTCTGAACGGACGCGACCACAGAACTCTGACCGTCAAGCCAAAAGAAAAATGGTCGGCGCAGGAACAGGTTGGACATTTGCTCGATCTGGAACCTCTATGGCTGGCTCGGGTGGAAGATTATGTAAAAGGCAGCGGCGTGCTCACGGTTACCGACCTGCAGAATCGAAAAACCGACGAAGCGAACCACAATTCGGGGCAGCTCAAAGAAATTTTGACCCAATTTCGCACCGCGCGAAATCGACTGCTGGAGCGGACTGGAGAAATAGACGCGACGCTATCCACCCGTTCGATTCCACATCCTCGCCTGAAAGTGCCGATGCGTCTCGTCGACCATCTGTTTTTTGTTGCCGAGCACGATGACCATCACTTGGCGAAAATCTGGGAACTGCTGAACTCTGCAGCAGAGGGATGATCAAGCTATCACTGCGATCAGCCGTTTCGTGCGAGGCACGACTTCGCCAATCTGCGATGCAGGAATCCGCGCCGACTGAAGAGCGGCGAGGAGTTTCTCCGCGTCTTTGGATGCCAGCGAAATTAGCAGGCCCCCAGCCGTCTGAGGATCGAAAAGCAGCCGCTTGATCTCGTCCGAAATTGGCTCTTCGTAGGCAACCACGCATTCGGCAAAATCACGATTGTTATTTAGTCCTCCTGGGATATATCCGGCACGTACGCATTCCACGGCGCCCGGAAGCAGGTCAATCTTGCTCGTGCTGAGGCGCAAGGAGACATCGGAAGCGAGCGACATTTCTCGGGCGTGGCCGATGAGGCCGAAACCCGTGACGTCAGTCATGGCATGAACCCGCAGATTCTGCCTCTCAAGTATCTCCGCCGCCTGCTTGTTGAGAGTGGTCATTGAACGTACTGCAGCATCGATCCATATCGGTTCGGCGCTGCCCTTTTTTATCGCGGTTGAGATCACTCCCGTGCCCAGCGCCTTGGTAAGAATGAGAGCGTCGCCCGGTTTCGCTCCGGCATTGGTGAGAACTTTTTTCGGATTTACCACTCCGGTAACGGAGTAGCCGAATTTGGTTTCCTCATCGCGAATACTGTGACCGCCGATGACGGTACACCCTGCCTCGATCATCTTTGACAACCCACCGGCAAGAATGCGCTCGAGCATTTCGAGATCGGCCTTATCGGGAAAGCAGACCAGTGCGAGCGCGGTGACCGGCTTTCCGCCCATGGCGTAAACATCACTCAACGCATTCGTGGCGGCGATCTGGCCGAACGTGAAAGGATCATCGACGATTGGCGTGAAGAAGTCGACCGTTTGCACCAGCGCCTGCTCCGGCGCGATTTGATACACTCCGGCGTCGTCGGCGTGGTCGAAGCCGACCAGAACGTTCGGATCATGTTGCCGGGCTAATTTCCCAAGCACCTTGTCCAGCGCCGCTGGACTCAGCTTGGAAGCTCAACCCGCAGCTTTCACCGACTCGGTAAGGCGGAATGGCTTATCGGGCATGAAGTCATTGTACCGATTGTCAATTTCCATTTTCCGCGCGTGCCGATTGAACAAAACCTCTGAACCGCTCGCGAGTTTGACAATCGGAAGTTGGCGACCAGACGACGTGACTACTTAGTGGTCACATCGATAATTTGGATGTCCGGATATTGCCGGTTCCACTGCGCCGAAATGGACTCAAAGGTCAATCGAAACGGTTCGCTCTGGGCAGGACCAAGCGGAGAAGAGTTCAGATCGACGGCTTCAGGATATGGACCGCTCGTTTTCAATACTTGCAAGGGGACTTCTTCGCGCTGCGCCAGTTGTCCCATATCGTCTTTGAAAGTGACTTCGACGATAGCCCGTATGACGGTTTTGGCGCCGGTGTTCGTGACCGTGCCGTCGACGTAGTTCACGGTCGCGCCGACAAAGTTCTCCGCCGCGCTCATTTTCAGATCAGAGAGCTGGAGACTAGCTGCATAAGCAGGGGGACCTAAGTTTTTCTTTTGCGGGGTGCGCAGAAGAAAGGCACCGACGAGGGCAGCGACGATCACCGCGGCAACGGCGACGACAATAATTCGCCGGCTGGAATCGGGCTCTTCGGCTACCGGATTCGGCTGGATCAATCCGCCCATGCAAGAAGATTGTACCGGAGTTTATTCGGCGGTCTTGAAATATGCAGCCGCGAACAGGATTCCGAAGAACAGATCGACGCAACCCAGACCCAGATCACCTGGCGTAAGTCGATGCTGAAGATAGAGCACGACGAAGGTTGCACCTCCGCCAAATTTTTCGATGATCGAGGGAATCATCATCGGCCGCAGGCGGCTCGGATCGCGTGCGATGACGAAGAATGCGATCTGGAACGCCAGACCCACGGCCGCGAAACCATAGTAAAAACCGGGATGCGTAATCGGTGGAGGATCTTGACGGCCGATCACATCGAAAAGAAAATAAAGCGGGGCCAAGACCAGCACGCCCCAAATCCCGGCGATCAGAAAAGTGATCTTTGCAAATTTCATCGAAGCGTTTCAGGCGAGCTTCGCTCGCCTGGACAGCCGAGGGGGCTATCCCACATGGCCATCCTGCATAAACCTTACTCTCCGCCGACGGTCAGGCCGTCAATGCGTAGCGTTGGCGCCGCGACGGCTCCGCGAAATTCGAGATCGTTTGCGATCTCTGAAATGTTAAGAAACATTTCCTTCAGGTTTCCCGCGACCGTGATCTCTTCGACCGGGTAGGCGAATTCGCCGCCTGAGACCCACAATCCGGAAGCGCCGCGGGAATAATCGCCAGTGACCAGGTTTGCGCCGTGGCCGAGAAATTCAGTGACGTAGAGCCCTTCCTTGATGTCGCCGATCATTTGCTTC
This sequence comes from Candidatus Sulfotelmatobacter sp., assembly GCA_030041415.1. GTDB lineage: Bacteria > Acidobacteriota > Terriglobia > Terriglobales > Acidobacteriaceae > Sulfotelmatobacter. The sequence continues at coordinate 20,735 of JASHNX010000094.1, forward strand.
GGCGTACGCAGCCCAGGTTGGAGGAAGTAATTTCCGGGACCGATGCCGGGAGTCCCCGCGAGTCCGCGAGAGGCGTTGCCGGTGGTGGCAAGCCCGAGCTTTTTCGCCGTGTAGGTGTTCAGCAAATATGATTTCAGCACGCCTCTCTCGACCACAAGGGTTTGCCGTGTCGGCACGCCTTCTCCATCGAATGGGCTGGTTCCGAAGCCGCCCGGGATCGTGCCATCGTCGATGATCGTGACATTTTCACCGGCGATCTTTTGCCCGAGCTTGCCGGCGAGAAACGAGGCACCACGGTAAACCGAATCGCCATTCACGCCTTCGAAAATGTGCTCAAGAATCGAGGTGGCAACCATGGGATCAAAGATGACGGGCACGTGCGCAGTTTTGACTTTCCGTGCTCCGAGCCGTCGCAAAGTCCGTTCGGCGGCAACCCTACCCACCTGCTCGGGCGATTCGAGTTTGGTCAGCGTGCGTGCTACCGAGAACCAGTAATCCCGCTGCATCGAACCATCCTCAGCCTGTGCGATGGGAACGGCCGCCATCGAACAATATGACCGTCGATACTCGCCGACAAATCCGTGCGAGTTTGCCAAAACCTTGTGGCCGGTGGCGGCGTCGAACGATCCACCCTCTGAATTTTTGATGCGCGGGTCAAAATCGAGCGCGGCTTTTTCGGTGCGGCGGGCATAATCGATGCGTTGAGGACCTGGCAGTGAATAAACGTCTTCGTGATAAAGGTCGAGATCGCCGGAGATTTGCCCGAGTTGCGACGCTTCGGGAATGCCGCCAAAAGGATCCTCCGAGGTGATTTTCGAAAGTTCGAGCGCGGATTTCACCATGCGGTCGAGGCTGTCGCGAGAAAAATCGCTGGAGTGGGTATTGGCCGCGCGCTGGCCGCGAAACACCCGCACGCCAATCGAGCGCGAACCCGATTCTTTGAGGGTTTCAACTTGGCCGAGCCGAACCAGTGTCGAGAATTCATCCCCTTCTCGGACGACGCATTCGGCAGCTGTGGCGCCTCCGTTCATCGCGCGGCGCACGATATCCTGAGCCAGATCGCGGAGGTCGGTGGCGAGTTGGGGAGATTCGAGTTGAGGAGAGAGCATAAATCTTCGACAAGGCTGCTTAGCAAAAGCAGCTTCCTCACCGAGCCTTCGACTCGATTCGGAATGACACCCTTTATAAATCCGTAGGATCCGCGTAAATCCGTGGCAAAGAATTACTGCATGAATCCGCCCGTATCTTTCTTTGCGGTCCCGCCGACGGTCAGGCGATCGATCTTGATGGTTGGAATACCGACACCTACTGGAACGGCTTGTCCATCCTTGCCGCAAGTGCCGACGCCTTCATCAAGCTTTAAATCATTGCCGACCATCGAAACCCGCGTCAGCACATCCGGCCCGTTGCCGATCAGCGTTGCGCCCTTGATCGGTGCGGTAATCTGACCGTCTTCGATCATGTACGCTTCGCTCGCGCCAAAGACGAACTTGCCGTTCGTAATATCGACCTGCCCACCGCCGAAATTTACGGCATAGATGCCACGTTTCACCGAGCGAATAATGTCTTCCGGGTTATCCTGTCCCGCGAGCATATAGGTATTCGTCATTCGCGGCATGGGAATGTGTTCATAGCTCTCGCGGCGTCCATTGCCCGTGTCAGCAATGCCCATGAGCCGCGATGACAGCTTATCGCTCAAATATCCTTTCAGAATTCCCTTTTCGATAAGTACTGTTTCTTGCGTCGGAGCCCCTTCATCGTCGACGTTAAGCGATCCGCGGCGCCACGGCATGGTTCCGTTATCAACAACCGTGCAGCCTTCACTCGCTACGCGCTTGCCGATCAACCCGGCGAAAGCGGAGGTCTTTTTGCGATTGAAATCGGCCTCAAGTCCGTGACCGACGGCTTCATGCAACAACACGCCCGGCCATCCCGGGCCGAGTACAACTTCCATTTCGCCCGCCGGAGCTTCGCGCGCATCAAGCTGCAAAATTGCCTGCCGTGCCGCCTCTTTTGCGAAAAACTCCGGAGTCTTTTCACCGAAGAAGAAATCAAGGGCCACGCGCCCTCCTCCGCCAGAGCCGCCACGAGCCGAATTGCCTTCCGTTTTCGCGATGCAGGAAACATTCAGCCGGGCCAGCGGCTGCGAATCTTCGGCGAGGGTTCCATCAGAGGCGACGACCAAAATATTCCGCAATTCGTCTGAGTAGCTGGCGCGCACTTCCTGAATGCGCGGATCATAGGCCCGCGCAGCCTTGTCAGCGCGCATCACCAGTTCGAGCTTCGCCGTAATCTCTGCATCAACTGACGGCAAGGTTATTGGGTACAAGCTCCGCGCAGCAGTCTTCTGAAATCCGGCAACCGGCGTTTTCGCAGGAGCGCTGGCGATCAGAGCCGCAGTACGCGCCGCATGAAGAATTCGAGAAGCGGATAAATCGTCCGTATACGCGTACCCAGTGCGCTCGCCCGAAACCACCCGCACTCCGCAACCCGCAGAAATTCCCTGCGATGCCGACTTCACCATCGATTCATCCATCGAAAGCGAAGTCGATGACAGATATTCGAAGTAAAGATCTGCGTAATCGCCGCCAGCGGAAAGGGCCGCGGATAAGTAGCGTTCCAGATCGTTCTCTGTAACTCCGTAGTGGTCGAAGAAAAATCGTTGCTTTTCGGAGAAAGACTGTTTTTCCAAAATCCTCACCTGCAATATAGATGCTGCCGGGGGAAAGGCAGACTCAGTTGAGCGAAACCAACATTATCCCACGCCTCGATCGCGGTGGGATGAAAACATCCACAGAAGCCTGCTAACGATGGTCACTTATCACAGACCGCACTGGACGGTTACCCCGACACTTCCTGCACGGATCGCCATGGTTTCGCCGGAGAGTCTAACCCGCGCGGTTTCGGATTTCCTCAGCGAAGCGGCAACCGCCGTCGTAGTGGAAAACGGCGCAGTCGTGTTCGATATGGCCCGTGCAAAGTACTCGATTTCGGGCGAGCACAATCGCTGCTTGCTGCATATCTGGTCTGCAGAGCGCAATTCTGTGCGCCGCGTGCTGGATGCCGAAGTGAAAAATGGTGCTCTGCGGCTGGCTGTGCAGCGGTTGGGCCAGGCCAAGCCATCGAAGTTGGAAATCTGTCGCGAGCGCGATCGGCGGTCTCCGACCACCCGCCGCCTGGCGCGCGCCAGCTATGAGCAAAAGCTCAGAAGGACTCTCGAGCGGCATTTCCCGGATTTCAAGGTCGCGCAATTAACTGGCAGCGTGGACCTGGAGAAATCCTTCGGCCCGGTTTATACGCGTGGCCTGATCCGGCAAGGTCGCACGGCATTTGCTGTCCTTGGTGTCAACGCCTCCGAAACGCAAGCTTCGATCGACGCATCACTGACGTTTGCAATTTTGTGGCTCGATGTCTGCCGGAGCCGGCAGGCTGCGAATGTGCTGGTGGAAGGTCTGAAGCTCTTTGTTCCGCAGGGAACTTCAGAACTGGTTCGCGAGCGCATGGCGAACTTGAATCGCGATTTGGCCAAGTGGTTTTTATACGAATTGAATGAAAAAGACGACGCGCTGGTGAAAATCGATTGTGCGGACCGGGGAAACGTTGCTACCCGGCTCGTACATGCGACCGACGAAGCGGCGGCCCGGCAGCGCTTTGCGGAATCCGTCGCCAAGATTCATGAGATTCTGCCGAACTGCGAAATCGCCGTGCTTTCAGCCGCTGAGATTTCATTCCGCTGGCGTGGATTGGAGTTTGCTCGCGCGCGGCTGGGCTGCCTTCCGGGATCGTTCCGCAGTAAGGAAGAAATTGTGTTTGGAGTTGGAGCCGAAGAGCGAGTTTTGGAGGCTGGAAATGAAACCGCTTTCATTGCCCTGGCGCATTCGCTGCGCGATGTGCGCCATCCTTATGGGCCGCGCCAGCATCCGCTTTGGCGCCTGCACCCTGAAAGATGGCTTGAGTCGCTTGTCGCTGCGGATGTAAGCATGATCGACGAACGGTTACGGCCCGACTGCAGTTATTCCCAGGTGCCCGCATTTTCTGCAGCGGATCGCGCGATGGTCGACGTACTGACAGTCACACAGACGGGACGGCTCACGGTGGTGGAGTTGAAGGCCGAAGAAGACATTCACTTGCCCCTTCAGGGCGTGGATTACTGGTCGCGTGTGGAGTGGCACCATAGGCGCAATGAGTTCCCGCGATTCGGATATTTCGAGGGCCGCGAACTGTCACCGGCAAAACCATTGCTGCTTTTGGTCGCGCCCGCACTTCACGTCCATCCCTCCACGGATACATTGCTGCGCTATGTTTCACCCGAAATCAATTGGGAGTTTATCGGCATTGATGAGCGCTGGCGCGAAGCGGTGAAAGTCGTCTTCCGGAAACGATGCGGCCAAGACCACCCCCCGAGGATGGCCAGATCGCGCTCCGCGTAGAGGCCGCGTCCAAACTTCTTGCGGTGGCGTTTGTGCGTTACGGACCTCGGTGGCTCAAGGATTTTCCGTTTTCGTAACAATCACAAGAAATTTTTCACAACACGACCCAAACTGCGCTAAGATTCGCCGGTTTTGGTCGGACTGCTGACACTCCGATCGGATCTATGTTTTCGAAGTGCAAATCAAAGCACCATGAAGGAGATGACATGGTTCGAAGATTCAGTATTTTCTTCCCCAGGATTTTCGTCCTCGCTCTCGGTTTTACTCTCCTCTGCCACGCCCAATCGCAACTGCTGACGCGTCACGTTCGCGATGCTGTGGTGAACGGGCAGGCGCGGTTGGTCGGGCAACTCCCAGCAAGCCAGACTCTTCGCTTCGACATTGTTCTGCCACTGCGCGATCACGCGGGATTGCAAAATTTCCTGCAGGACCTTTACGATCCTTCCAGTTCCTCCTACCATCAGTTCCTCAAACCGCAGGAATTTACCGCCAGGTTCGGCCCAAGCCAGGAAGATTGGGATGCTCTAGTAGCTTTCGCGAAAGCCAGCGGCTTTGAAATCGTCGGAGGAACTCGCGAGAGCAGGGACTTGTGGCTCACCGGAACTGTTGCCAACATCGAGAAAGCCTTCCATGTGACTCTCGGGGTCTATCAGGACCTCACAGACAACCGCCAATTCTTTGCTGTCGACCGCGAGCCCACCGTCAACCTGCCGTTCCAACTCTGGCACATCACCGGTTTGGATAACGATTCACAGCCTCACCCGCTGTACGTAAAGAAGAGCGACTACGCGAAAGCCCAAGGGATCGATCCCGATAAGATCATCTCTCGTGCCACCACTGGCTCCGGCCCGTCGTCTTCCTTCCTGGGCAGCGACATGCGCGCGGCCTACTACGGCGGAACGGCGCTCACCGGCTCGGGCCAGAACCTGGCGCTTTTCGAATTCGCCGGCACGGACCTGTCCGATCTTTCCACGTATTACAAGAACGCTGGGCAAACGGAGCCTTTCACTCCCACCCTCATTTCCACGGGCGGGTTCGGCACGAGCTGCGTCGATAGCGGCAGCAGCGCATGCGACGACACCGAACAGACCCTCGACATGACCCAGTTCATGGGCATGGCCCCGGGCGCCAACATGCTCTACATGTACGTGTGCGGTGACGTTCTGGCGAACGGATCAGGGAACATCAGCGATACCGCCTGCATCAGCGCAATGGTTACCGATACTGACGCCCCCTTATCCATGCAGATCAGTTGCTCATGGGGCTGGACACCGGCCGACCCCAGCACGTTGGACCCATACTTTGAGCAGATGGCGTCACAAGGCCAGAACTTTTTTGCCGCGTCCGGCGACGATTCGGCTTGGTCTGCTTCGAACGAGGCCTGGCCCGCGGACGATGCCAATATCGTCTCGGTCGGGGGTACGGACCTGACAACCTCCAGTGCAGCTGGCCCGTGGAAATCGGAAACTGCCTGGGAAGATAGCGGTGGTGGTGTTTCTCCAGACGACATTGCGATCCCCTCGTGGCAAACGCCCGTGGACGGCTGCTCCGGATGTTCGAAGACGCTCCGGAATGGCCCCGATGTGGCGGGCAACGCGAACTTCACCTATTACGTCTGCGCCGACCAAACCACTTGTACGGCGAACGAATACGGCGGCACCAGCTTTGCCACGCCGATGTGGGCCGGCTACCTGGCTTTGGCCAATCAACAGGCAGCGTCCAACGGCGAAACGATTGGCTACATCAATCCCACGCTTTATCCGGCTGCCGAAGGATCGAGCTACAGCACGATCCTCCACGACATCACGAGCGGAAGCTGTGGTAAATATTCGGCGGCAACAGGTTTTGATCTGTGCACCGGATGGGGCAGTCCCAACACGACCGGAATGATCAATCTGCTGGCTCCCTCGTCGACGTCGCCGAGTTTTACTCTTTCGGCGTCGCCGAGCAGCTTGACTGTGACGCAGGGAAGCAGCGGGACCAGCACTATCACCGTGACAGATGTGGGCGGATTCACCGGGAGCGTGACGCTCGCTGCTTCGGGCCTGCCCAGCGGCGTGACCGCGACGTTCGGGACCAATCCCACTACCGGGACCAGTGTGCTTACGCTGACCGCCTCTTCTACGGCCACTACGGGCGCGGCGACGGTGACGATCACCGGAACCTCCGGCACGTTGACCGCAACCACGACGATCGCTCTGACGGTGAGTTCAAGTACATCGCCGGCATTCAGCATCAGCGCTTCGCCGACCTCGGTGGCGATAACGCAAGGCAGCAGCGGCACCAGCACCATCACGATCTCCAGCACGGGCGGATTCGACTCAGCAACCACGCTGAGCGCGAGCGGCCTGCCGAGTGGCGTGACTGCCACGTTCTCCACCAACCCGGTAACTCCGCCAGCGAACGGCAGCGCAACTTCAACTCTTACGCTGACGGCATCCGCGAGCGCCACGGTCGGCGCGGCTACGGTGACGATCACCGGAACATCGGGATCGACCAGTCACAGCACAACCATCGCTCTGACCGTGAATACGTCAGGAACCAAGAACTTCACCATGTCGCTGTCACCGAGCTCCTTTACGCTCGATGACGGCAGCACCGTGGGCACCACTCTGACCATCACCAGCGTGAATGGCTTTAGCGGTTCGGTGACGCTCAGCGTGAACGAGTTCCCAACGGATGTGTCGGCGACGGCTTCGTCCAATCCCGTGACGGTGCCAGCGAATGGGAGCGTGAAAGTAACGATCGATTGGACCGCTACCAGGCACGCACCTAACGGAACCACAACCATAGAACTGATCGGAACTTCGGGATCGATTGAGAACGAGATCCCGGTCACGATAACAGTTGCACCGTGACGGATAGATTGTTCTCTGAAACAAGAGGGCCGGCCCGAAAGGGCCGGCTCATTTACCAAAGGATCCGGCCAATTTCCGCCGGAAGTCACCGCGCTGTAGGCACGGTGGTCGCGGACAGTCGATCTGAACAGCACATTATCCGCCGCCCACTGAACGTTTCACTTATCGCATTGTGGAGGTACTATGAAAACTCCAGTTTTTCCGCGGATCCCAACTCTCTGCGTGGTTGAGGATTCTTCTGCCGGTTTTGCCTCCGGTCAAAGCGGCCCAAAATCCAACGGGATCGAAAGAGTACGAAGATACTACCCTCTGCTATTGCCCGTGGCCGCCGTAATGGTTTACCTGCTCGTCAGGGCGGAAGATTCCCAGAACTGGCTCGAAGCCCAAGTCAGCCTTGTTACAACCCTGACATTGCTGGCCCTAACGCTCTGGTGTTGGTGGCAGCAAAATAACGAAGCCCCCGAACTTTCGCGCGGGGCCGCGATCTATCACCGGGCGCTGGATAAGCTGTTGTGGTGTGTCGCCATCGGAATCCTGGCCATGCTTACGATTGCCACCCGGACGGAACACTGGGTGGAGGGCATCGTCGCTAGGGCGATCGGCTACGGGATCTTGATAGCGGGGGCTGCTTTCATCTCTGGAGTGCTATTGGGCTATTTGTTCGGACTTCGTCCAACGGACAATTCTCAGAATTCAGCTGGCCAGTCGCCGGCTGCACGCCCACAGACAAATCTCGCGGAGATTGCGGACTGGCTCACAAAGATCATCCTGGGAGCGGGTCTCGTGCAACTGACCAGCATGCCGGGGCCGATTTGGAAATTTGCGAATGTGATCGCATTGGGAGTCGTTGAAGACTCAAGTGTGGAAACTCCCAACCCCGCCATCGCGCTAGCCATCATGGCATTTTTCTCCACTTGCGGGCTCCTGTACGGCTACCTCTGGACGCGGTATGAAGATGCTGTCACCTCCTATGGGGCGGGCGACATTTCGGCTGCTGCGCTGGTAAATCTTTGGCTAAACGCACACCCGGCACCGGATGATCAAACGCGCGCAAACATGATGAACGCTGTCAAGAACGCTTCCTCCACGGCGAGGATGCGTATTTTCCTGCAGGCGGAGGAATACCGCGAGGCTTCCACCGAAGATGTAAATGAACGCTCACTTCCAGTCTTCGAGGCACTGGTCGAAGCAGATGCAGAAGGAGTCTTTCACCGAAACAGAAGCCAGTCTGCGCTGGCTCTGATGGGAAAAAAGAAGGATCCCAAAACTTCTGGTGACGAGTGGAGCAAGGCGTACAGTCTCTTGAACGACGCCATCCGGATTCGAAATCGATCGGGAGAACCGGCATGGCGTGAGTATGAGTTTGCCCGTGCCGTCTGCCAGATCAAACTTGATTCCAATTTTACGAACGACCCTCAGCGTCCATCGGACGCATCGACGGCTAGATCCATTCGAGCTGACTTGGATCAGTCTAAGGACGTTCCCCCAGCAACTAAAGCACTCATCGACAAAGATCAGGTGGTTGCCAAGTGGGAGGGCTTAAATAAATAGGCGCAAGAAAGGAATACGCCAATCTGAGTGACCTGCCGGGGAAGTTCAATGAGCAGGTTCAGCTTGGGCGACACCATTCAATACGCGGAACCCTGCCTTAAAATTTTGCGAAGCTGGGCACAAGCATCTCGAACTTGTGGAAACAAGCAATGACTCGACTGTCCGTATCAGCCCTTCCACGTGCCCAGCAAACGCCGCAGGTCGACTAATTGCCCCAGATGGTAGGCGTTGTGGTCCGCCACCAACAAGGCCTCGCGCAGAATCGTCTGACCGTCGCCCCAGGGAATTCGCGCATACAGGTCGGTCTTCGGATTCGCAATCAATTCCTGCATCCCCTTCAGGTCTTTGCGAAATTGCTGAATGCTCTTGTTCCACGCGGCGGCACTCGGAGGCGCTTCGTTTTCAGGCCAATACCCTTCCGGCCATTTCGGTGACTCGTGCTTGGGATTGCGGCTGAATTCGAGAATGTCCCATTGCGCAATGCGCAAATGCTCAAGCAGCATCCACGCCGAATGCGGCAGGTCATTCGGTTTTACGCCGCGAAGATTTTCCGGCAGGTCTGTAACGATATCCCCGAATTTCGCGTGTGCCCCGCCACCGTCGAGCAGGTAGATCAAATGTTCTCGCAGTTGTTTGTCATGCGAATCCTCGGCGCGCACTTTACGCTTGATGGCCATCTCGTGTCCCTTTCTGGATTTGATCAGTCCTGAATTTTGTCGAATTGTGCCGCGCTCGGCGGCAAAGCATCCTGTAATAACTTCTCGCCCTTTAAGACGCGGCCTATGCCGCGAACGATGCGGCGCAATGGAAAAATATTTTTTTCGTCAGCCAGAAAAATCTCGCCGACCCTCGTGCCGCGGTAGAACCAACGCTTCAAGAGTGCCAGATGCTCCATCGTTTCGCCGGCAGACTTTGAGAGGCTTGATGGAAATGAATTGAACGCCAGCTGCACTCTTGCCTCCATGGATTGCGATTTCGCCTGGTCGGCGGGTTGGATAGAAAATGCGACAGGCCCTGAAATCAGCGCGCGTTCGACGCGGAAGAATTTTACCGAGTCCGGAACCTCGCTCGGCTGAACGATCAGGGCTGACAAGCGGTCGATCTGGCGAACAATTTCGGGGAATTGGTTAACGACGGGTTTCAATTTCTCCAGGCGCACGTGAATTGCAGCTGCGTCTTCGAATGCGAGGTTAGCTGAAGCAGCGTCGCGCTGAGCTGAGACTTCGCGCGTTAACGATTCTCCTGCGGACTCAAAATAACTTTGGACGCGATTGACTTCAGCAGAATATTCCTCGTCGGTGCAGCCCCTGAAGCATGGTGCCAGGCACATCTTCATCTCGGAGTAAATGCAGCCGGGAAATTTGGGATCGGGATGCAGATCGTCTACGCATCGCCGCATCTTGAAAAAATCCAATGAGTCGTTCATGAACTTTTCGGCCACGATCCGCGATCGAAATGGTCCATAGTAAAGCGCTCGGCCGTTTAGTCGTCCCAGGCGCGTGGTGATCGAAGCTCGCGGGTATTGGTTCTCCATGTGCAGCCTGAGCAGCGGAGCAAAGCGGAAGCGGAGACGCTTCGCGTAATTCTGCGGAAAAGTTTCCCGGAACAGCCGATAGAGTAGAAAGCCCGATTCGAAATCCGATCCGGTCGGCGTGAATTCAACTGAGCGGATGCGTCCCCGTAGATTCAGCTTCTTCGTTCTCTTGTCGGGCTCTCCCAGCAGGCGCTGCAAACGGCGTCGAAGGTTCGCAGTCTTGCTGACGTATGGCTCGGCGAGTAGTTCATCGCCCCGGAGCAGAAATACGGCTGGAGCCGCGGGCGCGGCAGAGAAAATCTCCGCATCGCGCGCAGGGGAAAACTCAAGGCGCTCGGTCAGCACGGAACTATTCTAAGCAAGTGCTCACCACATAAGCACAGAGAAAACCAAAACCTAAGGAGGTCTCACAGGCCGCCGTGGAGCCTTCCGAAATAGTGGGCAAGATTTAGCGACATGAGCAGAATGCCTGCTCCTAGGGCCAACACGGGCGTGGTTTTGCGCAGATCGAAGCTGCCCACTCGGCAGACCAGCAGGTAGCCGATAGCCAGATTGAAGAGGCCCCATAGGACGTTGACCGTCGAAGAGGACAGGCCTACTCCCGGGGGCGATGCGAAAGGGCTCTGAAAGGCATGCCCCGAGATTCCATTACCAAGATGGGGTAGGGCGTTCGCCCAGAATACTCCCCCGAAAAAGTACGATATGTAGTGATACCAGCGCATTGTCACGCCTTTCTCATTGAAGAAACGTGTAGGAGCAGATAAACGCAAATGCTCTAGCGGAAGCTGGCGCTCTTGACCCGCTCGCGGTAATCCTGGCCCTCCATTGTTACGATGCGGCACATCTCATGAAGTCGCGAGCGCATGCGATTCCCAATCCTGTCGCCTAGAGTTTCTTTCTCAGATGCGTATCTGGCAGCTTCCTGGCTTGTGGTTCTTGCGATGCCAGGCCGCTCACGCTCCACGAGATTGGGATAGTTAGTGGTGATAATCGTTGTGCGGTCGTCGTTGTACCGGGTATTGAGGATCAGGCTTACGGTGTCACCGACCCATTCAGTCGGTTTGGCAGCCCCCAGCTCGTCAAGCACTAAAACCTCGGTCTCGAACACCGGCCGGAGCACATCCAACTCTGTAGTTTTAACAGTGTCGTTGTAGGAATTCTGGATCTGCTTGAGTAGTTCGCGGTAATCGTAGAAAAGGCAGGGAGTCGCCTTACTGCGAATCAGTTCCTTAATGATTCCAACCGCCAGGTGGGTCTTACCAACGCCGATCGTGCCGATTAGTAGCAGGCCCGCTTTGTCGACGGGATATTCTTCTACAAATCTGTAAGCAGCCATCCGAGCTGGAGCGAGCGAAAGATAAGGCCCCTCAAACTCAAAGTTCGAAAGCTCACAATGCTCATATCTGTTGGGAATGCGAGCTGCCGCCAGCAGGCTTTGATTTCGTGCCCGCAATCGGCAATCGCAACGAGTGACGCGCCGGTCTTTGTTGGTATTTTTGGATTTCTCGCCACCTTGTGGCGAGCCTGCGGACAGCGGCTTCCATCCTGTTCCATCGCAGAGCGGACAAACATCGGCTTGAGTCGTGATCGGCATCGGCCATTGATCAATAGCTATTGCTCATATCTGACTTTGCACCCGGGGCAGCATCTCTCGCAAGTGGGAAACCTGGAATCTCTGTGTACAAGCTGTGAAGCGGCCGGCGATTCTGTGGACGAACGAGGAGAAATTTGCGGCGAATGGCTTGCGGTTCGTTTGCTGACAAGGGAGGTCGAGCGAGTCTTGCCGCCGAAACCAGCGTTGAAAGCCTCGGGCGCTGACACAGTAGTGCAGAACAGGCTTCCCATGCGGATTTTCACAGTTGACATTCTGTCCAGAGAGAGGAAAATACGATTCCGTCAGGTTTCCCACTCAGTACAGAGGGGCCCTAACTCCCGGTTAGTGCTGGGCATGAAAGAAACCTGCGAGGAGAAACTATGAATAAAGCCGATCTGGTCGATAAGATCGCTGGCGCCTGCGAAATCAGCAAGGCGCAGGCTACAACCGCGATTGATACCGCCGTCTCAAGCATTACCGGCGCGCTGAAAAAGGGAGATCGAGTGGCATTGATAGGCTTCGGCACCTTCTCGGTTTCGCAGAGAAAGGCACGAAATGGGCGCAATCCTCAAACCGGCGCTACGATCAAGATCGCTGCCCGCAAAGTCGCAAAGTTTACGCCGGGGGCCGAATTGAAGAAGGCCGTTAACAAGAAGTAAACACTGCTCGACAATTCACGGGATTGAGGAACGGCAGGGGGTCGGCCCTGCCGTTTGTCGCTAGGGCAAAGGCCTAATTTTTCCTGCAAGATCTTTTCGTTCCGCCGATGCTTTTTCTCAATTTGCCACCTAAGTCTACAATGGGCTCAGAATGATTGCCCATTTGCGCGGAACGCTGCTGGCGAAGCGTCCCAATCAGATCGTCATTGAAACCGGCGGCGTGGGCTACGAGGTGAGCATTAGCGTCTCTACCTTTTCTGAACTACCCGCCAACAGCTCGGATGTCTCGCTGCACATTTACACCCACGTTCGCGAAGACGTGATCGCCCTGTACGGCTTTCTGCATCCTGGAGAAAAAGAGCTGTTCGAGAAATTGATGACCGTGAGCGGCATCGGCGCAAAGCTGGCGATAACGATCCTGAGCGGGATGCCGGCGGATGAGATGGTTGCTGCAATTCGATCCAATGACATCAGCCGTTTGACCAAGATTCCCGGCATTGGCAGGAAGACAGCAGAGCGCATGGTTCTGGAACTTCGCGACAAGCTACCGGTGAAAGAACATGCTGCGACCCCCTCCTCACTGAGCGCCTTGGAAGAGGATGTGCTGTCGGCGCTGGTGAACCTCGGCTACCAGCGTCCCGCTGTCGAGAAAGCGCTCGCCAGTGTTTCCGCTTCGATGAGACCCGCGACCTTCGACCCGCTATTCCGTCAAGCTTTGGCACTTCTCTCCAAATAATCACTGACGCAGGGAGCACGACCTGCGAACTCCTCCGGCTACGGAAAATCATATAAAACTCCGTTGAACGGAATAACCAACACTCGGGGGGCATCTTAAGTGCCGCAAAAACATAACATTACAATTACAGACCTTATGGAAGTGGAGTTGCACTGTTATGTCTGGAAATCTTCATTTCTCTCGGGTCTCTTAACGCGGTACCTGCGGTCTTTTTCATATCTGGTCTATTAGTTGGTCAGTGGCGGGCGCCTAGCTTGGGAATGTGATGCAAAGCTAGTAAGGCAAGTTCCTGCACCACTCTCGCGCCGGGTCCGTTTTCAGTTCAAAACCCAAGGTTGTGGCCTTCAATTTTCTCTCAGTTCAGGAGGAAGCAATGCACTCCCGTAGCGTAAAGTCGCTTCTGATTATTCTTTTAGCTGTTTGCGTGGCTGGCACCCTGCCAGTTTGGGCACAATCGACTTCTTCCGGAACCGTGGCAGGAACAATCACTGACCCGACGGGCGCTGTTGTCGCCGGAGCGACGGTCTCACTGACCGATCCGGCCACAAACATTACCCGAACCGCGACCACGAACGCTACTGGGCGCTACTTCTTTGCCGACGTTACCCCGGCAATTTACAACGTCTCGGTTTCCAAATCTGGATTCGCGACGGTGAAATCCGAGCACCAACAAGTGCAGATTGGGCTCGCGCTCAACGTCAATTTGGCGCTGCAAGTTGGCGGGACCAATGTGGTGGTCGAGGTTTCGGCAGTCGGTAATGAATTGCAGACCATGAACGCAACCGTAGGGAACACGGTTCCCAGCATCGCCATCGACAACCTGCCCAGTATCGGTCGCGATGTGAACACGTTCATCGAGTTGCAGCCGGGCGTCAGCGCTGGCGGCGACGTTGCCGGTGCGGTAAACGATCAAAGCTATTTCTCGCTGGATGGCGGCAACAACACGAACGATATGGATGGCAGCGGCGGCGTTTACACCTCCACCCAAACCGGCCTGGTCATCGGCGATCCCACGGGCGGCATGTCCACTCAGTCGTTTACTTACTCTGCCCCGTCAGGCGTAATGCCCACACCGGCCGACAGCGTAGAGGAGTTCAAGGTGAACACCGCCGGGCAGACGGCCGACTTCAACAGTTCCGCTGGCGCAGAAATCAAGGTGGTTACGAAGCGCGGCACCAGCAGCTTCCACGGCACAGCCTACGAGTATTACAAAGACAATAACTGGTCATCGAATTCCTGGGCGAACAACGAATTTAACTGGGAAGGCGTAGCTCAGTGCGGCGCAGTTAACTGCGGGCACATCGATCTTCCTTCGTATCATTTTAGCCGCTTTGGTGGAGCGCTAGGAGGGCCGCTCATTCCGAAAGATGTTCTCGGCGGGAAGACCTTCTTCTTTTTCAACTATGAAGGTTTCCGCTATCCAAATTCCGAGACCATCGATAGAAACGTCCCCTCGCCTGCCCTGCGTTTAGGGTTGTTAACAAACTCCGCCACCGGCGCGATTGCCTACAACTTGAACAATGCTCCGGTCACGTATAAGGGCGTCACATATCCGGCGAACTACGGCTGCACCGGGGCCCCCGGTGGTCTCTGCGACCCGCTTGGCCTCGGTCTCAATCCTCTGGTTTCTCAAATATGGAATAAGTATGAACCGCAGTCGAACGCAACTTGCAGCCAGAGTCTTTGCGACAGCGCAAATATTCTGGGATATGCAGCGAACCTGAGCTTGCCCATCACCAGCAACTTTGATGTGGCGCGCATCGATCATGATTTCGGTTCCAAGAACCACTTCATGTCGAGCTGGCGCTACTACAACATCAAGCTGGCGTCGGATTCCCAGGTTGATATTGGAGGCTTCTTCCCGGGAGATACGCTGGGCACACCGGCCTCTCAATCCAGCGATCCGGTTCAAGACTGGTACTTTGTCGCCGGACTGACCACGAACATTACCACGAACACCACGAACGACATTCATTACAGCTACCTGCGGAACTGGTGGGCCTGGAACCGGGCCGGGGGGCCTCCACAGCTCAGCTCGCTTGGTGGTGCGCTTGAAATCGAAAGCGGTCAGGGAACCTGCGGCCAGACCTGCCAAGAACTTGACCCGTACAACGTGGACAATCAGCAGATCCGCCGCCGCTTCTGGGACGGGCATGACAACATGATCCGCGACGATGTTTCCATGCTGAAAGGCAACCACCTGTTCCAGTGGGGAGGTACCTATCAGCATAATTTCGATTACCACCAGCGTAACGATAGCGGCGGCACCATCAATGCCTTCCCCGTGTATTCTCTGGGCGATAATACTCTCGGCTCGTTGCTGAGTGTACCCACCGGAGCGACCGCCGCTTCATATCCTTGCAATACGACGGCTACACTTTCAAGCGGCGCAGGTAACTGCGATTCGATTGTTGCGGCGACGTTGGGAGTGGTTTCCTACGCCGGGCAAATGTTCACACGCACGGGTTCGAGCCTGAGTTTGCAGCCTCCTCTTTCGAACGCCTTCGACAAGAGCGTCATTCCTTACTACAACGTCTATTTCAGCGACACGTGGCACCTGAAGCCGACGCTCACCTTTACTTACGGCTTGGGTTATACGATTGAGATGCCGCCCACCGAGCAGAACGGGAAGCAAACAGTGCTGGTGGACGCCGCCAATGAGCCTATTAGTACTGAGACTTACATCACCAATGTGAAAAGAGCTGCCTTGGCTGGCCAGGTGTACAACCCGGAAATGGGGTTTGCGCTGGTTGGCAATGCCGCGAACGGATTGAAGTACCCCTATAACCCCTACTACGGCGAATTCAGCCCGCGCGTTGCCGTAGCCTGGAATCCGCACTTCGATAGCGATTCCCTGGCTGGCAAAATCTTCGGGCATGAAGATACGGTCCTTCGCGGTGGTTATGGACGGCAATATGGCCGTTTGAACGGCGTCACTCAGGTTCTCGTTCCGCTGTTGGGACTTGGCTTGGAACAACCAGTATCGTGCAAGTCCAACATTTCCACCGGGGCGGGAGGCTGGGCCTGTGGAGGCTCGGGTGCAGCGACTTACTCTGACGCATTCCGCGTTGGGGCGACACCCTCCGCTAGCGGCGGCCCGACGGTCCCGCTGATCTCGCTTGCAACTCCAACTCTGCCGCAGCCGGTCTATCCCGGGTTCAACAATGCCTTTTCGTCAAGCCCCGAGGCCCTGGATCCGAACTTCCGGCCGAACGCGATTGACTCGGTGGATGTCACGCTCCAGCGTCAGTTGACCCACAGAGTCACGTTGGAACTGGGTTACATCTACCGACGAATCACTCACGAGTATCAGCCTGTCGAACTGAACCCTGTTCCCTACATGATGACCCTGGGTGGTCAGCAGTTTGTGCAAGCCTATGACAACGTGTTGCTGGCATACTGCGGCGGCATCGCCGGAATGGCCGGTGGCGGATGCAAGGGAAATGCTGGAGCTGTCACGCCACAGCCTTTCTTCGAACACGCGTTGAAGGGTACAGGCTACTGCAATGGCTTCTCGAGTTGCACGGCTGCAGTCGTTGCGAACGAAGGTAGCAACCTAGCTAATGTACAGGTATGGGGCCTCTGGAGCGATCTGGATACTGGCGTTGGCTGCCCCGCAGGCGGATGTACTGATACCAACGGGAATGTCGGCGCTTTTAACTTCCCACGCAGTTTGCAGAGCACTCCGATTCCAACTACCTGCAACGCGACAACGACGATCGGTTGCTCCGGAGCGTTCACCGACGGAGCCTTCCTAAACGCCAGCATTGGCTACGGCAATTACAATGCCGGTTTTATTTCCGTCAAGACGTCTGATTGGCGCGGGCTGACCATGCAATCGAATTTCACCTGGTCGAAAGCTCTCGGAACCGCGGCGCAGGCGCAGTCCTCGAGCGAACTGGATACCCTCGATCCCTTCAACTTGCAAGAACAGTACGGCAGACAGGCTTGGGACCGCAAAATCCTCTACAACGCGTTCCTTGTCTACCAGCCTCCGTTCTACAAGGGGCAGAATGGAGCCATAGGGCGAATACTGGGCGGATGGACGTTCTCGACCATCTTTGCTGCAGGCTCCGGCGTCCCGACACAGGTCGGTACGACTTTTGGTAACTATCAATCCTTCGGCGCGTGCGATGGTGTCGGCTGCGCCGACTACGACTTGGAGAACGCCGTGCCTATCGGCTCCGTTCCCAACCGTCATGCCTACTACTGCCCAGGAAACGCCATCGGCACCGCGGCCAACGGATTCTGCGCCACTCAAACCAACAGTTACCCCGTGAACTATTTCCCGACTGGAGTGCTCCAGGCTTCGAACTGGCGTAACCCGATCCTCGGAATTGATTCGCGGGATGGCGGCTCCGGAATCCTCGGGGGGTTGGCGTACTGGAACGTGGACTTCAGCATCAAGAAGAGCGTCCGCGTGGCGGAAAGCGTCAACCTGGAATTCCAGGGTGTCTTCGCCAACGTACTGAACCACAATCAGTGGACCGATAACTACCTAGGCCTCTACAATGACCCCGGCTTTGGAGCTCTCGGTTTCAACACCGGATACAACGGCGAGGCGGAGCCCAGAAACATTCAGCTCGGCGCTCGGGTCCGGTTCTAGTCCAACATCAACTTCCGAATAGCCCGCAGCTTCGCGCTGCGGGCTTATTTTTTGTGAGGGCACGCGGCCAATTTGGCATGATGGCCCGATATACAACTCCAGCTCTATTTCCCGATGCAAAACGTGCTGAAGATGAGATTCAGAATGTCATCCCGGGTGGTGGCGCCGGTGATCGAATCGAGCGGCCGCAGCGCGTTATAAAGATCGAGAAGCAACATTTCATGAGGAACTCTCGCTGCGACCGCGGCTGTGGCAGCGTCGAGCGCGGCGAGTGCATCCTGCACGAGGCCTTGATGCCGGGCGTTCGTAAGGAATCCGGCCTCGGCCTGCGCTCCGGTTGCTCCGCCAACGTGCCGTAAAATCTCGCTGCGCAGATCGGCAATTCCAGCGCCCGTAAGCGCAGAAACCTGCAGCGAGGAAGCCCAGGGATTGTCCGGCCCGCGCTCGACCAGATCGCACTTGTTCGCAATTACGATGGCCGGACGATTTCCGGCCTGATCGAGAAGCTCCTTATCTTCCGGCACGACGCCCTGTGACGCGTCGAGGACAACCAGCACGAGATCGGCGTCGACCAGCGCTTCCATCGATTTGCGGATGCCGATGGATTCGGCTTCGTCGAGCGCCTGCCGGATTCCTGCAGTATCGACGAGCTGAACTGGAATGCCGCCGATGGACACCGTCTCACTGACAAGGTCGCGGGTTGTGCCGGGAGTAGCTGTCACGATCGCGCGATCATGCTCGACCAGCCGGTTGAACAGGCTAGACTTGCCGACGTTTGGCCGGCCGACAATCGCGAGGGTCAAACCCTCGTGCACAATCTTGCCGTAGGCAAAGCTGGCCGCGAGTTGAGTTAGCGGCGTGCGGACTGCGGCAATCCGTTCCAGAATCTGTCGATCGGGCAGCACCGAAACATCGTCTTCTGCAAAATCGATACCCGCCTCGAGAACCGCAATGAGCTCGACCAGTTTCTGCTTGATCGGCTGAAGGCGCCTTGAGAGCGCTCCTTCGAGCTGCTGGGCAGCGATCTTGGCCTGATACAAAGTCTGTGATTCGATCAGATCGCGGACGGCTTCCGCCTGCGCCAGATCGATCCGGCCGTTCAAGAACGCGCGCATGGTGAATTCGCCAGGTTCGGCTAGGCGCGCTCCGGACGCGATGGTGAGCTCGACAATATGCCGCAGAACTACGGGAGATCCATGGGCAGAGATTTCGACAATGTCGTCGGTGGTGTACGAATGTGGCTTGGCGAAGTAAGTGACAACGACTTCGTCGATGCGCTGTGGTTGTGGGACAGGCGCCCCCGGCTGCCTGTCCTGAGCGCCGTCGAAGGATCCGGCAGAGCAAGGCTCGGCAGCTTCCGTTGGGGGATCGATCAGTTCGCCAAAAACTGCGCGTCCCGGCCCCATCTGATGTCGCAATCGTAGAATGGGTGCGGCGATGGCGCGCGCACTTGGGCCGGCAATGCGCACAACGCCGATTCCTCCGCGTCCGGGCGGGGTTGCAATGGCGACGATCGTATCGTCAAGGTTCACCGGGCGATTGTAGCGGTTACACTGGATGCACAACCAGCATCACCGATGTGCAAACATCCTAGGTTGTGTCATCCCGAAGTCCCGCGCTTTTACCAGCGGGGCGAGGGATCTCCAACGAACAGAACGCTCAAGATCAAGGAGTGAACTTGTCGGTCGCAGACGAACTGATCAAAGCCAATCACGAATTCGTGAAGAACTTCAATCTGGGTGATCTTGCCGTTAAGCCACGCCGCCGCGTCGCCGTACTTGCCTGCATGGATTCCCGCATTCTTTTCGAGCGCTGCCTCGGGTTGCAGCCCGGTGATGCGCACATGATCCGCAATGCCGGAGGTATTGCGACCGATGACGCGCTGCGCTCGCTGATTGTGTCTCATCACCTGCTCGATACGCAGGAGTTCATCGTCATCAACCACACCGATTGCGGCCTGCTGAAAGTGAAGGAAGAGGGACTCCGGGCAAGACTTAGAGACAAAATGGGCGCCGATGCCCGCGAGCCTGCGCACTTCTACGCCTTCGACGATCTGGAAAAAAATGTGCGTGAGCAGGTGCACTGTGTGAAGTTACATCCGTGGATTCCCAAGCATATTCCGGTACGCGGATTTATTTATGACGTCAAGACGGGAAGATTGGCCGAAGTGAAATGAATCATTTTGGCGAAAGCCCATCCAGATTAGATTTGTGATTCAGAACGCGTCGCGGTGAGGGATCTGCTTCTTCGCACCTGATCAAAACAGCAGATTTCTCACTTCGGTCGGAATGCCGACCCCCAGAAGTGGGGCTTCGCTACAATATCTACCTCACAACCCTTTCAATCTCCCCCTTCAGCTCCTCATACGGCACGGCCCCCGGATGGTACCAAGCCACCTTGCCGGTTTTATCCAACAAGACAAGCGTTGGCGTGGTCGAAGCTCCGTAAACATCAAAATTGTACTTGCTGATCGGCACCGGCATATCGAGCAGTCCTCCGTAGAAGCGATGCCGCACTGCATCGATATACGCGAGTTCATCGCTCGGTGCCGCGTGCTCGACTTGGGCCGTGTAACCATAGAGCTGCGTCGGACCAACCACTTTCAACCCTTGCGGCGCGAATTCGCTTCGCAATTCAGAGATGATCGGCGCTTCCGCTTTGCAGTCGGAGCACCAATGCGCCCAGAAAAACAAAAGGACGGGCGAGCCCTTGAGCTGGGTGAGCGTGGGCGGCTTCGATCCAAGAAATTGCTCTTCGTGCAATGCCGGAGCGAGGCGGCCCTCAAACGTCAGCAGGTTCAGGTTTTTCTGCAGCCGCGGGCGGATAGAAGTATTGCCATAGGTTCGCAGCGCGGTTCGGAGAAGTGCGATCGCCTGCGTGCGTTCGCCTCGTTCTGACAGCACCTGCGCCCGAACCTCGATTGCGGCTCCGAGCGCGAGCGGCAAATGGGGTTCTGCATCGAGCGGCCGACTCTTCAGTTCGGCGACGGACAGGGCTTCCGTTTGCTTCGCATAAGACGCCGCCTGGTCATATTGCCCCGCTGCAAGTGCAGCACGCGCCATCCAGGAATAGGCCTCCAAATATTCCGGCGTGATGCCCGCTTGCGCCCGATAGGAATTCAGGTAAGAGTCGGCAGCGCTGAAATTGTTTTGTGCTAATGCGGTGCGGACATTATCGACCACCCCAGCCCACGCTGGAGTGATGAGAATTATCAAAACAGTAAACTTCCGCAGACCCATATTTCCCATGATCGCTTTTGGACGTGCATCTTGGCAAATGGACACCGTCAGGTCAATTCCGTAGTTGTCTAAGTAACTGTATCAAAAAGGGTTATGATTGCACTCAGTAAAAACATGTAGCTTTTTTGAGGCATTTCCAATAGAATGGTGCTGCGTTTGACTTTAGAGTTCTTTCGCAGTATCCAGTTTCTCCGCAAACCAGCGTGTGACCTGCCTGCAGAAGAAGCCTTCCAAAGTTTCAGCGCTACATCAACACAAAGGAAATTAAGCAACACATGGAAACAGGAACAGTGAAGTGGTTTAACGACGCCAAGGGCTACGGTTTCATCAGCCGCCAGAACGGCGAGGATGTCTTCGTGCATTTCTCCGCCATTCAGGCCAGCGGCTTCCGCAGCTTGCAAGAAGGTCAGCAGGTGCAGTTCGACGTGGTCAAAGGCCCCAAGGGCTGGCAGGCCGAGAACGTCAAGAATACGTAAACCACTTTGCGGCTACAATCCGCAAGCAGGAAAAAGGCGGCCAGAAATGGCCGCCTTTTGAACTGGAGATTGAGTAATTGAGAAACATTCCGAATTGAGCAATTTGAAAGCTTCGGTGCACAATTGCCAAATCAAACGATTATTCAATGAGTCTGGTTTTCGCGGATCAGCACCACATCTGAATCCGTGTGCCCGCGCACCAGCGCTAATTGCTTTCCATCAAACGACCAGTGGAAATCGTAGATCCGTTCGGAAGTGAAATCGGTAATCTGCCTGCCCTTCGATCCGTCCAGCGGCTGCATCCACAAGTTATCTACGCCGTTGTCGCGTGTGGGGTACACCACGCCTTTACCGTCATGGCTGAAGCGTATAAGCCCGAGGCGCAGGCGCTCGAAATCCAGCTTCCTCGCTTGTCCCGTGTCTGTATCCACCAGCACCAACGTGTCTTTGTGTCCCAGCGCGTGTTCGAGGGTAGCGAATGCAGCCCATTTTCCATCGGGAGAAACATCGAACTGGCTGTCGCTAATGGCGAGTTTTGAAACCGCCTGCGGTGTGCCGCCGTCGATCGGAACGCGCGCCAAGGTCGGTTCATCTTCTTGATCAATGTAATACACCCAGCGTCCATCGGGCGAACAGAGCGGCAGAGTATCGCGCCTGCCAGTGGTGACCTGTTTCAGGTTCCCCCCAGATGCATCGACGCGCCAAACATTAACATCGCCCGCTGTTCCCAGAGAAAGAAGTTCAAATACGGTGTAATAGCCGTTGGCGCAGGCCGAAAAGTCCCCGGCAGCTTTTCCGGTTCCTTCCTGAGGGGTGGTGACTGTTTTATTTCCGGTCGAGGGATCGATGCGGGTGAGAACGTTTCCCTGGTCGCCGATCAACTGACCATCGGCCGTCCAGCTGAAATTCGTATTCGCACGCGCGGTTCCAACCGCGTGAGCCTGTGCGGCAGGACCCGGAGTGACAAAAAGATTCCAGTGTTCCTCACTCAAAATAGTCGCCAGTGTAACTCCGCTGGTCGCGATACTGACGCCAGAGTACGTATTTGTGTCATGCGTGATAAAAGAAACTTTCGCCTCTGGATAAGAAACGAATCCGATCTGCGCCTGATGAAGATTAGTCTGATTGTGAAGCAGCCCAAGCAGACCGATGCCGCTGGGCATCCAGGTTGGGGACGCAAAAAAGTAATCTTGCCCTTTGAAGAACGGTTCTTTCTTTCCACCGGCGACGTCCACGGTGACAAGTCCCTGCACGTATCCCGCGTGCAGTTCGTTACACATGATGGTCTTTCCATCGGGAGACCACGCCGGGGAAGACAATCCCTCAGCCATCGAACCGCTAGTGAGGATCTTCTCCTCCGAATCGCCGCCATCCACGGGGCGAACAATCAACTGATATTTCCCTTCCTCCGGATTGTCGTAGCGCATGAAAGCGTACCTGTTTCCATCGGGTGAGAAGGTAATGTTCGAATCCACATCGGAAGCAAGTTTTTGCGGAGTCTCGCCAAGCAGTGCGGAGCGGTAGAGAAACTTCAATTCCGGATTTCCCGGATCGCTACGCACAAAGTAGAAATAGTTCCCATCCGGAGAAAATCTGAGACCGCTGTAGTAGACATCCGCCGGGGGCTGCACCTGCACGTTGCTGTTTGTGGGAATATTACGCAACCACAAGCTGGCAAGTCCGTTTTTGCGGGACATGCACAAAACATATTGGCCGTTAGGAGAAATAGCCGCGAGAACTTCGTTTCCGGTGTCTGTCACCTTTGTTGCCGAAATATTCTGAAAGGGAATCGCCCGCCTGCGGCTGAGCAAAAAGTAGGTGCCACCAATGACGGTGATGACGGCCAGAAGCACGATTGTGCCAAGCAGTCGCAGTGTCCGGCTCGAAGCAAGAGGTTGTGTCGCAGAGCCGCCGGACGATATTCGGTCGTTGGCGGCAGAAACGCCCGAAGCGGCTGAGGGGGAAGAAGATATTTGCGTTGTCGAACCGCTGACTAATCCCATTTGCGCCGACTTACGACCGGATTCGGTATCGCGCTTCAACCTCCTAAGGTCGCCGCGCAGATCTGCTGCCGACTGATAGCGAAGCTCGCGATCTTTCTCGAGCGCCTTGGCAATGATTTCATCGAGCTTGGCGGGGAGGGAAGGATTCAGTTGCAGGACGGGTGTTGGATCAAGCTCAAGGATGGCATGAAAAGAGATCGCCGAGGTCGCTCCCGAGAATGGCAGGCGACCAGTTGCCATTTGGTAAATCACGACCCCGAGAGAAAATAGATCCGTGCGCGCATCCAGCGCTTCACCCCGCGCCTGCTCCGGAGACATGTAGGCGATGGTGCCAACGGTTGCCCCGGGGCTGGTCAGGTGAGCGGGCGATGGCGAGTCCTGCGTAGCTCCAATAGTTTCCATCGCCAGCTCGGGATGGGAAAGCTTGGCAAGGCCGAAGTCGAGCACCTTTACCTGTCCGCGCTGTGTAATAAAAATATTCGCCGGTTTGATGTCGCGGTGGATGATGCCCTTCGCGTGCGCGGCGTCGAGGGCATCGGCAAGCTGAATGCTCCATTCGAGCAGGCGGTCCACGGTGACGCCGGTCGCGCCAATTCTTCGGGCGAGCGTCTCGCCATCGAGAAGCTCCATGGCAATAAACAACTGCAACTGGCCATCTTCGTCCTGAGTTTTCTCGACGGCATAGATGGTGCAAATGTTCGGATGATTCAGCGCGGACGCAGCGCGCGCCTCGAGCAGAAAGCGGTCAAGCGCAGTCTGATCGCTCGAAAGCTGGGGAGGAAGAAACTTCAGCGCCACTCGGCGGCCAAGATCGAGATCCTGCGCCTCGTAGACAACGCCCATTCCGCCGCTCCCGAGCTGCCCCGTGATGCGGTAATGGGAGATGGTTTGGCCGATGATAGGTGAGCCGGACAATGAGGTTCATCTTAAGGAGGGATGAGAAGTGCAGTCAAACTGTCCATACGCGGGACCGCATGGGTAGGCGCCCGCTCGATAGGTACCGCATGCAATAGTCTCTAGCGGCGACTATGGTTCCACCCGCAATTGTCCCACTTGCAATTCCTTCACGATTCCCATTAGCTTTCCACTAGGCTTATAGAGAACGTAAAATTGGGGCGCTCGCATGCAACGCTGCAAACTCTGCGCCATGTTGGCGGCGCTGTTCTTGTCATACCAACTTCAATCTTTCGCTCAAACCTCGGACACCATCCGCGTTCTTGGCCTCGAAAACGCCTGGAACGAAGCTGAGAGCCACAAGGATGTCAAAGCTCTTATCGCTCTGCTTGCTCCCACCTTCGTATATACGGATGCGGATGGCGCTTTCTCCGACAGGACGCAGTTTCTTGCCGGCATACCAGGCGTCACCTCCACCCAGATCGTCAATGAGGGGATGAAGGCCGACTCCTACGGTGAGACTATCGTTGTGACTGGTGCGTACCGTGAACAAGGCACCGACAACGGGAAGCCTTACTCACTCCGGGGCCGCTTCACCGACACATGGATTCATCAGAACGGTCAATGGCTGTGCGTCGCCAGCCAGGAAACCTTGATCGCTCACTAAGAGATACGGTATAGGCCCGCCCAGGCCTCCGCTGTCCGGCTCTCAGGGGTGTCGAGAAATCCCGATTCCACTCGTCGAGCAGGGCTGGCATGCTAGATCGCTGCAGCCTGCTCTCTGCGCCGCGCCTGAATTTCGATGTAGATATTCACGAGAGATACCGCTGCCGGGGTCACTCCCGGAATGCGCGAGGCCTGCGCCAAAGTTCGCGGGCGCACATGATTCAGTTTCTCCTGCATCTCCCGCGAAAGCCCGCTGACTGAGCAATATTCGAACCACTCCGGGATGGCCCGCTGCTCCGATTTTTTTAGCCGCTCAATGGCCTTCTGCTGCTGCAGTAAATATCCCTCATACTTGATTTCGGTTTCGACCGACTTCAGCTCATTGCGGATTTCGGAAGCAAGAGCGCCGGAACCCACGCCGATTTCATCATCCCGGAAAAAAGTAGGATCGAGATCCCGCAAGATCGGAGCCAATCTTTCAATTGTGATCTCGGGCCGTTTCAACAGTTGGGCAAGAGTCTGGCCCAGTGCGGAGGTCACCGCGGCATCCACGGGATCGTTGGCAAAAGCTGGTTCCTCGCCCGCGCTCTGCGCGCGCTCGGAATGACATCGATTGAGAGTGTCGATGTACTCCGGTCTGAGTTTTGTGGACTCGAGCAGTTTCTTCAAATTCCCCAGCCGCCCCTGCTTGCGCTGGAAATCCTTCCACGCCTCGTCGGAAATCAAGCCTGCACGTCGCCCGTGCGGCGTAAGCCTCCGGTCGGCATTGTCGATACGCAGATGAAGGCGGAATTCTGCGCGCGAAGTGAACATCCGATACGGCTCGTTTGTTCCCTTCGAAATCAAATCGTCGATCAGGATCGCGGTGTACGCCTCCGTTCGGTCAAGAATCAAGGGCTGTTCGCTTTTCACGCTCAACGCCGCGTTGATTCCCGCCATCAATCCCTGGCAGGCCGCTTCTTCGTATCCAGAAGTGCCATTGATCTGTCCCGCGAGAAAGAGTCCTGCAATCTTCTTGGTTTCGAGAGTACGTTGCAATTCCGTCGGGTCGATTGAGTCATATTCGATCGCATATCCCGGACGGAGCATCTCCGCCGTCTCTAGCCCCGGAATCGACTTCAAAATCCCCAGCTGCACTTCGACCGGCAGCGACGTGCTCATGCCGTTCACGTAAATTTCGTGGGTGTTCAGCCCCTCCGGTTCGAGATATAGTTGATGCATCTCCTTGTCGGGGAATTTGACAATCTTGTCCTCGATCGAGGGGCAATAGCGCGGCCCGATCGATTGAATCTGCCCGCTGTACATGGGCGAACGATGAACGTTTTCCCGGATGATGCGGTGAGTTTCCGGCGTCGTAAACGCGATGTAGCAGGGAACCTGTTTGTCGTGATGCGCCACTCGCTTGGTGCGGAAGCTGAATGGCGTGGGGTCGTCATCTCCGGGTTGGAGAGTAAAGCGCGACCAGTCGATCGTGCGTCCATCAAGGCGCGGCGGAGTGCCGGTTTTCAGTCGGCAACCACGCAGCCCGAGCTTCTTTAATGCTTCGCCGAGCAAGACCGCATTTGGTTCTCCCGATCTTCCCGCTGGATATTGTTGTTCGCCGCAATGAATGAGTCCATTGAGAAAAGTCCCCGTCGTGATGATTACCGCCTGAGCACCCACTGTGCGGCCATCGCGCAGGCGAACGCCGCGGACGACGCGAGCGGAACTTTGCTCCCCCGGACGGCCGAGGGCGGCCGTCCCCACATGACCATTCCGCTTCTCGGCCGGAGATCCTTCGCTTCGCTCAGGATGGCAGAATTTATCATCGCCGATGATCAATTCCGCCACTTCCGCCTGCTTGATCTTCAAATTCGGCTGCGACTCAAGAACCGCGCGCATTTTCAGCCGGTAGGCTTGCTTGTCGCATTGCGCCCGCGGCGACCACACGGCTGGACCACGCGAAGTATTCAACAACCGAAATTGAATTCCAACTGCGTCCGTGATCTCGCCCATGATTCCGCCCAGAGCGTCGACCTCGCGAACCAAATGTCCCTTTGCAATCCCGCCGATCGCTGGATTGCATGACATCTGCGCGATCAGATCGACATTCAGAGTGTAGAGCGCTGTCTTCAGCCCCATCCGGGCCGAAGCCATCGCGGCTTCGCATCCAGCGTGACCGGCTCCGACGACAACGATGTCGAGTTTTTCGGTGAACAGCATCGTTAGTTTAAGCGGAGAAAACCGCCCACCCCGTCCAATTTCCTCTTTCATTCTAGCAACTTGCCGCGATTCGTGATCCTCATCACTGGTCCTGCAAGGCATTTGCGGTATAGTGATCCCTAATCATGCTGCGCGCCGGAGGCGATCATGAATACCGCTGAATTTTTCGAGAAACTGGAAGCATCCATCGCCAAATACGATCTACTCTGTCATCCCTTTTACCGCGCATGGGCGGACGGAAAGTTGACGCGAGACGACCTGCGCGAATACGCGCGTCACTACTATCACCACGTCGAAGCCTTCCCGTGTTACCTGGCAGCATTCGCGTTACGGCTGGAAGAGGGCGAGTTACGGCGGGCGGTGCTGGCAAATATGTGCGATGAGAAAGGCGCAGCGGAGAAGAAATCGGGGAAAGATGCGGTGCCGCACTCGGAATTGTGGCTTGATTTTGCCGAAAGCATGGGATCGAGGCGCGACTTGAACTGGCACCTGCCAGTAGCAGAGGTTCGCGAACTCATACGATATTTTCATCGGGTCGCGGCTGAAGGCAGTCCGGAAGAGGCATTGGCGGCGTTTTACGCATATGAATCGCAGGTCCCGCGCATTGCTCAGGAAAAGGAGCGGGGCTTGCGCGAGATGTATGGCGCTGATGATAAAACTTGCGGGTATTTCACTTTGCACGCGACGGCCGACGTCTATCACTCGAATGTCTGGCGCAGACAACTGGAGCGGCGAATTGCGCAGAACCCCGACGCAGCCTACGCGGCGCTGGATGCGGCCGAGAATACGGCTAAAATGTTGTGGCACGCTCTGGATGGAATCGAAGCGGCGAGAATGGCTTATGCGGCTTAACGAGCCGTAGCGAGAGAGGGTTACCGTTGCCTGGGGCATTTTCAAGGCATCGCGATTTTTGATTTGAAAAATTAAGTTGCCTGTTCGCTTCTGCTTCGGGCAAGAATGGCGAAACCTATACCCATCGGTGCGCGCGGCAAGGCGCAGGAGAGAGTCGAGTTCAAGCACACCCTGACGGCGCATCATCCCGATTTGCCGCCCGTCTACTCCACCCCCGACATGATTCGCCTGATGGAGACGGCAGCGTTTCATGCCCTTCATCCCTATTGCGAAGGCGACGAAATCACGGTGGGAACGTCGATCAACGTTGAGCATCGCGCGGCCAGTAGTATCGGAGCGCAGATCAAGGCCGAGGCGGTGTTGGAATCATTTGATGGCCGTTTCTATGCTTTGCGTGTGACCGCGAAAGACGATTGTCAGGAAATCGGACGTGGCACTGTGGGCCGCGCCGTGGTGAGCGTCGGCAAATTTACGAAGAAGATGATCGCGAAGCAGTAAGCGTTCAATTTGCACGGCGAGGTGCAAGCGTGATCAACGGTGCGCACGTCGTTATCTACAGCAAGAATGCCGGATCGGACCGCGCGTTTTTTCGCGACGTTTTGAAATTCTCCTCCGTTGATGCAGGCCATGGCTGGCTGATCTTCGCCCTGCCTCCCGCAGAGGCTGCGGTCCACGATTCCGAAAGCAACGATCGTCACGAGCTTTACCTCATGTGCGATAACATTGAGGCAACGCGGAGGGAGCTGAAGTCAAAAAAAGTGAAAGTATCGGAGATTACTCAGCAGCGCTGGGGAAAAGTTGCCAGCTTCACGCTCCCCGGTGGCGGGAAAATCGGAATCTACGAGCCGAGTCATGCGAGCCCGCTGAAACCTGGCCACAAATAGACTCCTACCGGTCCAATGCCCTCCATTACGATTGGCGTCATCTCCGACACGCACGGTTTACTGCGGCCGGAGGCAATTAGAGGTCTCCAAGGAGCGGAACATATCATTCATGCAGGCGATGTAGGGGCCCGGGGGATTCTTACAGATATTTCTGCAATCGCCCCGCTCACGGCGGTGCGCGGCAACGTCGATAAAGGGGTATGGGCACAAAAGCTCGCGGAAACGGAAGTGGTCGAGATCGGTGGAGTTTTAATTTACGTGCTGCATGACCTGGTCAAGCTGGATCTCAATCCAAGGACCGCGGGATTCAGCGTAGTAATTTCTGGGCACAGCCACATTCCCAGGCAGGAAATACGCGATGGAGTTCTGTATTTCAATCCCGGCAGCGCCGGGCCGCGAAGGTTCAAGCTTCCTGTCGCGATTGGCAGGCTCATCGTCGACTCTGGCCAAGTGCTGGCGGAGACGATCACGCTCGATCCGGCAAAGTGAATCATTCGGCCCGAAAGTCACGATCCTGGTTTTTAGGGCGCTGACGGTAACAGTTGCTACGTGGCCCATTTACAATCCCAAACAAATTCCTTATGGCCATTCAGTTTCATGTCGATGCTCGCCACGGAAATGCTCGCTCCGGCCGTTTGGTCACGCATCATGGTGTGATTGAAACGCCCGTGTTTATGCCCGTAGGCACTGCCGCAACAGTCAAGGGTGTTCCGCAGGACTTACTCGAAGAACTCGGCGTTCAGATTCTTCTCAGCAATACATATCACCTGTATCTTCGGCCGGGAGTTGAAATTGTGCGCCGATTCGGCGGACTGCATGATTTCATGGCATGGCCTCGAGCGATTCTTACCGATTCCGGCGGATTTCAGGTATTCAGTTTGAACGAACTCCGCAAGGTCACCGAGGAAGGCGTGACTTTTCGATCTCACCTTGATGGCTCCTCGCATTTCTTTACGCCGGAGAGCGCTATTGAGGCCCAGATCGGGCTCGGCGCCGACATCATTATGGCGTTCGATGAGTGTACGGAATATCCGGCGGATCGAGCCCGAGCTCGCGAATCGATGGAGTTGACGCTGCGCTGGGCTGCGCGCAGCAAGAAATACTTCGAAGAGCATAAGCATGAGACGCCTTGGAGATTCGCGGGCGAAAGTGGCCGCAACACTCAATCCCTCTTCGGCATCGTGCAGGGTGGTATGGACTTGGAGCTGCGAAAAGAATCAGCGGAACGCACCATCGAGATCGACTTCCCCGGTTACGCCATCGGAGGGCTCAGCGTCGGCGAGCCGCGTGAACGCACCCGCGAAGTGGTAGAAGCGACGCTTCAATACTTGCCGAAAGACAAGCCGCGCTATCTGATGGGTGTGGGCACCCCTGAAGAAATTGTTGAATACTCCAATCTCGGCATCGACATGATGGATTGTGTCCTGCCCACGCGCGCTGCCCGGCACGGCCTGCTCTTTACCTCTGAAGGCAAGATTTCCATCAAGCAGGCGCGGTATACTGAAGACGAAGGGCCGCTGGATCGAAATTGCGGATGCTTGGTTTGTCGGAGTTATTCTCGCGCGTATTTGCGACACCTCTACGCGGCGGGAGAAATATTAGCTCAGGTTTTGAACACGCTGCACAACCTGAGTTTCTACCTTGACACTATGCGGCGGGTACGTCATTCTATTCAACTTGGGGAAGAGTCGCGTTTTATCTCCGAGGTTTGGTCTCGACCAAAACCGTGACCTCGCTGAAGGACCTTCCCGGATTCAAGCCTGAGCAGTAAATGATCCGGCCAGAATCGATCGGCACTCCCGTCGCGAAATGACAGGGCTGTTGTCTTGCAGGAGGGGAGCAGGGGTTTGCGGAGCAGCGCCTGCTGATCTTCCGGAAACGGATCGTGCCCAGGATGCATGAAATTCCCGGGACGGTTACGCTTGAGGCGAATCTGCGCGAGTGAGTGTACTCGACGAATATGCAATCTTTCTTAGCTATTCAGGCAAGCGGTGGCATGGGGCTTCTCGCAGGTGCGGTGCTGTTCATCTTTTTGTTCGGCATCTTATATCTGGTCATGATTCTTCCGCAGCAGCGCCGCCAGAAGAAATGGCATGCCATGCTGGATGCGCTGAAGACCGGCGACAAAATCGTGACCAGCGGCGGACTGCGGGGAACCATCGTAGCCCTGAAGGACGATTCGGTGTACTTGCGCGTACCTCCCGATAATCTCCGGGTGGAAGTGACTAAGGCGTCGGTTACCCAGGTGACGACCGGCGAAGAAGAAGTCAAAACCAAAGCAGCATCTTAACTATCGACAGTCCCTTTGATCAGGAATTGGTTTCGCTATGAATAAAGATTTCGGCTGGAAAGTCGCACTCATTGTCGGAACCTTGCTCGTCTTTTTGTATGGAATTTTTGGCATCCCCCAGAGCCTTTCCGGCGGAGGGCTGCTCGCCGCGATCACGAACCGCATTCACCTCGGTCTTGATCTGAAAGGCGGTACGCACCTGATCCTGCAGGTGCAGGTGAATGATGCGGTCAATGTCGATTCCGATAATGCCGTGGAGATCCTCAAGGAGCAGCTCAACAAGCGTAAGATCGCCTTCGCCGATATCTCCAAGCCTGATCCGGCCAACGCCCCAGACAGGATCGTGATCAAAGGCGTCTCGCCGGAGGCGCGCAAAGATCTGCTGGATATTGCTTCCGAACGCCTTGCGGAGTATGACCTCAGCTCGGGCGCGGATAATTCCTGGACCCTCACGATGAAACCGCAAATGCTGGCCGATCTTAAGAACAAGGCGGTCACGCAGGCCATCGAGACAATCCGAAACCGCATTGATGCTCTTGGCGTCAGTGAGCCGACAATCCAGGAGCACGGACTCGGCCAGTACCAGATTTTGGTGCAATTGCCCGGGGTCGACGACCCAGGCCGCGTGAAAGACATCATGCAGTCCACTGCCATGCTTGAGATCAAGCAGGTTTTGGGCGGCCCTTACCCCAGCGAAGAGGCCGCGCTGCAAGATAAGGGCGGGGTTCTGCCGCCGGATGCCATACTCTTGCCGGGGCACGGGGCGCCCGGCGCGGCTCCAGGCGAACAGGCGTGGTATCTGCTATCTCGAGTTTCCGCCGTAAGAGGCAAAGACTTGCGAGACGCCCAGCCCAGTACCGATCAGAACGGCCAGCCTAACGTGCGTTTCGAACTGACCGGTGAAGGTGGTCAGCGCTTCTTCGACTTCACTTCGAACCACGTTGGCGACAGTCTGGCGGTCGTGCTCGATAACAAAGTGCAGGAAGTTGCAAATATCAAAGAGGCCATCCGCGATAGCGGGGAGATCAGCGGCGGCAGCATGAGCGAGCAACAGGCCAAGGATCTTTCTATGATCCTGCGTTCGGGCGCATTGCCCGCCGGTATCAAGTATCTCGAAGAGCGAACTGTCGGACCCTCGCTGGGCAGCGACTCGATTCGGCACGGTGTAACGGCGGCCATCATTGGCATGCTGGCGGTTTTGATGTTCATGCTGATTTATTACCGCGCAGCGGGAATTAATGCAGATGTTGCGTTGCTTCTGAACCTCATCATTCTTCTGGGATTCATGGGTTATTTCGAAGCCGTGCTCACCCTACCTGGAATCGCCGGAGTGATTCTGACCGTCGGTATGGGCGTAGACTCGAACGTCCTGATTTTTGAGCGCATTCGTGAGGAGTTGCGCAACGGCAAAACCCCCCCTTCGGCCGTGGATCAGGGTTTCAGCCACGCATGGATCACCATCGTTGATACGCATGTGACTACGATTGTTTCGGCGGCAATCTTGTTTATCTTCGGAACCGGACCGGTGAAGGGTTTTGCCGTGACGCTCACCTTCGGTCTGTTGGCAAATCTGTTCACGGCTGTTTTTGTTTCGCGCGTAATTTTTGATTGGGTGTTGAGCCGCAAGCAGCGCGGTGAAGCGTTGAGCATTTAAAGAATTGGGTAAGTTTGGTGACGGGTAATTGAACCGATACCCAATTTCCCAATTACTCAATCAGTCGAACTGACTCGAACTGATAAGGGGCAATACAGGTGGAGTTTTTTCATAATCCAAACTACGATTTTCTTGGCAAGAAGTGGTACTTCCTCGCCTTTTCGCTTGTGTTCAGCGTAGCCGGTGTTTTCTCGATGCTGTTTTGGCACCATATTCCTTACGGCGTCGACTTCCGAGGCGGGACTCTGGTCTATGTGAAGTTTTCGCACACTCCCAATGACAACGCCCTGCGCTCAGCCATGGATCACGCCGGGCTACACAATGCCAAGATTCAGCGCTACGATCTCCCCTCCGATAATGAAGTCCTCATCGATCTCGATGTGCAGGAAACCAGCGAACAGGCCCTTGATCGCGGTAAGACACGCATCATCGGTGCGCTCGAAACAGACACCCCCAGCGGCAAACAGGACTTGAACAACGCGTCCTTCCTGACAATTAAGAATTACCTGATGGATAAGGACCCCATGCACCTTGGCTCGGATGCCGACCAAAAGTACACGCAGCAGGCTACGGGCATCGTGAACACGCGCGACAAAGTTCTCGGCGGGGTATTCAATTCCTTTGATCAGTTGAAGAGCCAGGTCGATCCTGGCGTGTTGTCCTCATTGCCCGATGGCTTCTTCCTCTCCGACTTCGGGGTGCGCAACGTTGAAATCGTCGGCCCCCAGGTCGGAGCGCAGTTGCGTAAGCAGGCGCTGCTGGCGACCATCTATTCCCTGGCTGGAATGTTGGTCTATCTGGGTTTTCGTTTCGAGTGGATCTATGGCATTGCCGCCGTAGTCACTGTATTCCACGATACCCTGATCACGGTTGGAGCCTTTTCACTCCTCAATAAAGACATCTCGCTGACCGTCATTGCGGCCATTCTGACCCTGATCGGCTACTCCAATAACGACACGATCGTGGTTTTCGACCGAATCCGAGAGAATATCAAGCTGATGCGGCGCGAAAAGTTGGCGGACATCGTCAACCGCAGTATTAATCAAACGCTTAGCAGAACGATCTTGACAGCGGGGCTAACCTTCCTTACTGTACTGGCTCTCTACTTATTTGGTGGTGAGGTGCTTCGTGGATTCAGCCTCGCGCTGGTAATCGGTATTCTAATCGGTACGTATTCGTCGATCGCGATCGCCGCGCCGATTCTGGTGGCCTATCAAGATTGGAGAATTTCGAAAGGCAAGCGGGCGGTTGCAATGCCGGTGCGGGCTCGGTAGTCGCCCCTATTTTTCCGTATCGGACCATGTGTTAAGCCCTTGTTTGCACGATGTTGACTAAATGCTTCTTGATGCAGCGCCGGTGGTTGGAACCCTCTAATTCGGGGTGCCGAATCTGGGAGCAAACAGGGCGCGACCGGTGTCTAAACGGACGTAAGCTCTAAAGCGGGAGAAATATCATGTTTGAAGATAGCCTTCTGGAGTCCGGTGGGCGGTTAAAGACCAAGCGAGGACGAACCACGACCTTCGCTATTTTTCTGGAGATACTGGCGATTGGCGTCATGGTGCTCATGCCTCTTATCTTCACAGAAGCATTGCCCAAGCAACAACTGATGACCTTCCTGGTTGCTCCACCACCACCGCCACCTCCGCCTCCACCTGCAGCCGCTCCCGTCCACGTCGTGAGGCAGATTCAGACTGACATTGTGAACGGCGCCCTCCGTACCCCGACGAAGATTCCGCAAAAAGTTCAGATGATCAAGGAAGATGAGGCTCCGCCAGCGATGGCATCGGCAGGCGTAGTCGGTGGTGTTCCCGGCGGTATTCCCGGCGGGCAGATGGGTGGCGTAATCGGTGGCATTATCAGCTCTACGCCGGTAGCCGTCCCTAAGGTCGCAGCTCCGCAGCGCGTGCGTGTGTCGCAAGGCGTTTCTCAAGGATTGCTGATTCGCAAAGTGAATCCGACGTATCCGCCTCTGGCACGCCAAGCGCGCATTCAGGGGACGGTGGTTTTGCATGCCGTCATCAGCAAGGATGGTTCCATTGAAAACTTGCAACTGGTTAGCGGACATCCAATGCTTGCCCCCGCGGCCATCGAAGCGGTCCGGCAGTGGAGGTACAAACCATACTTGCTGAACGGCGAACCGGTGGAGGTGGATACGGAAGTACAGGTGAATTTTACCCTCTCGGGCGGTTAGACCCGTCAGAGTCGTTTGTATAGCTTTCTGCGGAAGATCTTGCGGCAAGCTTTAATTTCGCATCAAAGTGAGTAAGGAAGTTCGAGGAGGCAAAGCAACTCATGTTGGCTAACTTCGCAGCAGCAGCAATCGTCAGTCATGTTCCCAAGGTTGCCGCCTGGATTGTGCAAGAGGGCGGCGCGGTGGGATGGGACCCAATTTCGCTATGGCACCAGATGGGAATCGTCGCGAAAATCGTGGTCATCATCCTGTTTATTATGTCGGGCTGGTCGATCGGCGTCATGATCGATCGCTGGATGGCATACAACGCGGCACGCAAACAGTCACGCGCTTTCGCGCCCGCTGTGGCAGGCGCTCTGCGCGACGGCCGGATTGATGAGGCCATTAAGGTCGCCGAGCGCAATAAGAAAAGCCACCTGGCCAAGGTTGTCACCGCCGGCCTGATGGAGTTCAAGGCTCACCAGGATAGCCCTGGGGCTATCCCCGGCGAGACTATTGAAGCTTCCAAGCGCGCCTTGGAGCGGACCGAAGCCATTGTCCATGCCGAACTGAAGCGCGGCTTGGGCGGTCTGGCCACGATCGGTTCAACAGCGCCGTTCGTCGGCCTGTTTGGAACGGTGATGGGCATTCTGAACGCCTTCAAAGGAATTTCAGAGCAGAAGGCAACCGGTCTGGGCGCCGTCGCCGGCGGAATTTCGGAAGCACTCGTGACCACGGCTTTCGGGCTGTTGGTGGCCATCCCGGCCGTCATGATGTTCAACTACCTCACCGGCCGCGTGGAAGCGTTTGATGTGGAGATGGATAACTCATCAAGCGAGCTGATCGATTACTTCCTGAAGCGGCGGGACGTTCGCCGGTCGTAGGTTGAACCTAAGGTCCGCAGTGAGTTGCTGATCCGGCGTTGGCTTTGGCCGGCGCCGGGCTTCCCAACTTGCTCGGAGCTTTGAGACCGCGAATCGTGAAGGGAGTACGGGAGATCGAAATATGTCATTAGCCAAGCGCAACGAAGGCGCAAAGGTCAACTCCGACATCAACGTCACGCCAATGGTGGATGTGATGTTGGTGCTGCTGATCATTTTTATGGTCATCACGCCCATGTTGCAAAAAGGCATCAGCGTGGACATGGCCAAAGTAAATAACCCGACGCCTATGCAGGACGCGGATAAGGAAGATGCTCTGCTGGTTTCGGTGATGAAGAATGGGGATGTGTTTTTCGGGGCGGATAAAACGTCGCCAGATTCGCTGACGGAGAAAGTCAAAGACCGTCTCACGAACCGGACCGACAAGCGAGTCTATGTGAAGGCCGATGCGCGCGCTCACTACGGCAATGTAGTGCAAGTGGTTGATGCCGTTCGCGCCGCGGGAGTCGATGATCTCGGCTTGCTGACCGAACAAAGAAAGACTGCTCCGAACGCGCCGCCCGTAAAGGCTGGCGGGGAATAAAGGAGATCGATTATGGGAATGGCCGTTGGCCCAAGCGGGGGCCAAAGCGCAAACATTAACGTTACTCCGCTGATCGACGTATTGCTGGTGCTGCTGATCATTTTCATGGTGATCACGCCCTTGACACCCAAAGGCCTGGACGCGCTGGTTCCTCAGCCGCCTCCGCCAAATCAGCCGAAGAATACCCAGCCCGATCGTACGATTGTGGTTCAGTTGATTGATCGAGGCGGCGGACAGGACCCTGGACTCAAGATCAACCAGGAAGACGCGACTTGGGACAATCTGCAAGGGCGCTTGGCTGACATCTATAAGACCCGTGCCGAGAAAGTCATGTTCGTGAAGGCGGATGACCCGATTCCGTTCGCCGATGTGGCGAATGTGATCGACATCGCGCACGCTGCAGGCGTCGATAAGGTCGGCCTGATTACCGCGAAGATCGAGTCCGGCAACTAAACAAGGTTCTAAGTTTCAAATTTCAGGGCCGCGCCTGTATCTGGCGCGTTGCATTCCGATGGCGCACGGGGGCGAGAGTCCCGTGCCGTTTCCGCCAAAGAATGGTTGGGCAGCGCTTGTCAACTTGCTGTCTCTGGGCCTAGGATGCTCTGGCAAGGGAGACTTATATCGCAATGAATAAATCTATTCGTCTGCTCACACTGGCGGCCGCTGCGCTAGCGCTTTTTTCTGCCGTGGGCTGCAACAAACTGCGCGCGCGCGATCAGCTGAACAAGGGCGTGACCGCTTACAAGAACGCCAAGTACGAGGAGGCGATCGATGATTTCCAGCACGCCACGGCTCTGGATCCCAGCCTGATCAATGCCAAGATGTATCTAGCCACCGCCTATGCTCAGCAATACATCCCGGGCGCAGATACGCCCGACAATAACAAGATGGCGGAAGAGGCTATCAAGCAATATCAGTCGGTGCTGGAGATGAATCCGGCGCGCGACCAGAAAGTAAACGCGGCGAAGGGCATTGCTTATCTGTATCTCAACATGAAGAAGTTCGATGACGCCAAGAAGTATTACCGTATGGCGGCTGACCTCGATCCGAACGATCCTGAGCCCTATTACTCCGTTGGTGTCATCGATTGGACGGCTTGCTATCAACCGCGCATGGAAGAGCGAGCCAAGCTCGGGTTGAAGCCGGACGAGGAGTTGAGTGCAAAGAACAAGGATCAGAAGAAGGTTTGCGAAGAGCTGAAAGCCAAGAATGAGCCGCTGATCGACGAAGGCATTGAGAATCTGAATAAGGCGATTCAGCTCCGTTCCGATTATGACGATGCCATGGCCTACCTAAACCTTATGTATCGCGAAAAGGCCGACGTAGAATGCGACGACCTCGATGCCCGGCAGCAGGATCTGAAGACGGCCGACCATTGGGTGGACGAAACCTTGGCCACCAAGAAAGCCAAGGCAGAAAAGCAGCCCGGTCAGCAAGGCATCACCATGGATCAAAAACAGTAGCGGCGAGCAGATCGCAAAGTCCTGCGATCGGCAAGTCCCGACGCCAGTGGTTGTTGATCGACAGAAGACGATCCATTGTTACAATGGTTTCCTGTCACACCTAACGCTGTGCGGGAGGCGTTCATGCCGGATAGAAATCTCTCGTCGTTTTCGCATTTTTCTCGCCGCTCGTTTCTACAAGCCTCAGCCGCTGCTACTGCGGCTATTCCTTTTCTGACCGAACCATTGCTTGCCGCGGCTGCGGCAGTCCATCGCCCGTATACGTCGGACGCTGTCTTTATTGATTCCAACGAAAATCCACTCGGCCCCAGCCGGCCGGCGCGTGAAGCGATTGCCGCGATTATTCCGCAAGGCGGACGTTACTCCGACAATCTGACCGACGATCTCTTACACATCTTTTCGCAACAGGAAGGCCTGAATCGTGACTATGTTCAGGTGTTTCCCGGCTCGACTCCCGGACTCCATTTCGGAGTAATCGCGTTTACCTCGCCACAGAAGAGCTACGTCACTGCCGACCCCGGCTACGAAGCGGGGATGTTCGCCGCCGAGAGATCGCAGGCTCGCCTCGTTAAGGTGCCGCTTACCAGAACTTATGCTCATGATGTTCGGGCGATGATCGCCGCCGCGCCCGACGCGGGATTGTTCTACATATGCTCTCCCAACAATCCGACCGGTACGCTTACGCCGCACGAAGATATTGAATATTTGCTCGACAACAAGCCGCGTGGTGCGGTGGTGATGGTCGACGAAGCCTACATTCATTTCTGCGATGCTCGATCAACCATCGATTTGGTAAAGGCCGGAAAGGACATCATTCTGCTTCGCACATTCTCAAAAATCTACGGCATGGCCGGCCTGCGTTGCGGGCTCGCGATCGCCAGGCCTGATCTCCTGAAGCAAGTGACCGACGCGGCCGGTTGGAACTTTATGCCAATCACGGCGGTGGTTGGGGCGACGGCCAGCCTTAAGGGTTCTGAGATTGTGGCGGAGCGAAAGCGAATCAATCACACCGTCCGCCAAGCGACGTTCGAGTGGCTCGACCGCAACGGCTACTCCTATATCCCCTCAGAGGCAAATTTCTTTCTGCTTGATACGAAGAGGCCGGGGAAGGAAGTGATCGACGCCATGGCGCAGCAGAAAGTGTACATCGGCCGCATCTGGCCAATCATGCCGAGCTGCGTGCGCATCACCGTAGGAACCCATGAGGAAATGGCTCAGTTCCAGACCGCCTTCCAGAAAGTAATGCGTGGCGCGGTGGCGTTTTCGCTGCAGCCGGCAAGGTCTGGAAGCAAGCCCCGAAGCGGCGCGCCCCTGCCGTCGTAGGATGTAAGATGCGACGGTTTATCCAAGCGCGAAAGCGAAAGATGTAGGCGTGGAAAATGCCGTTGATAGATACCAACAGACTTAAGGTCGTCGAGCGCCTGCCGGGATGGCGCGGGCGGTACTTTCACTCGCAGAACATGACGTTTGCGCACTATGATTTCACTCGCGGGGCATGCATCCATGAGCACTTCCATCCGGAAGAGGAAGTTTATGAGGTGATCGAGGGTGAACTGGAGCTCACCATCGATGGCACGCCACAGATCGCGAAACCAGGTTTCGTGGCTATCGTAGCTGCGAACGCCCGCCATTCCGTAACAGCTCTCACAGACGGCCGCGCGATCATCGTGGACTATCCTGTAAGACGAGAGTTTTCTTAAGCCCATTAACCTGTCTACAGGCAGGTTATTCCACAGTTTCATTCCACTTCACCGTTCGCCGCTCGCGGCTGCTCTTGTGGGCCAGCATCACGGCGCGCATGGTTCGCAGTGCCTGCTCAGGTGTGACTGCAAGCGGGGATTTCTTCTCGATTGCGTCCCTCACGTTGGCGTAGAAACCGCGGTAATCGCCGCGCTCGGTTTGTACTCTCTCGCTCGGCTTGCCGACCAGGCTGAGGGTTCCCCAATTCTCTTCTGGTTCTTCGCCCCAGTCCGCGCCCCAATCCACTCCATCGGGAACGTTTGCTCCCCGCAGCCGCGGCTCCTGCGGATCCATTCCGTACTTCACGAACGATCCTTTAGTCCCGTGAATCAGAAAATGCGGTCCTGGCTGAAACGCGACGATTCTGGCCCGAGCCATCGCGCGCAGCCAAGGATATTCGAGGCATACATCAAACGCGTCGTCGACCTGCGACGTTTCGCGCTGGCAGAATGCGGACGCCGTAATCGATGTCGGCTCGCCGAAAAGAACGAGCGCCTGATCGGTCACATGCGGCCCGAGATCAAAAAGAACACCCGCTCCCGGCTGGTCTGCCCGTTCGCGCCACGCATTTGCTTTTGGCTCCAAACGAAAGCGGTCGTAGCGGCATTCATATTCGGCAATCTCTCCCAACCTGCCCGAGGCGACAACTTTTTGCACGGTCCGGAAATCGCCGTCCCATCTTCGATCCTGATAAACCGTAATCAGGCGTGCGCGCTCAGCGGCAAGCCGTACCAGTTGTTCAGATTCAGCCAGGGTCGGGGCAAACGGCTTGTCGACCACCACATGGCGTCCTGCCAACAGGCAAGCGCGCCCCAATTCGAAATGAGAATCGTTCGGCGTCGCGATTACACACAGCTGAATTGTGGAATCGGATAGCAGTTCATCCAGGTTTCGAGCGACCTTCACCCGAGGATATTTCTCCTGCGCTCGCGAACCGCGCCGCTCCAGAATGCATGCCAACTCCATTCCTGGCACGCCGCGAATTACGGGCGCATGAAATGCCTGCCCTGCCAGCCCAAACCCGATGAGCCCAACTCGTACCATCGGTTCCCCTTCCTGATCTTTTCTACTATGTCTGCACCACCCAATTTACAGCGTTCTGCCGATTTTGCCCGCCACTTGGGTGAAGTAAGAAGCATTAGCTGTGAGGAGTTTGCTCGTAAAGTAAAGTCCAAGCTGTCGTTCAGGAGAAACAAATGAGATTCGGGCCACTTTTCGCAATCGCAATCCTGTTGTTCTTTGTATGGGGCTTGTGCTTTCTAATGTTCAATGTTGCCGGCGTGCTGATTCACTTGCTGCTGTTGTTTGCTGCGGTTTCGTTTATTGCTCACATATTGCTCAGAGGGAGACCGGCATGATCGACCTTCCACCCGGCGGGTCCCTTGGATGGCGGTAGCGACGTTTACCGATCTTTCAGGCGGCGTACGAACTTCAGCCCGGACCAGATCTCCGTTACGGCGCAGACCTTGATGTCCACGAGACCGGCATTCAGGCCGATTGTGCGGACTTCATTCTCGTTCAGATCGGTTTCCACTCCCGAGGCTTTCTTCGGCCAGCTTGCCCACAGCATTCCTGGTGGTGCTAGCATCTCGTTGAGTTGCCCTAAATGCTTCGACAGTTCCACGCGCGATTTTGCGAACACCATCGCAAAGTCGATGGTATCGGGGTGCTTGAGCAGATTGCACTCCGCCAGGGCATCCCCTAATTCGCTGCGAACGTCCGAAGGCGCATTGGCCAAGTAGACGCGAAAGCCGGGCTTGATTCCCAATTTTTTCGGAAGCGGAGTCCCCGAATATCCTGGCATAGGGTTACTGGAAAAAGTTCGCTATACGAGATTCACAACCAAAACAATGAAGGAAAATTGACCGCTACTACTGCGCCGCAGGCGCAAAATATCCGCGCCGTGCGCGGACGCGGAAATTCTTGCGGTCGAGCGCGACAATCTCAATCGTGCGAAAGTGTCCGTCTGCCTTGAAGTCCGCCGGCTTGTAGGAGACAGCATACTGACTGCGCAGTTCATCCTGAATCTCTCCGAATGCATTGGAAACGTCGCGAATCTGGAAGGGGAAAAACGCGCGCCCGCCCGTGGCATCCGCAATTCGCTCCAGCACCTTGTCTCCGGGTCCCTTCGTGCCGCTCACGTTGGTGCTGATCGTATAGACGATAGTTTCGGCGCGCTGCGCCATCTCAATGGCCTCTTCACGAGTGACGTGGCTCTGGTTGTCTTCGCCATCGCTCAAGAGAATAATGGCGCGGCGCGTGGGGCCGTTCTGGGGTTCTTTGAGCAGTTTGTCACGGCAGGCAAAGTAGAGCGCGTCATACATCGCCGTCCCTCCACCGGGGCGCAATTCGCGGACGCCATGCCCAAGCTTTTCGGCATCATCGGTAAAGTCCTGAGTGACTTCCGGAGTAACGTCAAACCCGACCACCATTGCCTGATCGTAGCCCCGGCGAATAATCTGGTTAAGAAACTCAATCGCCGATTGCTGCTCGAACTTGAATCGATCACGCACTGAGTTACTGGCATCGATGAGCAAACCCACCTGGAGTGGCAGATTTGCCTCGGCCCGAAAGCTGCGGATTTCCGCTGGAGGCTTACTATCGTCGACAATGCGAAAATCGTTCTGTTTCAAGTCGGTGATGTGCTTGCCGTGCTTGTCGGTCACGGTAAAGACAACGTTGACCTCGTTAATGCCAATACGAATTCGAGGCACATCGTCCGTGCCCGAATCGTGATCGCTCGAATTGGCTGAGGACCTTTCCGAAACCGCCTGATGCGCATCCTGGGCCGACTGAGAAGCCGCTTGCGGCGGCGCATCCGACTGCGAGATCGCGGTGAGGGGCAGTCCCAGCGAGACTGCAGCGCACCCGAACAGCGCTCCCCAATAGATGCTTCTGCGGAAGAACAACCTCATTGCTGCCTATTATATCCGCAACTGCTGGCCCCGATTGGGGCGAACGTCGCGGTTCCATACCCCCTCGATACAGGGTAGAGTTTTTGTTCCGGCAGTCAGCCTCCATCGAGTTTCTTGAGGAAATCCTGCAATTCTCGCGGAAGTTCAGCCTTGAGCACGATCAATCCTCCGGATCGCGGTTGCCGGAATTCGAGTTCGGCCGCATGCAGAAAATTTCGGGGTAAGCTGAGCGAACTGTGGGACATCTTGCTTCCCGCCAGAGTAGCGCGAAGCGGATAGTTCAGATTTTGCCGTATTTCACCCGGCGCTCCGTAAACCTTATCGCCCACAACAGGGTGTCCCATGGAGGCCATGTGAACCCGAATCTGGTGGGTGCGTCCGGTATCGATCTTTACCTCGAGAAAGGTAAATTTACCAAACCCGGTTTCAAGGCGGCGTAGCAGACGGTAATGCGTTACTGCTGTTCTGCCACCGGCCAGGCGCGTGGTCATGCGGACGCGCCGAATGCGATCGCGGCTGATACTTTGGTTAATGGTGCCGGACTCCTTTTTCACCCATCCATGTACCAGCGCCAGGTATTTCTTCTTCACTTCGCGCGCGGCAAATTGCTCGCTCAGTTTGCGATGCGCCTCGTCATTCTTCGCCACGACGATCAGCCCACTGGTCTCCTTATCGAGGCGATGCACAATTCCCGGCCGCAGTTCTCCACCAACGCCCGACAAACTCTTCAGGTGATAGAGCAACGCATTGACTAGCGTGCTGCGATGTTGCGCATCGTCGGTCACGCCTGCGCCGGCGTGGACCATCATTCCCGCAGGCTTGTTGATGACGGCGAGATCGTCGTCTTCATAGACAATGTCTAGAGGAATATCCTCAGCCACGGCCTTGACGGGCGGAGGTTGGGGTTTACCAAGGATAGTAACGGTCTCGCCGCCGCGAAGTTTAAAAGAGGCCTTAACGGAGGCGCCATCAACCAGAACTTTTTGCGCGGAGATTAGCTGCTGGATGCGAGCCCGGCTGATCTGATCCAGTCGGAGGGCGAGAAACTGATCGAGGCGCTTCCCGGCGTTTTCCGCTTCGACCAAAATTCGCGTGTGAGAATTCGTGAGCAACGTGCACCCGGCGAACCGCCTGGAAGAATCATTTCGGGGCCTTCAGGGTAACCTCTGATCGAACAGTGTACGCGCCCGAATCGGTTTTTTTGAAATCTGCCGCTAGTTCGAGGGAAACGCGGTCATACTCACGGGCCGGATCGCTCCCTACTAACGTTACGATCACAGTTTCTGGCTTGCGATTGCATTTCTCACCAAGCGAGCCGATGAGTATGGGCTTGCGGCTTTGGGTGAGGAATTCAATCGGAAGGGTGAAATCTGCGCCTTCTAAGATAACTTCACCAACATCGCCCCCGCGGTGGTCCGGGTAGACCAGTTGCGCGCGAACCCGCGCATTTTCGGGAGGATTCTCTACTCTTCCCTTCACGACGACCGAGTTGACAGGGCACTCGGCATACGCCTGGTGGTTGTTGAGCAGGCCAAGGATCAGGACTGGCAAGAAATACCAACCTACCCCGAAAGTCATGGCCCTTGATCTCATAAGCGATAAAATTCCAACGCGTGACCGAACTTGACGAGCTGGATCGCAGTGAATTTTCGCGATATTTCCGAGGCCCACGCTCCTCGATGTTCCGGAAATGCCATCCTAATTCACGTCAGCTTCTCACTCGACTGCATTTTTCTCGATC
The DNA here is from genome assembly GCA_030041415.1 of Candidatus Sulfotelmatobacter sp. GTDB lineage: Bacteria > Acidobacteriota > Terriglobia > Terriglobales > Acidobacteriaceae > Sulfotelmatobacter. Next base: position 65,356 of record JASHNX010000094.1, read on the forward strand.
ACTTCCGTATACCACTGTGCGCTGAGCTTGGGCGTCCGCTTTTGCGTCTTGAAATCCACATAGTGAAGGCCAAAGCGTTTGCCGTAACCGTCGGCCCATTCGAAGTTATCCATCAGGCTCCAGAGAAAATATCCTTTGATCGGATAGCCCTCCGATGCTGCTCGATGAAGCTGCGTCAGATGGTTGCGCAAATACATGACGCGGTCGGTATCTTCAATGCGTCCGTCGGAATTAATCACATCGTCGGCAGAGCAACCGTTCTCCGTTATGTAAAGCGCACGCGGCTTCCAGATATCGCTCACGTTGCGCACCGCCCAGTAGATAACTTCCGGGCCGATGTAAAGCCAGTCGGACGCCATGCGCGGATACGAAGCCTGCCGTTTCTCGACTACGTAGCCCGCGGGCGAAGAGTCAGCCCGCACATATTCGGGTGTGTAGACGTTCAGTCCGACGAAATCGAGCGGGCTGCCGATGATCTTCATGTCTCCGGCTTGTATTTTGGGAGCATTCGCGCCTTCGCCTTGCAAGTAGCTGTCCGGGTATTTGCCCTCCATGATCGCGGTGAGAAATTGCGCGTTGCCATCCCGCGTGGCGCGTCGAGCGGCCCCGATCTGTTCAGCCTCCTCGATTACCGGAACATAGACAGTGGCATTTTCCGCGAGGCCGACCTGCGTGCCGCTTTTTGCATTGGCCCGTATGGCCTGCACGCCCATGCCGTGCGCCAGTATGGCGTGATGTCGAAGCTGGTTGACTTCAGCATCGGACAGCTTCAGACCGGGTGCGAAACTTCCGTCCTTATAACCATCATCAGTGAAGCAGCCGAACTCGTTGGTGGTAAAGAAATGACTCACGCGGTCCGAGAGGTGGCGCGAAATATATGCTGCATAGTCCCCGAATGCTTTCGCAGTGTCGCGCGATTGCCAGCCTCCCGGTAAAGCTTGCGGCAGGTCCCAATGGAATAGCGTGATATAAGGCTCGATTCCGTTCTTGAGTAGTTCGTCCACCACGCGCTGGTAGTAATCGAGGCCCTTCGGATTCGGCTGGCCGGTGCCGTCCGGAAACACACGCGGCCACGAAATTGAGAACCGGTAGCACTTCGCGCCCAGATTCTTGAGCAGCGCGATATCTTCTTTGTAGAGATGGTATGAGTCGTCTGCGATGTCGCCGGTTTGCCCTTCGAAGGTCTTGCCCGGGGTGTGAGAAAAAGTATCCCAGATTGATGGCTTACGGCCATCTTCAGTGACCGCGCCCTCGATCTGATAAGCGGCGGTTGCGCAGCCCCACATGAAGTTATTGGGAAAGCGCAGCAGGCTTGGCCTTTGTGACCATGCGACCTTTGGGAATGTTGCGCCAGCCAGCGCGGCGGCAGCAGTTCCGGCAAGGGTCTGGCCAAAGCGGCGGCGTGTGATCTCTCCCATCCGCACAAGGGTAACACTAGAGCAGTTTAGAGGAAATCTCCTAGCGCGCGGACTGTTGGGCAGGCGAGCGTGCCGGCAGGGCTTTCGCACCTGGCCGTAGCCACCAGATGATTCCTCCGGCGATGACTAATCCGAGCGCGATCAATTGCGTTCCAGACATCGCACCGCCGAAGACGGAGCCCCGGCCAGGATCGTCGCGGATGAATTCGAGGAAGAATCGTGCCACGCCGTAGATGAACATGAATGCGCCGAAGATCTGGCCATCGAATTTGCGGCGTTTGAGCAGCCACATGAGGAAAATGAAATTGGCGAATTCCACCGCGGACTCGAACAACTGCGTCGGTTCGAGCGGCACGTTCAGTGGAGTGCCCGTGATCTGGTTCGCCAGCGGATTGTGAAACGTTACGCCCCACCAGTGGTGGGTTTCTTTGCCATAACAACAGCCGGCAGCAAAGCATCCAATGCGTCCAATTGCATGGCCCAGCGCGAGGCCGGGCGCAAATGCATCGCAGGTTCCTAGCGGCGGCATGTGATTCCGCCGTACATACCACCAGGCCGCGACGAATGCGGCCAGCAATCCGCCGGAAAACACCCCTCCCGCCTGCAATGTGGTTATGCTGAAGATCTCAGACAAATGCGTCGAGTAATAGCTCCATTCGTTAATTACGTACAGCACCTTGGCCCCGGCGATCCCGCAGAGTACGACCAGGATTCCCAGATTCCAGGCCTTTTCGCCATTGATGCCCAGGCGCTCAGAATTACGCACACTGACCCAGAGGCCGAGGAGAACTCCCATGGAAACGAGAAAGCCGTAGGTTGGAAGAAAGAACTTACCGAAATGCAGTAATTGGGGATACACGAATGATTAGATGCGCGGAACCGGGAATTTGCTACGAGCCCAGTGTAGCAGGAAGTAAGTGAGGGGCCGAAATGATCGCCAAATTCGTTGGCTAATCCAAACTTGGCCGATCAGGATCGGTGTTCAATCAACGATCAGCCCAAATTTACAACTTCAGCAGTCGCAAACGATCAAGCCGACCCACTCAGCCGTGTGACGGGGCCGAGAATGAACCCGTCGGTAGACGTTGGGCGCCCGCCGAGACCCTTTAGGCATCTGCGCATGGCGCAGCATCGCACACCGGATCCTAGTTCGAGTCGAGCTCCCGTTCATTCTGCATTGGTTCAAATATCGGTGACCCGCCATCACCAACCCCGCAGGCCGGCTTTCACCTGATGATGCTAGGAGAAACCCCGGCAGATTGGCAATAGGCAAGCCGCAAATAGTTGGCAGATGGCTTGCAACCAAAGTAATCAGATTGCAACAATTCCGGTTGCATAGCCTGCTCAGGAATCGAATTGCTCTCTACCAACTATGCGTCTTGAGATGGCCGAGATTCGGTATGAGACATCGCGCGCCGGCATAGGCATCTTAGAAACCGATCGCGCTTTCCATGCAAAAAACACGCGAAGACTCTACAATCGGGGAATCGTGACTTCTGCGCCGAATCTGTTTAGCCGCGCTCCGAGCAGTTTTCTTCGCCTTCTGCCCAAGGCCGAATTGCATCTGCACCTGGAAGGCTCAATTGAACCGGCTACGCTGCTCGAATTGCGGCAGCGGCGTGGTGAGCATGTCACCGCTGCCGAAATAGAGTCCCTATATCGTTACGAAGATTTTTCCGGATTTCTGCTCGCCTTTAAAAACATTACTGAACACCTACGCTCCCCGGAGGATTACGAACTCATCACCTACCGCCTGATGCAGCGCCTGAAAGAAGAAAATGTTCTGCACGCCGAAGTGTACGTCTCGGTGGGAGTTTGCCTTTGGCGGAAGCAGAATTTTGAGGCGATTTTCGAAGGGCTTGATCGCGGCCGTTTGCGCGGCGAGCGCGATTTCGGCGTTTCGCTTCTTTGGATTTTCGATGCTGTCCGGCAGTTTGGCGCGGAAGCGGCACAGGCAGTATTTGAGTTGGCTGTTCGATATAGCGACCGCGGCGTGGTTGGGGTCGGCATCGGCGGCGATGAGCAGAAAGGGCCGCCGGAGCTTTTTCGTGATTGCTATGCCTGGGCCGCCGACCATGGCATGAGACTCACAGCCCATGCTGGCGAGACGGGATCACCGGAATCGGTTTGGGGCGCGTTGAATCTGCGGGCCGAGCGCATCGGACATGGGCTTAGCGCATTTCACGATCCCGATCTTGTCGAAGAGCTTGCGCAGCGACAGGTTCCCGTGGAGATCTGCCTCACGAGCAACCTGCGTACCGGGCTTTGTCCCAATCTGAACGATCACCCTGCAAAAAGCTATTTCGACCATGGCGTCATGGTTACGCTCAACAGCGACGATCCGGCTATATTCGGAACCACGCTCGCGCGCGAATATCAGATCGCGCAGCAGACGTTTGGATTTACCGACGAACACATGCGCGAACTGGCGCGCAATTCGTTCGAAGCCTCGTTTCTGCCCGCCGACAAAAAGTGCGAATTTCTGAACTTGTTCGATGCGGCGGCAGCGAGATAGCTCGACGTGTGTTGTCATCCTGAGCGAAGCCGTCGATTCGGGCAGCGAATTGCCGGAGCAGTCGAAGGACCGCTATAGTCAATTCAAATTTTCGCAACACCTTTGAAGAACTGATTCCGGATGTTGCACATTGGCATCGTCGC
>JASHNX010000008.1 GCA_030041415.1 Candidatus Sulfotelmatobacter sp.
AACACCAAATTGCGAACCGATCTCATCCAGCGCGGCTTTAGCCGCCAGCCGCTTAAAATTGACGTGGACATCGCTCGCGCTCTCGACACTCTCTCCCACGCCGCCTGGTCCCTTCCAAAAGACAAGTACTACAACGGCGGTGATCGCTTTCGCTCCCTCAATCGCTTCCACGCCGAGATCGTCGAAGGCGGCGTCAACGTCCGGCCAATCCAGGAGACCACGCCCTACGTACAGCTAAAAAAATACAACCCGACCATCGGCGGCACGCCACGCGAGTACGCTCCACTTCCATGGGAGATCGCCGACTCCGCTGGCACTCGCAAAATGATTGCTTATCATCTGCAATACCTTCCGCTCTCCGAGATGGGCAAGAAGTTTTTGGTGAACCTGCACGTCATCCGCTTCACAGCTACTCCCGGCCGTCCCTGCGACACCAGTCCTCCAGGCCTGCATAAAGACGGCGAAAAATATATCGCCACGCATCTGTTGGGCCGCTGCGGCGCCGAGGGCGGCGAAGTCGTCATCACCGACAATGACAAGCATGAGATCGACCGCTTCATCATGCACGAGCCGGGCGAGTGTTACATCTTTGACGACGATCGCATCTGGCACATGCTCACGCCCGTCGCAGTCATCGAGGGAAATCAGTTCGCCTATCGCGACACGCTCGCATTCGATATCCTGCCGGAAGGCTGGGAACCGGAGAAATGACAGTCCGCTGATAGATTCCCAAGCAAACCAGCGCGTGGAACGAAAACAGCCTTCGAGGCAGGGGTCGTTACGACCCGCGGACAGCTCACGCCGTCGCGGCGGAGTACGATAGCTCAATAAAGCCGTTCTTGTAAGCGACCACGTCCTTCAAATTCCATCTCTTCTCCGCCAACGAACCATCAAATAGCCGCAGTCCTTCGCCCAGCAGAATCGGCGCAATCGTCAACTTGATTTCATCCACCAATCCCAGTTCGAGAAAACGCCGGCACAACATGGCTCCGCCGACAAGCCAGATGCTTCGATATCGAGGCGCGAGTTTCACATCAACTAATGTCTTGAGATCGCCCGAATAGACCTCGACGCTCTTCCTCGCCGGCAATAGTTCCCTGCTGCTCACCACGACGACGGGCGTATCCCCGTACGGCCAGCCGAGTTCGACCGCGTGCTCATATGTGCGCGAACCGAGCACGTAACAGTCAATCGTTTTGAGAAAGGCCGCAGCTTCTTCCTCCGAAATGGAGACGCCGGCCTCGTATACGCTTCCGCTTTCCAGCCAGGAGACGCTATTGTCCTTCTTCGCGATGAAACCATCCAGGCTCGCGACCATGTGCAGAGTTATGGTTCTCCTATTTGTCATTTCCTTCGCGGGCTGACATGCGGCTAATCGTCGAGTCCCTTCCCATTAAGAATTTGCTGCATACACTTTTCCACCCGTGCTTCCCGGGTCGCGGCCTGTTTGGGCTGAGAAAAATAGAAGATGTAGCCTCGCTGTCGTCCGGGCGTCAATCCGGCAAAAGCAGTTTTCAACGCAGGGTTTTCCTTCAGTTTCTTTTGAAATTCCGCAGGGATCTTGAAGTCTGATGTCTTCTTTAGCTTCACTTTCAATCCGGCTTTCTCCACCTCGATGGCTTCGCGAATATAGGCTTTCAAGATGGATTCCATCTCGACGATTTCCCGCACATTCGTGAACCGGATCTGCCGCGCCGCCTGCACATTCTCCGTTTGTTGGATGAGAATCCGCCTCTGATCCTTCACCAATGCGCCCTTGAAAAACAACAAGGCGCAGTATTCCTTGAATCCGTGAATCAAAACCACGTTCTTTCCTTCAAGCGAGTAACAAGGCTGCTGCCACTTCAAGTCTTCAGTTAAGTCACAATCGAGAACGATCGCCCTCAACTTCTCGAATTCTTCCCGCCATTTCGTGGCTTGGCGCAAAACGCGATCAACCTTGGAATTTTTTCTGTTCATCGATTGATGCTCCAGAATGAACTTGTCTTTCAGACACGATTTTTCGAAATCGTTCGCCGCGGCGGATGAACTTTCTGCCACGACAGTCGGCCACCCCTGCGCATACCTGAATTCGTAAACGGATCACCCCAGTAATTTCCCGGCGAGCCAGTGATCGACACTGAACCTTCCCGGACCAGAGCAGATCAGCCATATAAAGAAGAGCACGTACAGGACTTCCGGAAGGTAGAGGAAATCGTCGAGCCAGCTTAGCGGCGAAAGTCCTTTCGGTAGGGTCGAGATCGCGTTGGTTAGCGTGGCAACAGTCATATCGATCAACAAAGCCGCGCTGGCCGCGCTCGAAAGAAATCCCACAGTCAGCAGGGATCCGCAAACGAACTCGACTCCCGCCACGAAATACGCTGTCTGTTGCGGAAATGGAACATGGGCTTGAACCAGCGTGTCGTAAACCGGTTTCGTGCCGCCGGCCACAAACAGTTTGTTTGCCCCGGAGATGGCGAAGAACAGCCCGATCGATACGCGTACCAGCAGGATGGCATACTGCTCCACGTCGCTGCGGCCCGCGAGCGCAAACTGAAGCAACCGTCTCCAATCCATGTGTCGTCTCTCCGTCGGAGGATTCCCTCGGACCTGCATCGATACGCGAGAAAACATTCGCGCCATCGGTCGATGCGAGTTATGCCCCCGGGAATCCGAACATCAACCATGACTGATTAGCTACCCAATTCGGGTACAGCTTCGTCATCTGATCGAACAGGTCCTGTTCAGACGTCGCGGTTTTCTGCACCCGATCGAAATCCTCGAGGTAACGCCTGGTGTCCTGGATCGCCGAAGGCGAGTCGAGCGCACCAGGTTTCTTGTGACCCGCGACGACAATCGCCGGGTTCAGCGCCGCTAACCGGTCGAGATCCGCGATCCAATTTTTCCGGCTCTCGGGAGTGGTGTCGCCGACGTACATGCGGCATTGGTTGTATACAACGTCGCCAGCGACAATCAGGCCGATCGATGGGACGTATAGAGACGTCGTATCCGCACTATCGGTGTGCCCCTGCTCGATGATGCGTAACTCCTGGCCTTCGAGAGTGAACGTGTCGTGCTCATACGGCTCAGGCGCAACCAGCTTCGTGGGTACCTGCCCGGGAAACATACGGCGGGCCAACTGCTTCACTGGGGTAGAGAGATAGATCTGCATGATGGCGTTCAGCGTCTTGGGCGTTGCTATAGCCCGTGCGCCCGGGAAACGGTCGAGCAGAATACCCAGACCGTAGAAGTGGTCGAAATGGGCGTGCGTTATATAAATGGTCTCGAGGTTGCGGTTGTGCAGGGCAACCCAATCCGCCAGGGCTTCGGCCTCAGCCACCGTGCACATCGCGTCCACCAGGACCGCGTCGTGCTCGCCGAAGATTAAAGTCGACGTGATCGGGTCAAAGCCGAGCGCTTCCCCGAAGGGCCTTGGCCGCTCGCCAACCATAGCCTTTCCCGGAGCGGTAAAAACGTTCACGCTAAGCGCGTTCGGGGCAATAGGCGCGGTTACGCCCGTGGTTTCCTTCAGTCCATTCGTACCGGCCATTTGGCAGTCCTTTCGATGTCGAGCGAGTGACCGTTCAAAGCAGAGGCGCGACGACCAACCTGTTGGACGAACGTGTCGCTTAAGACCAAGGGACTGGCCTTACGCCGCAGCCCGGAAGGCCTCGGCAGAAATCCTTAACCGCTTGAAATTCGGCATCCCTTCCAGGCCCACCGCTAACCGTAGACCTGGTCGGTGCTCTGTCCGACTTCGATGATGTATCCGTCGGGGTCGCGGATGTAGCATCGGATCTCGCCGTACTTGGGGATCGGCGGCGTGATGAACTCGGCTCCTCGACTCTTCCACAACTCGTAGCACGCCTGAATATCCGCAACGCGGAAATTCATAAAACTGTTAATGTGATTCGGGTCAGGGACGCTGAGCGTTACCGTCGGCTTGTCCGGCGTCGGCCCGCCCCCAACATTCAGGATCATCCAGATATTCGCAAGCTGAAGATAGGGAGGCGCGTTGCCGTCCCCCATGGTCAGAATGCGGGCGCCGAAGACCTTCTCGTAGTAGTGAGCCGAGCGCTCGAGGTCGGCGACGGTGAGAAAACACGCGATGCTGATCCCCTCTTTCGGGGGCATTTCATAGCTCTTTTGTTCAATTTGTACGGCGTTCATTACGGTATTCATGGGCGGCTCCAATTTCGATACAGTGTACGCTAGATGTTTAAGAGGGGTGCTGGGGTTGCAGTGCTCGACATCACTTCCACGGGGCACGTTGATTAAACCAGAAGCGCAACGGCGCGTCTATCGGATAAACATATCAACCGATCCCAAAGCGGGGATCGGAGTATGGGCAATGCTTTCCTGTTCTTAGGCTGACAATACCCGCCCTTGCAAAAAGCGCAAGAGCGGACCACTCACGTTTTTCGAAATCGGAATGAAAGAACCCTGAAAGGGCGGGCCACCTGTCCGTTGATCCTTAGCAATATTTGTCGTAAAGGAGAACACACTATGCCTAAACTTAGAACGGGATCTGCGAGTCTACTGCGGACCAGCGGTTGGGGCGGAGGTGCCCGCGGCAAAGCGGCAAAACACAAACTGATTCTTGGCGTGATCAGTGTGACGCTGGGCGCTTTACTCCCAGGTTGCTCAGCGGGGAAACAGCCTTCCACGGGCGAAACCAGCCTGGCCAATGCGGCCAAAGACGTTGTCATTCCGTTGGAGGCAGGAAGAATGAAGAACCCGCTGCCTGAAACCGATGAAGTCGTGAGTCAAGGCCAGCAGGTATTTGTTGAGTCATGCGCCATCTGCCACGGCGGGGATGGGCGCAGCCAAACTTCCATCGGCCACCACATGGACCCGCCTGCCATGGATTTGAATTCAGCCCATGTGCAGCACTGGACCGACGGGGAACTATTCTGGATCATCCGGAACGGTGTTCGACTCACCGGCATGCCTTCGTGGCAGTCAACCATCTCCGAGGACGACACCTGGAAGCTTGCGCGTTTCATCCACAGCCTTCCCCGCATCAACGCTGCTTCTCCCTCCACGCCAGTGGCGTCACCGGCACAGCCTGTCGTTTCCGGGCAGGACAAGTACACCCTTAAAGTACCGAATGGTCTCGCGTTCTCTGAGTTCAAGGGATACGAAGACTGGCAGACCGTCTCCATCAGTCACAACGGAAATGTGATGGCTCTCATCCTCGGAAATCCCGTGATGATCAATGCCTACCGCGCCGGCGCACCCGGCAACGGAAAGGCTTTCCCGGACGGTTCCAAGATGGTTAAGGTCCATTGGAACCTGAAAAAAATGGAGACATTCCCCGCAGCGACGGTGCCCGACACCCAGCACGACGTCGACCTGATGGTGAAAGATAGCAAGAGGTTCCAGGACAGCGGCGGCTGGGGATATGGGGTCTTCGAGTATGACGCCGCGTCCGCTACGTTCAGGCCCGGCAACTCATCTGACAAGCCGCCGCAGGTGAACGACGCCAAGTGCGGGTTCGCGTGCCACACGATCGTGAAAACTAGAGATTACGTTTTCACCGACTACGCGCACCGCTGAAGGAGCTTTGAAGCAGTTGACACCCGTCACTACCGTGGGTGCCCCGTCCAAGCTCCGCTTGGGCGGGGATTTTCGTGTCTACCCATCGCAGACAAAACTGGCTGAGGGCAATAATCTGCGCCAATGGTCGGGTAGGCGGGTGGGCCCGGATAAACGGCATGCGGCGCGATCCACTCGAGGGTGCCCCGTCCAAGCTCCGCTTGGGCGGGGATTTTCCTGTCTACCCATCGCAGACAAAACTGGCTGAGGGCAATAATCTGCGCCAATGGTCGGGTAGCCATCCTTATTAGCGGCCGAAGCGCTACATAATGGGTGCCCGTCCTTCGCGCACGTTGCGAAGGGGCGCGGCACCCACGTCTTCGAAATAAAAATGAAAGAACACCTGTCGCTTACGCGGCATTCTCCGATTTCGCTTCGATACCCCTTTTCCTGTCGAGTGCCGGTAAAAGATGTTCCAGCAGCGCTTGATCGGAGAATGGGTTCTGGCCTGAGATCAACTCGCGATCTTCTATAACGTAACTCGTCCATGGAGCGAGCACGCTCACGTCGCCGCCCGCCGTACTCAAGGCGAAATCCGGGTAGAAAAGAACCTTGCCGCCAATCTCCATTGGCTCCCGCTGCTGCTCCTCTGCCGTCGAAAAGATAGTCATCTTGTATCCGGCATAGATCCAACCTTTCGCCTTTTCGCGCGCAGTCGCGGCGTCACCCGCCGACAGCGCAGCGACAAACTCCTTCGAATTCGGCATAGCCGAGAGAAGTGAAATCGGGCCATGGCACAGCACCGCCGTCGGCTTTGATGTTTTATGAAAGTGGTTCATCACTATGCCACAGTTGGGATCATCGAGAAGGTCCTCCATCGGACCATGGCCGCCGGGGACGAAAACGGCGTCATATTGATCCAGTCCCGATGCGATGACGTCCGAGATACGGGTTGGATCTCTAAGCCCGGCCAGGCCGTCGCGGAATCGCATATAGTCCAGAAGCTTGGCTGCGTCCCCGCCGAAGAAATCGGCGACCTCTGAATGCACATCCACTTGGGGCGCGTTGCCTTTGGGGTTGGAGAAGGTGATTTCGTAACCCTCCCCCATCAGGGCGCGGACCGGAACCGTCAGCTCATTGAGGTAGTAGCCGGCGCCCGTATAACATCCGCCATCTTTCAAGGGCAAGCCGTGACCGCTCGAGACGAGTACTAAGATTTTTCCTTTGGATGCCATATTGTCCTCTTTCTTGAAATCGATTCTGTTTTCCTGAGATCTACCCTCGACCAATGGAAACGTCGAGATTGTTGGCGGCCGTACGCTGTTTCACAGGGTGGGTTTCTGATTCCGCGGATCGTCTTTCGAATTGACGAACTCAATGCTGAGCGGCCCAATCGCCGCTACCTGGGTGATGTACTCGCCGGATTTAGCCCAGTGAAAGTGCGATGTGTTCCCAGGCAGAATGATCACAGCCCCGGGGGGATAGGCTTGCAGTTTGTCGGCGTCGAATTTGTCGCCGAGGCCGATGTAGAAAACGCCAGAGATGACGGTATAGACCCGGTCCTCGGTGTGTCTGTGCGGCATGAACTTTACTCCGTGCGGCACTTTCACCCTTATCGTGTAGGGCTCAGGCTCCGAAATACGGCCCGCAACGACTGCAAGGTGCACTGAAGGCGGGTACGCAGCTACGGACTTCCAGACCATATCCTCCGACAGAATCGAGCTGAACGCTGCTTTCTCTCCTTGTGCTGACTGGGTTTGATTGCGTTGCTGACGAGGAACGAGCTTTGGCATTGGCTGGGCCATTTTTTTCTCCCGAATAAAATCTCCCCTGCGGAACGTGGTCAATCGCATTCCAACAACTTCCGTTAAAGCCAGGATCCCCTGATCGCCCACGAACGGTTTTGAAAAAGATCCTAATCCTCTTTGACGAATAAAGCACCATCGGACGCCGGTTGGCCCAGATACGCAGCATGCGGCGCGATGAAGCCGCGGGTGCCCCGTCCAAGCTTCGCTTGGGCGGGGGTTTTCACGTTTTACTCGTCTCAGTCAAACTGGAGGGTGAAAATAGTTGCGTGGACGGAGGGCTGGCCCGGACCAACAAAAGGCCAGATAATTAACTTTCGAGGGTGCCCCGTCCAAGCTTCGCTTGGGCGGGGATTTTCCGGTTTACCCGTCGCAAACTGCGGCGTGAAAATAGTCTGCGTGGATGCCTCTGAGACTGAAGCGCTTTCAGAAGTCCCGCAACCTCCACTTCCCGCTGAACCGCCCACCACCCAATTTCCGCTATTCAATTCACTCCGCAGCAGTTAACCCCAAATCCGTTGCTGCCCCCGAGCTCTGCTGCTAGCCTTCTCTCCGGGCGGACTTCCGGGCAACTAATCTCTCGGACTGTTCTGAAATGTCAATACTGCCCTGATTCAAGTCCGGACCACAGCGCGCTGTTTGCCTTGGCCGGAAAACGAAGAGTATCATTCGTATTTGCAGTTTCCGCTCATTTTGCGGCATTCCAGAACACCCGCCATCATTGCTGAGAAGCATTGAAAGCCTGGAGCCGTTTCTAAGGAGAGCAAAGTCTTGGCCGCAATAATAAAGAACCGCATTCTTTTCACTTCTGAATCTGTAACCGAAGGCCATCCCGACAAGATCGCCGACCAGATTTCCGATGCCATCCTTGACGCCTGCCTCGTCGAAGATCCTTACAGCCGTGTCGCCTGCGAAACCCTGACCGCAACCGGTCTCGTCGTCATCGCCGGAGAAATCACCACCAAAGCTTATGTCGACTTTCAGCAGACCGTTCGCGGCACCGTGCAATCGATCGGCTACGACAACGCCCTTCACGGCTTCGATTGCAACACCTGCGCCGTGATCTCCAGCATCAACAAGCAGTCCGGCGACATCGCCATGGGCGTCGACACCGGCGGCGCCGGCGACCAGGGAATGATGTTTGGGTATGCGTGCAACGAAACCGAAGAGTTGATGCCGACCCCAATCTCGCTGGCGCACAAGCTCACCATGCGGCTCTCGCAGGTCAGAAAGAATGGAACCCTTCCTTATTTACGTCCCGACGGAAAATCCCAGGTCACAGTTGAATACGATGCAAACGGCAAGGTAAAGCGCGTGGATGCCGTCGTGATTTCGACGCAACATGCGGAAACCGTGAGCAACGATGAACTGCGCTCGGGGATTTTGAAGCACGTGATTCAGGCGACGATTCCAGCGCAGTTGCTCGATGAAGACACGAAGTATCACATCAATCCGACGGGACGGTTTGTCATCGGCGGGCCGATGGGCGACACCGGTCTTACCGGCCGCAAAATTATTGTCGACACGTACGGCGGCATGGGACGCCACGGCGGCGGGGCGTTCAGCGGAAAAGATCCGACCAAGGTCGATCGCTCGGCGGCTTACATGGCACGCCACATCGCGAAGAATATTGTTGCTGCCAAGTTGGCCGACCGCTGCGAAGTGCAGTTAGCTTATGCGATTGGTGTGGCCGATCCGGTTAGCGTGCGCGTCGATACGTTCGGGACAGAAAAAGTCGATCCCGCGGTAATTCCGGATTTGATTCGCGCGAACTTCAAACTGACGCCGCGAGGAATTATCGACTCGCTGAACCTGCGCCGGCCGATCTATCGCAAGACAGCGGCGTACGGGCATTTCGGGCGCAATGATCCGGACTTCACCTGGGAAGCGACCGATAAGGCGGCGAAGTTGGCCAGCGAAGCAGGCGTGCGCGAGACGGTGGGCGCGAGCAAGTAGTTGCTTCCCGCGGCGTGTTCGATGCACGCGAGATCCCTCGGCCCGCTGGTGAAAGCGCGGGCCTTCGGGATGACGCCATTCTAGCTTGCGGAAGAAGAATCAAAAGTGCACCATCTGTGATGGTCCAAAAGTCTCACTCCCCTAAGGGTATTTTGGATGTTCGATCTCCGGTCTGAATCGTGTATTCTGAAACCGAACCCTAATCCAGCTTCTCTTCGTAAAAAACAGGAAATCCTAAGCAGGAAAGCGCCACAGGAGGCGTATGTCAACAGCAGCAATCAGTAACGATATTAAGAACCTGGAACTGGCCGATCTGGGAAAGAAGCGCGTCGAGTGGGCGAACCAGTCGATGAAGGTGCTTCAGATCATTCGCAAGGAGTTCATCAAGAATCAGCCGCTCAAAGGCATCCGGATTTCGGCGTGCCTCCACGTTACGGCCGAGACGGCAAACCTGGCGATCTGCCTGCGCGACGGCGGCGCGGACATGGTTCTGTGCGCATCGAATCCGCTCTCGACACAAGATGACGTTGCTGCCAGCCTGGTGCGCGACCAGGGCATCGCGGTGTTTGCCATCAAGGGCGAAGACAACGACACGTATTACCAGCACATTCTGGCGGCGATCGACCACAAGCCGCACATCACCATGGACGATGGCGCCGATCTGGTGAGCATTCTGCACACCAAGCGCACCGACGTACTCGAAGGCGTGATCGGCGGAACGGAAGAGACGACGACCGGCGTGATTCGCCTGCGCGCGATGGCGAAAGAAGGCGTGCTGCGTTATCCGATTATTGCGGTGAACGACGCCGACACCAAGCACTTGTTTGACAACCGCTACGGAACCGGGCAATCGACGATTGATGGCATCATCCGCGCGACCAATTTCCTGCTCGCCGGGTCGAAGTTCGTCGTCGCCGGCTACGGATGGTGTGGCCGCGGACTGGCTTCCCGCGCCCGCGGATGCGGCGCCGAAGTGATCGTCACCGAAGTCGATCCCACAAAAGCGCTCGAAGCTGTCATGGACGGTTTTCGCGTCATGTCGATGAGCGAAGCCGCCAAGCTTGGGGACGTCTTCTGCACCGTTACCGGCAACAAGAGCGTGCTCACCAAGGAGCACTTCGCGCTGATGAAGGACGGAGCCATCATTTCGAACTCCGGCCACTTCAACGTGGAAATCGACATACCGGCGCTCGAAGCCATGTCGTCGTCGAAGCGGACGACTCGGAATTTTGTGGACGAGTATTCGCTCAAGGACGGACGCAAGATCAACCTGCTCGGCGAAGGCCGCCTGATCAATCTCGCCGCAGCCGAGGGCCATCCGGCCAGCGTGATGGACATGAGCTTCGCCGATCAGGCGCTCTCGGTCGAGTACATGGTCAAGAATGCTAAAACGCTCGAAAAGCGGGTCTACAAAGTCCCTGACGAACTCGACAAGCGTGTGGCACGTCTGAAGCTCGAATCGATGAGCATCAAAATCGACAAGCTGACGCCCGAGCAGGAAGAGTATCTGGCGGGGTGGAGCGAAGGAACGTAAGAGCAGTTGTGGAAGAGCGGCGCTTCAGCGCCGCGTGGAGCAGAAGATCAAGAGAATGAGTGCCCCACTTCTGGCCGCAGTTGCCAGAGGTGGGGATTTTGATTTTTGGGTTGCCTTATCCTTGTCGCCCTGCCCACCTCAGGATAGACTTGCGCTTCCTTGGGAGAACCATATGAAACCTCTTCTGCTGTTTCTGACCCTCGCTCTGACCGCTGCTCACGCCCAATCCTCCGACCCGCTCGAAGGGCTCTGGCAGGGCTACGACGGCGAGTGGGGCCATGTTTCCCGTCAGCTCGTGGCTCTAGCCGAAGCGATTCCCGCGGACAAGTATGCGTGGCGTCCCGGTCCCAGCGTCCGGTCCACGGGCGAAGTTCTGATGCACATTACCGAAGCCAACTTCTGGTTGCTGAGCGAGACTGGACAAAAGATGCCGGCAGATTTCCCGGCCGACGCGACCAAGATCGCAACCGACAAGCCGAAAGTGATCGACTGGCTGAAGCGCTCGCTTGAAGCGGTCCGGCAAGCGCATGCATCAGCAACGCTGGCGGATTTGCAGCGAAAAGTAACGATTGAGCACCGTCAGGCCACGGTTGACGGCATCTACCTGCGAATCCTGATTCACGACAACGAGCACATGGGACAACTCGTCGCTTACGCTCGCGTGAACGGCATCGTGCCTCCGTGGTCAAAGTAGACATATCCGAGTAGACGTGATGGGGTGCCCCACTTCTGGCCGCGATTGCCAGAAGTGGGGATTTTGATTTTGAGCTGTGCTCACGGAAGAAAGCCGAAAGAGGATGGCATCAAAGCCCGGCGAGGCCGCCGCACTCGTAACCATCGCCAGATTGAGACGGGAAGGTAACGATCACAAACCGCAACTCGACCTTGGCTCCCACCGCTTGGGCGAATTCTCATTCATGCCAACGAACACACGCTCCCACGGCTCGAAGGCTGGCATGAATGGCCCAGTTCCACGCCGGCCGCGAAACCGCCGGGCAGGAAATCCTGCCAAGCGACACCCATCAATACCCTCAGACCATCATCGCCGGACCGGAGCGCCGCGATTCGTACCACAAGGCCAGTTCCACACGATTCCACAGGCCCAGTTTGTCGTAGATCACACGCAGGTAATTCTTTACGACGTGTTCTGTGGTGCCGATTTCCCGGGCGACTTCGCAGTTTTTCATGCCTTCGGCAACAAGTTGGATGACTCTCCGTTCCCGTTCATTGGGGATACGACTTCCATAGCGCTCGTCTGCAGACACGATTGCCTCCGATAAAGTAGCGTTGCTAACTTGACTCGCTTGATTCCACCTGTGATCCCG
>JASHNX010000095.1 GCA_030041415.1 Candidatus Sulfotelmatobacter sp.
CAGGCGGAAATTATTGTTTCTGTAGGCCGCGGAATCAAAGAGCAGAAAAATATTGAACTGGCCAAACAGCTCGCCGACGTCCTCGGCGCGGAGTTAGCGGCATCGCGCCCGATTTGCGATTCCGGCTGGCTGCCCATGGATCGGCAGATCGGTTCATCCGGGCAGACGGTTTCCCCAAAGCTTTATCTCGCTCTCGGCATTAGTGGGGCGATTCAGCACATTGTTGGCATGAAAGGTTCGCGGACAATCATCGCGGTGAACAAAGACTCCGAAGCTCCGATTTTCGAGATCGCCGATTATGCGGTGGTGGGCAATCTGTTCGATATCATCCCGCCGCTGATTGAGGAAGTGAAGAAGGCGAAGGCGGGAGGATAAGCCGGTGCTTGTCTTCCGCAAACCCATCGAGGGCATCGAGCGTCCGCAGATGCCCGCCGACGTTGTTATCGTTGGCGGTGGCCCGGCTGGAATGGCGTGCGCCTTGCGGCTTTCGCAACTAATCGACGCATACAATACCGCGCATACTGATTCGCAACTCAGTAAAGAAAATGTCTACGTTCTCGAGAAAGCGCGTGAAATCGGCCAGCACTGTCTTTCGGGCGCTTTGCTGGATCCACGATCTATGCGCGAACTGCTCCCAGGCTTCGAGAAAGAAGCACCACTCGACGCCGAGGTGACAAGGGAAGCAGTTTACTTCCTTACCCGGAAAAGCAAATTTAAACTGCCCATTACTCCGCCGCCGCTGCGCGATCATGGTAACTACGTCATCTCGCTGAACCGATTTGTGAAGTGGCTCGGTGGCAAGGTCGAAGAGACCGGGATCACTATCTTCACCGGATTTGCCGGGTCTGAATTGGTTTACGACGGCGATCGCGTGGTGGGTGTGCGCACCGACGATAAGGGCATCGATAAAGAAGGCCATCAGAAATCGAACTTCGAGCCTGGTTACGATCTGCAGGCGAAAATTGTCATTCTCGCGGAAGGTCCGCGCGGGTCATTGACGAAGCAGCTCCTCTCGAAATTCGACCTCGCGAAGAATGCGAATCCCCAAACATACGGAGTAGGGGTTAAGGAATTGTGGGAAGTTCCGGCGGGCCGCATTGCTCCGGGTGAAGTGATCTATACGATGGGCTGGCCGTTGACTCCCAAAGAATATGGCGGCGCATGGATTTACGGCGGCAAAGATAACGTCGTGTCGCTTGGTTTTGTCACCGGGCTCGATTATCCCGACCCGCGCCTTGATCCGCAGCATGTGCTGCAGGATTTCAAACAACATCCATTCGTGGCGAAGCTGCTCAAAGACGGCAAGATGATTCGCTATGGTGCGAAGTCGATGCCTTACGGCGGCTGGTGGGCGATTCCACCGGTGGCCGGTAATGGATGGATGATCCTGGGCGACTCCGCAGGTTTCTTGAATTCTGCGCGCTTGAAAGGAATTCATCTGGCGATCAAGAGCGGAATGCTGGCGGCGGAAACGGCCTTCCAAGCGCTGAAGAAAGACGATTTCTCTGCAGCCTCACTGAGCGAATATCAGAAAAAAGTGGAATCGAGCTGGATCAAAGACGAGCTCTGGAAAGTCCGCAACATGCACCAGGGTTTCGAGCAGGGCATGTACGCGGGAATGTTCCACACCGGGTTGCAAATGATTACCGGCGGACGGGGCCTGCGCAACCGCTATCCTGCTCACGCTGGCCATGAGCACATGCGCAAGCTCGCCGAACTGCCGGCCGATGGCGGAAACGAAGCCCATCTTCTTGGTCCGGCAAAGGGTGACGGCAAGCTGGTTTTCGACAAGCTCACCGACCTCTATCACTCCGGCACCAAGCACGAGGAAGATCAGCCTTCCCATCTCGTCATTCACGACACCGATGTGTGCAACTCGCGCTGCGTCAAAGAGTATGGCAGTCCATGCCAGAATTTTTGTCCGGCCAACGTCTACGAAATGGTGGATGACGCAAGCCAGCCGAATGGCAAGCGCATCAGCCTGAATCCTTCGAACTGCGTACACTGCAAGACCTGCGACATCGCTGACCCGTACCAGATCATTACCTGGGTTCCTCCCGAGGGCGGCGGCGGACCGAATTACGATGGGATGTGAAGCGCCCGGACCCACTCATCTCGCCGACTTCAATAGCTACTTCGATTCACTTGCGGGCCTTCCTCTATAATTCTCGTCGCTCGAAGCAAGGTGTACGATGAACAATTCCATTCGCATTGCAGCCGCTGTGCTGCTGTTAACACCTCTCATGTCGGCACGAGATCGTTCCAACGCGCGCTCCATGGTGATTACCCGCTACGGCATCGTGGCGACCAGCCATGTGCAGGCCTCGGTGGCCGGAGCCGAGGTTCTGCGGCACGGAGGCTCTGCCGTCGATGCCGCGATCGCCGCTAATGCTGTGCTTGGCGTTACCGAGCCCATGATGAATGGCATGGGCGGTGATCTGTTTGCGATTTACTGGGATGCGAAAACCCGTAAGCTCTACGGCCTGAACTCGAGCGGGTGGGCGCCGAAGGGCCTAACGATTGAGCATCTGAAAGCGAAAAAAGAAGTGGCGATGCCGATCGAGGGCATTGACTCGGTCACGGTGCCGGGAGCGGTTGCCGGATGGGCAACGCTGCACCAGCGTTTCGGCAAAGCGCCCTGGAAGGATCTTTTTCAGTCGGCAATTTTCTATGCCGATCAAGGCTATCCGGTTCCTGAGATCATTGCCTCCTATTGGAGCGATGCGGCCGATTGGCTGGCGGATGATAAAGAAGCGCAGAGCGTTTATTTGCCGGGCGGCAAAGCACCCGTAGTCGGGCAGATTTTTCAGAATCGCGATCTTGCCAAAGCCCTCGGCCTGGTGGCCGAGCAGGGCGCCGATGCGTTCTACAAAGGTGAAATTGCGCAAGCCATCATCGCAACCTCGCAGAGTCTCGGCGGGACGATGGCCGCCGGCGATTTATCCGAATTCTCCCCCGAGTGGGTTGAGCCGATTTCGACCACGTATCGCGATTGGACTGTTTACGAACTCCCTCCGAATGGGCAGGGCATGGCGGCGCTCGAAATGCTGAACATCATGGAAACGTCGCCGTCTTCGCCGGATGGCCCGCTTAGCGTGACGGAGCTACACAAGAAAATCGAGGCAATGAAGCTGGCGTATGCCGATCTCAGCAAATACAACGGCGATCCCCGCTTCGCAAAAATTCCGGTGAAAGGAATTCTTTCGAAAGAATATGCGCGCGAGCGCGCGAAGCTGATCGATCCCAATAAAGCCAATTGCAAAATTGCCGCGGGCGCTCCGCCGTTCAGTGATACCACTTATCTTTCGGTAGTCGACCGCGAGGGGAATATTGTTTCGCTGATTCAAAGCAACTATGAGGCGTTTGGTGCGGGGATTGTTGTGCATGGCATGGGCTTCGCATTGCAGGATCGAGGCGCGCTGTTCTCGCTTGACCCGGCGTCGCCCAACGCGCTCGCTCCACGCAAGCGGCCGTTTCACACGATTATTCCCGCTTTCATGGAGCATGGCGACGAGCACATCGGATTTGGAATCATGGGAGGCGCGAACCAGCCGCTTGCGCATGCGCAATTCGTTTCCAACGTGGTCGATTACGGGATGAATATTCAGGAGGCGATGGAGGCGGCTCGCTTTACGGTCAGTCCTCAGCGCGGATGCAATATCGTCATCGAATCGCGAGTTCCGGATGACGTTCGGCAGAAGCTTTCCTCAATGGGCCATCAGTTCGACGTTCGCGGCGCGTATACAACCGCGATGGGGCGCGGTCAGGCGGTACTGCACGATACAAAAATGAGCGTGAATTACGGAGCTTCTGACGCGCGAGCTGATGGTGCTGCGATTCCTGAGAAGTGAGTTGGCGACGATGCCGCGTGCACGCCTTTGAATTGCGCGAACACACTCTCCGCATTCTTCTGATAGATATTTTCCAGCACTTCGTCCGGAAGATACATGCTGGCAACTGAAGTTACGATCGCAGCAATTGGCGGGCAATGAAAAATACGTTCGCCGGCCGCTCACCCAGCCGGCGCATGAAATACGGATACCACTCGGTGCCGAAAGGAAGATACACCCGCACGCGCCAGCCACTCTTGACGAGGTTCTGCTGCAGATCGCGCCGTATGCCATAAAGCATCTGAAACTCGAATGAGTCGGGCGAAATCTTTTCCTGGCGCGCGAACGCCTCGGCCTGGCGAATCATGTTTTCGTCGTGAGTCGCCAGGCCGTGATAAATCCCGCTCTTGAGTAAAATCTTCGTCAGCTTCATGTACCTGGTGTCGACTTCCGATTTCTCGGGAAATGCGATCTCGGCTGGCTCTTTGTACGCGCCCTTACAAAGCCGGATGCGGATGCCCTCCGATAGGAGTTTCTCAACATCGCTTTCGGATCTTCGCAAGTATGCCTGAATCACGGTGCCAACGGAATTGCCGATGCCAGGCATGCGATGTAACTCATGAACGAAATCAAGCGTGCGCTGCGTGTAAGGAGATCCCTCCATATCGACCCGAACAAACCCTGGAGGACTCATGGATGCCGCTCGTGCCACAAGCCCGCTGACCAGTTCGCGAGCGAGTTTCTCATCCACATCGAGACCCATGTGCGTCAGCTTAAGGCTGATATTGGCATTCAGTTTATTGGCAACGATCGCGTCAAGAATCTGATGATAGAGTTGCGCGCTGTGGCGGGCTTCGTCGGGATTGGTAACATTCTCGCCAAGGTTGTCGATGCTCACGGTCATGCCCACGCGATTGATCGCCTGCGTGGCACGGACCGCATCAGCAATCCCTGTTCCAGCGACGAAACGGCCGGAGACGCGTTGCCCGATTGACGATTGCTCAGCGAAATTGCGCAGAGACTTGTTCTCTGAAAGATTGACGAAGAAGGCCCTTAACATTTTACGCCTAAGAAATTATCGCTCGCACGGAACGACGGATAAGTGATGAAGAGCACAGAAAGTTGTATCACAAAGCGGGCGACCCGCAGTGAGACGCGAATCCCGTGAACGCAGAAGTGACGCGATCCGTTCGCCGCGGGCTAGTAAATTTAGGCTAGGGCGTGAATCTCAGCTCAATCACTTGATGAGTTTCGTGCGATGCGGGCTCCCATTTCCATTGACGCAAGGCATCTTCGGCAGACTGAACGAGGACGGGATGGCCGCCCTTGGCGTCGAAAGATTTGACCTTGCCGTTCGGTTCGACCAGCACGTCAATTCGGACGCTGCCTTGTATGTGCATGGCGCGAGCGATGTTCGGATATTCTGGAACGACCTTGGTGACAATCCTTCTGTCAGGTTCGGCGACATCCTGAGCGGCCAGAGAAGCAACAAACGGCTGCACTGCAAGCAGGGAGAGTAAAGCAACCGCAATCCGGGTTTTCATTTTTGGGGTGGGTCTTCCTCGCCAAAAACATAAGCCAAATCTAATCCAGCGCGTAGAGCACGCCGGTAATGCGCCGAAGGTAATTTGAGCACGACAGGGAAAAGCCAGCCTAGCTGCGCAGGCTGCCTTATTTGAAATGTTTAGTGGCTGTGGGCTTCCAGGAATTTTTCTACTTCGATGGCGGCCATACAGCCGGTTCCGGCGGCGGTGATGGCCTGGCGATACCGGCGATCCTGCACATCGCCGCATGTGTAGACGCCGTGGACGCGAGTCATGACGTAATTGTGCGTTTTCAAGTATCCGTCAGCATCTGTGTCGAGCTGCCCGTGGAATATTTTCGCGTTCGGTTCGTGACCGATGCCGAGAAAGAGCGCGCTGGCGGGGAAGTCCCAAATCTTTCCGGTCTTCAGGTTGTGCAGCTTCAAGCCTGTGACTTCCTGCTTCGCTGGATCGTAAACATCTTCAACAACCGTGTCGGTAAGGAATTGAATCTTGTCGTTTTTTTGCGCGCGTTCCAACATGATTTTTGAAGCGCGAAAGCTTCCCCGCCGGTGAATGAGCGTAACCTTCGTAGCGAAGCGCGTCAGAAAAAGAGCTTCCTCCATGGCAGAATCTCCGCCGCCGACCACCACGATTTCCTTTCCTGAAAAGAAGAAACCGTCGCAGGTAGCACAGGAAGAGACGCCGTGGCCAATCAGTTTTTGCTCGTTGGGAAGCCCGAGCCAGCGGGCCGATGCTCCACTGGCGATGATGAGTGCCTGCGCGTGAACCTGTTGCTTCCCCAGGTGCAGCAAGAACGGACGCTCGCTCAGGTCTGCGCTGGTGAGATGCGCCAGTCGATACTCCGCGCCGAAGCGCTCAGCCTGCTTCCGCATGTTTTCGATGAGTTGCGGCCCCATAATGCCATCGGGGAAACCAGGAAAATTTTCGACCAGAGTGGTAAGGGAAAGCTGGCCGCCCGGTTCGTGGCCCTCGACTACAAGCGGTTTCAGGTTCGCGCGCGCAGTGTAAAGCGCGGCCGTGTGTCCGGCACAGCCAGAACCGATGATGACTACGTTACGAGTTTCGCTCATGACTGTTTTTAGCCGACAACCGTTAGATGGCGTCTTTGCGATTTCGATGCGAGAGCGCCCTGCGCAGCCCAAAGCGGCCGGCAAGTCTCTTCCTCACAGTTACTTCGTATCTGAAGTCTTCGACGATTTTCCTTTCGCCACCGGCTGATTCCACGTGCTGGGAATTTGTGCCAGTTCCGCAGGCACCATTCGCCTCACCCCAAGAAGCTTGCGGTAATCTGCAAGCACATGCGACGCACTGTCAAAGAGTGACTGATATGCGCTCTGATCGGGCGCCGGACCATTTTCTGACGCCTCACATCGAGCTAAGGCAATTGATGATTTCCCAAATCGCTCGAGACGGATGCGGCTAGCCGGCGTATTCGCCGTAACCATGCTCTCGGCGGAGCCGATCGCGGAGGCGCTATCCTCCATCGAAACCTGAATCAATTCCTTGGGGTCGCGCACGTGTAGAACCAGCGTCTCGACCATGTTGTGGCCGTCATTGCTAAAAGAATATTGCACGTTCGAGAACGCCGCATCGCCGGCAAACTCTCTTCGGATTCGAACATAACTGGCGACAGACAGCTCATCAGAGATCTTGGCATTCTGACCCGGCTGGAGAAAGTTCGGCGACTGATCGAGAGTGGAGCGGCCGTGAGAAATTTCAAAATCGTCGGCAAAAGACGGACGAGTCGGAATGCGAGACAGAGCTTCCGAAATCTCCTTTTGATCCGCAGCAGAAGGCGTACAGACGTTTAACACGTTGACCTTCACTTGCGGTTGAGTCGACGCCTCGGGGGCTTGCTGACATAAAGCAGCAAAGGCTGTCAGCATAACAGCAGCCGTGAGAAAGTATTTTCGGGGCACGGCAGAATTCTAAACGATGCGAGTGAAATCCTTAAATTGCGCCAAGAATCCGAAGATTATCCCTGCTGACCGTAACGCGATTAGAATTCATTTATGGCGAACTTAACCTTGGTTTATGGTATGCGGCTGCTGCCCTCTGAAGATGTTGCGGAGGTGGGACAGGCTCCAGTCAAGCTGAAGAATGGAAACGAGGCTCACGTTACTATGCATGTGCTTGAAGGCAGCAAAGAAGAGATCGAAAAGCAATTGCGCACGAGTCTGGAAGCATTCTTCGATCTTTACCCCGAAATCTAGTAGAGCGGGCCGATGAGCTGGGCTGGGGGCGCCGGGATAATCACTCTGTATCGATGATTAGATCGTGGCTTTTTGCTGGGGAACAAGCCTTCTGAAGCGGGGAGCCGCCAAGGAAATATTCAAGAGTAAAACACGTGAAAGATTTTTATTGGAAATCGCGCGAACGCCTATCGACTGCCGGCCTGTGGCCGCAGGGATGGGTCGCGCGCGGAGCGTGCTACTCGCTGGGTCTCGCCATTGGCCTTCTCATCCTGCAGTTGTCGCTGAGTCTGTTTTCGCCAAAGTGGGGGCACAGCTTGGGAGGCTGGGTCAAGTTTCTTCTGTTTGATGCCGCCGTGCTGTTCGCGATCGTTGCAGCGCGAGTGCTGAAGCGAAAAGTTCTTTGGCGGGTGCGCAATCGCCTCATCGTTACCTACATTTTCATCGGCGTGATTCCGGTGGTGCTGCTCGTGCTCATGGCGGTGATCACCACTTATCTGTTTGCCGGTCAATTTGCTTCCTTTGTAGTCACTTCCGAAATCAACTCTCAACTGCGTAGCTTGCAGGCGGTGAATGCAGCATTGGGCAATGAGCTCGCCGCGCGCCTTGAGAAAGGTCAAACGCCGACGCCGGAGTCGCTCGAGGGACTCAGAAAGCGTGATCGAGCCTGGGCACGCCGGGAAGTCTTTGCCTGGCTTGGCGCAAAATCATTGCCAGTTGGTGGGGAGCAAAACGTATCGGGGGTGTTTCCCGAGTTCTTGGATAGGGCTGACAACCCTTACGCAAAAGCAGTTCGCGAAGGCCAGCCGTTCACTCAGATCGTTCGCGACAAACAGGATCTCTACTTATGTGCCGCATCCATGTTCGACGTGGGATTGCAGAAACTAACAGTGGTCACAAGCGAGCCCTTGGACAAGAATCTGATCGAAAAGATTGCCGTTAATCTCGGAGAGATTACCCTTTATCCGGGAGGGTTCAATTGGGACGAGCGGCCGAACGGCCGAATGAAACAGAATTCCGCGAGTAGCAGTTCCTCTGCAGAAAAGCTCTCGGTGAACAATGCTGCGGACTATAGAAGTGACGCCCCGCAAAGCGGCTCCCCAAGAAGCGATGCGGTCCAGAAGCAGGAATTACGCCCGGCATTTGCCGTGGGGACCCTAGCTCCGGCCGACGGGATCATGGATCACGAGATTACTTTTGGCACTCCCCTGCAGATAGTGAACTGGAGCACGGGCAACCTGTCGCGAGCCGGAGCGCTCGTGAAAGTGCGGACTCGTCCTTCGGTTCTTTACGGGCACCTTTTCGCCGCGCTGGGAGACATTGCCACGGGCGTGGAATACATTCTGCTGGCCGTTCTGGTTTTCTTCGGAATCATCGAGCTCATTGCGCTCATCACCGGCACGCGCATGACCCGCACGGTAACCCGGGCGGTGGCGCAGCTCTATGACGCAACCGGCCACGTGAATCGCGGAGATTTTACTCATCGCATTCCGGTTAAATCCGACGACCAGTTAGCACAGCTGTCGCTCTCCTTCAATTCGATGACCGAATCCATCGAGAAACTGATTCAGGAGCAGAAGGAAAAGCAGCGGCTGGAGGGCGAGCTTGCCATCGCGCAGGAGGTTCAGTCGCAATTATTTCCGCGGCAGATTTCTGAAATCGAGTCGCTCGAAGTGCATGGCTTCTGCCGTCCTGCGCGCACCGTCAGTGGCGACTATTACGACTTCCTGAACGCGAGTTCACACAAAATGATTCTTGCGGTCGGCGACATTAGCGGCAAGGGTATCTCGGCGGCGCTGCTGATGGCGACTATTCACTCGGCGGTGCGCGCCTACAGCATCGAGAGCTTGCCGCAATTGCGGGAGCCGGTCGCTGTCGGCGCAGTCGCCGGTGCGGGAAGAATGACAGCTTCATGGCCCGAAGGACTTGAAGTGTCTCCCGGATTGTTACTCGGGCTGCTCAATCATCAACTTTTCGAGAGCACTCCTCCGGAGAAATACGCCACGTTGTTTCTGGGAATCTATGACGGCCGGTCGCGGCGTCTGACTTATAGCAACGGCGGCCACCTGCCGCCCATTCTGATTGGCGAAGACGGCAGAATTCGCCGATTGGAGTCAGGTGGCACCGTCGTGGGGCTTTTCGACAACGTGACCTACGACGAAGGCTGCGTCGATATGCGGCCGGGTGAAATCTTCCTTGCCTACAGCGACGGCGTCACAGAGCCGGAGAATGAATTCGGAGAATTCGGCGAAGATCGTCTGATCGATTTGGTCAGTGGAAACCGGCACCTTCCTCTCGTACAAATCAGCCAGACGGTAACTGCGGCCGTCGATGATTGGATCGGCGATCAAGAACAGCCCGATGACATCACTCTTGTGCTGGCGCGGGCGAGGTAATGTTTGAGAGTTCGACAGTTTGCGGAGGCGATGCCTTTTGCCGCGAGGTTACCATCTGTCCGTTGACATTCGCTTGGAAGCTACGGTATCTTTAAGGCTTTGGGAAGTCTTGTAGTTGCCCGCCTGATGGTCTGGCGTCCTCGCCGGGAATCAATGAGCGGTCTTCTTTCGTAGCTTTTTTCATTCTGGGAGAGTTTCCGATGTCAACCTATTTCCCCAAAGCGGGGGAAATTGTGCGCAAGTGGTACGTCGTGGATGCAGACGGGCAGACGCTCGGACGCCTGGCTTCACAGGTAGCGCGCATTCTCGCCGGTAAAGAAAATCCGCGGTACACGCCGCTTCTCGACACCGGCGATCACGTGATCGTGGTGAATGCGGAAAAGATCAAGACCACCGGCGTGAAAGCCGAGCAGAAGAAGTACCAGCACTACACGGGGTACCCCGGTGGTTTGCGGACGGAAGATTACAAGAAGCGCTTGGCGCGCAAGCCCGAAGCCATCATTGAAGATGCGGTACGGCGCATGTTGCCGAAGAACAAACTGGCCGCGCACATGTTGTCAAAGCTGAACGTCTATAGAGGCGATAAGCATCCGCATCAGGCGCAGAAACCGGAACAGTTTAAGTTGGAAGTGCGTGAGTACAAGCCGCGAAAAGTCGCGGTTTCGTAAGCGAAAGCAGATAAGCGGGAGCTAAGAGCGACATGGCAGAACTGGTTCAGTATTACGGAACGGGACGGCGGAAGCGAGCCATTGCGCGCGTGTATCTTCGTCCGGGCAGCGGCGATTTCAAAGTTAACGGGCGCGCGTTCGAGGAGTATTTCGTGACGCCAGCGCAGCGTTCGAGCGCGAAGGCGCCACTGGCGTCGACCGACTCCGCGGCGTCATTCAACGTTGTGGCGACAGTGCTCGGTGGCGGCGTTCGTGGCCAGGCCGACGCAGTGAAGCTGGGCATTGCACGAGCGCTGATGCAATTTAACGTGGAGTTACGCGGCAAGCTGAAATCCGAGGGGTTTGTGAGCCGCGATCCGCGCGGAAAAGAACGCAAGAAGTATGGCCAGAAAGGCGCTCGCAAGCGGTTCCAGTTCAGCAAGCGCTAGTGGCGAGTTGCAAGTATTAGAAGCTGAGCGAAAGCAGGTTTCTCGCCGGGAGTACTCGGTTCGGAACGGCAAAGCTGTTGGCTGGAACTGAGAGCTAAAAGCTACTCGTTGATTTGGGTGTTCAATTCTTCCCGCCCCGTGCGGGACGGGAAATCAATCTGGAGCGGTTGTGGACGCGACGGATGCAGATTAAAAGAGGAGGTTGATTGGCTACTATCACTATGAAGGAGTTGCTCGAAGCGGGCGTTCACTTCGGGCATCAGACGAAGCGCTGGAACCCCAAGATGAAGGAATACATCTTTGGTGAGCGCAATGGCATTTACATCATCGATTTGCAGAAGACGCTGAAAATGTTCAAAGAGGCGTCGAAGTTTGTGCAGGACTTGGCGTCCGAAGGCAAGATTGTGCTGTTCGTGGGAACCAAGCGCCAGGCGCAGGATGCCATCGCCGAAGAGGCGACCAAATGCGGCGGTTTCTACATTAATCAGCGCTGGCTGGGCGGTCTGCTCACCAATTGGGTGACTGTACAGAAATCGGTCAAGCGGCTGAAAGAGCTCGATGAGATGGCCACCGACGGGCGCTACGAGTTGCTGCCGAAAAAAGAAGTGATCAAGCTCGAGCGCGAGCGCAAGCACCTGCAGGCAAACCTCGCGGGTATCAAGAACATGAGCCGGTTGCCGGACGCGATTTTTGTGATCGATTCCAACAAGGAACAGATTGCGGTGCGCGAGGCGCGCAAGCTGGGCATTCCGGTAGTT
>JASHNX010000096.1 GCA_030041415.1 Candidatus Sulfotelmatobacter sp.
GGTTTAGGATTGTGGCGGTAGCGGCCATCGTGAAAGCACAGTTGTGACGGTCATGACCTGATAGCGCAATAGAAGTATTTAGTGCGATCCGGCTGCTGCGACGCTTTGATATTTGGGCGCGAGAGGTCGCCAGACTGGACATTTGTTTGTTGGGATTCCTTTCGGCGGTGTGTTCGGACTAGAGCTGCATGCTTCCGCGATTCGGAACAATAGAACGGAGCGACGACGGGGGCAATTTACCTCAGTCACCGAGACGGGTTACGGTTGCGCGCAGCATTTTGAGTGTAATCGGGATTTATCGCCAGCCGGAGCATCCTCGCTAAAATGGTGTAAACTCCAGCCGCGGGGATGGCGCTCCGATGCCGCATCAACTTCAATTTGATTACACCTTAAGAATTCTGCTCGTCGTTTATGAAGGAACCGTCAGTGGGTGGGACTTATCGGAAGTTGAGAAGGAAATCACTCCCAATTTTGATGCGCTGAGGCCTTCTGCTGTAATTGTGGATTTAGCGGCAATTACGAGTTTTGATGTTGCGGGCGATATCGTGCGTTCCCGAGCAAAGCGCGATGTTGCCCTGGTTTGGGATACAAATACGCCCGTTGCGCTTGTGGTACCACGACAGCCACACCTGTACGGACTGGCCCGAATGTACGAACTGTCCGCCGACCCCGATTTTCCGCGGTTGCACATCTTCTACAGCAGAGAAGAAGCACTTGCGAGTATCGAGGTTGCCGATCCGAAATTCCAGAAGCTCGTACTACCCGGAAGGTAGGACTCAACCTGCAGAGACTCACGCTCTGGGTCTAATTGAGTGTAATCGGGATGTTACGCCAGCTGACACAAGTGCAGCACGAATGCGACAAGGGAAAGCCGCCCAGATATCGGGCGGCCCGCTTTCTTATTCCGAATCAAACCTAATGCTTCTGGTTTTCAAGAGCGCCAATGTCTCTCGGACTTCATACATCTTCTGAGCTACAGTGCTGGTGTGAGCGCAATCGGAATAGGCTCTACGCACCCGATGGCTGCCTAAAGCTTGGGGACTATCGGTTGAGGGCACGTTTAGCCGGGCAGCGTGAAACAGAATTCAGAAAGTCTCGATTCGGCGGAAAGGCGCCCTGAAGCGAAGTAACCACCGACCGTCCTCCTGCCTGGGAAGGGTGCATGGAAGGTGGTCATAAAACCCTCCATCGCCGAATCTGCTGAAAACGATAGCGAACTGTGTTGCACTATGCTATATGTTCCGCTTGAGATTGCCACCACGGGAAGCCAGTGCGTGCGGCTGGGACCCTTCAGTTTTTCATACCATCGCTGCGCGTCCTCGGCCCCGCCTGGCCCTACAACACTCCGAGAACGGGAGAGCAGCGTGGAGGGCGTCCTACTAAAGACAAGTAAGGAACCGAACCGTTTGGGTCGCAAGCGCACGAAGAGCTATTTGGGGCCATCCCGATTGTTGTCGTTTGCGGCAGTCGTCACACTGGTAGTCGGAGCTGGCGCAACGGAAAACGGGGCCAGTGTCTACCCGGTCGGGATCGAAACCGTGTTGCCCGGACTGACGCCGGCTCCTGGCGGCACGATGTTGTACGGATATGTGGCTTCTTATCGGGCGAATGCGCTCGACAACTCCCAAGGCCAGAGTGCGGTTCCTGACTTCCAGATTGACGTATTTGGGACAGCGTTCAAGCTTGTTCACAATTGGCACCTTCCCGTCTTCGGTGGCACTTTGAACAGCAATGTAGCTGTTCCCTTTCTCCACGAAACACTGAATCTTCCAATCGGGCAGTTCACCAAATCCGGCATCGGAAATTCCAGCATAGGGATTGTAGAGTTAGGTTATAAGAAAGGAAATTGGCATTGGCTCTACGAAGGCGACCTTTTACTTCCGGCGAGTTTCTATTCAAGAGGCGCGGCCTTGAACGTGGGGCAGCACAATTATGCTGTGGCTCCAGTTGCCGCCTTCACCTATTTGCCGTCGGAGGGAAAAATAGAACTTGGTTCCAAAATCCAGTACATTATCAACTCCGAGGACACGGCCACGCGCTATCACAGCGGAAACGAGTTCATGTGCGAATATGTCGCGATGAGGGAAGTATCCAGACGCGTAGCGCTCGGCGTAAACGGCTACTTTTATCAGCAAACCACTGATGATCGCCAGAATGGAGCCGTTTTTGCGAACGGATTTCGCGGGCGCGATCTCGCGGTCGGCCCAGAATTTCGCTTTAAGCTTGGCGCCCACAGCGGCTTTGCTCTCAAGTACCAGCACGACACATTGGTGGAGAACAGACCTCGCGGGAACGCGTTTTGGTTTCAGATCGGAGTTCCGCTCAGTCGGGGGAATTCCGGGAAATAGCTGGACTGCAAGGCGGTCCGAGCTTGCCATTGGATCGCTCTTAAGATCCCTTCCATTTCCACCATCATTTGATTCATCGACTCAGCGTCGTTGTCCCCGATCAAGGTGTTACGCCGAATCCGGCCATTCGGCGCGAGAAGGCACTTCCATATCCGCTTTCATTCTGTGGGGTGAGCAGACCTGTTTGATTTGCAATAAATGTTGAGTGGATTGAGTCGCGTGCCAGTGGTAGATTCCCGGCATCATGCCGGGAGAAACGGCAGCCTTGCTAAACCCTTGGTAGCAGCGTAGCAGAACCGAAGCCCCAGAATTCAAAAAAACCTGTACCAAAGCGCGTGAACCCACGCTCTCAGATCGAGCTTCTGCATTGCTTTTTCTGCGCCGTAAAGTTCAACACCTGATTCTTTCGCTGGTCGAAGAGATCTGAAGGCACCCTCTCCCTCAGTACGCGCTGATGGCCTTGAAATCATTGCAACGCTGCTCCTTGGCGGCATTG
Source organism: Candidatus Sulfotelmatobacter sp. (assembly GCA_030041415.1). GTDB lineage: Bacteria > Acidobacteriota > Terriglobia > Terriglobales > Acidobacteriaceae > Sulfotelmatobacter. The sequence goes on from JASHNX010000096.1 coordinate 2,845, forward strand.
GACAGTCACTAGGCACGGTCTACGCGAGGGTCCCAGTCATCCACTTTGCTTGTAACACGCTCTGTGTATCAATGAAAAAGTCGCGATCGCAGGGGCTGATCCCCGGAATCGGACTCGGGTCTGTTACGACATGCCCGTCGGTGTATTGCCAAACTGTCCAATTCGTCCATCCTGGCGGCAGAACCGGAGTAGGTCCATATTGGGCAAGCCATAACCAACAATTCTGTAAAATCGGATCGGCTCGTGTGCCAAGTTGCTCCTTCAAGTACGATCCTCCGTATAGGCCGGGCCAAATTCCTGTCACCGATTGGATATGTGTCACGAAATCTCTGGCCTCTTGTAGCGACATCGTCGAGCCGCCATTATTGGATTCAAAATCGAGGACGAGAATGGTGTTGGCTGCAGGTGCTACCGTATTAAGAAAGAAGTCGGCTTGACTGATGCCGTCATCGCCGTTGCCGAAGTGATATGCGCCCCACAAAAGCCCGAGAGTCTGCGCCTGCTGGAAATGATTCTGATATGTTGGATCGCTGTACGAGCTTCCTTGTGTCGCTTTGTGAATGATTCCGACGATGCCCGCTTGTTTGGCATTGTTAAGATCGATTGTCCCGTTGTGATGGGATATGTCAATCACTGCATTGGTATAGGCCATATTGAGGGACTGGCGGATTCTACTCCTCTTGTCAAGCGGCGGTCAGCCATAGAAATCTCTGTTACGAAATCCGAACACGACACTTACGTAGGGTAATTCCCGTATTCACTTTTCGAAAACAAAGCTCACTATGCACTGCTCACGAGCATCTACTGATCCGAGACAATCGGCTCTCGGCTTCGAAGTAGGCCTTGCAGTCTTAAGGGCAGGGTCAAGAGACCGGCATGTTGTCTCGAGCAATGACGAAGGAGGCAGCGGGATGCGCAGCGCGATTTAGCCTGGAGCAGGATCGCATTCTGCCAAACACGCACAGCGTTTTGCCTCAAGATTTCTGTGTATCGCCCTGAGGATATGGCCAATCGCGGGAGCAAAGTGTTATGTGGCTGGTTAGGCGGCGATCTCACAACCGGTAATCCTATTCTCGACATGATACCCACTGGCGGGGTTCGCGCTTCACAGATACTGGAAGCGGGCATTCAGTTCAATCTTCCCGTACAGAACAAGGTCGCGGAGGCCGACTTGGGGGCCGACCGTGTTCGACTTCAGCAGCAACGTTTGCGTCTGACTCAGATGGAAGCGCAGGCCGCCGCTGAGGTAAGGAACGCCGTGATCGCCCTAAACGCTGCCAGGCAAGCGGCGCAATCGGCCGCAACGGCCAGACACCTGCAGGAACAGCTTCTCAGTTCCGAGGTGGAAAAATTTCGCGCGGGCTTTTCGACAAATTTCGCAGTCATCGAGCAGCAGACGTACCTGACACAAGCTCAGACAACCGAGATCGCCGCCCAGTTGGCTTGGAAGAAGGCGACGGTGCAGTTGTACCGGGCGCTTGGGGACACGCTGCAGCGGCACGGCATAAACCTTGGTCCGTCCGGCCTCTGACCGTCCATCGACTCCAACATAGGAGAACAGTCCAAATCCGGACATCCGATTCTGGCCGGCTTCGCCGCCAGAATGAATCTACATCTCTACCACACTCAACCACCTGAACTATTTGGCTCCTCCAGTGCCACATTCCCCGCTCCCTGCTATTTCTCGAGAACCATGTCGCGGTGGCACCTCAAATGCTCTGGTGTCGTAGGACAGACGAACCGCTATCGAACACGGCGGGTGGTGAACTGCGCTCAATTTCAAACGATGGTTCGGCATACAAAAGCGAAACAATTCATAGGAGGGTTTATGAGAGTACAAGCTCGCTGGACATTGCTGTCGATTGCGCTCCTCGCTGCCGTGGCGGCTTGGGCTTCCATCACCACGGACTACGATCACAGCGTGAGCTTTGCCAACTTTAAGACATATTCCTGGGGCAAGGTGGAAACCGCGAATTCGCTCTGGGATGAGCGAGTGAAGAGCGCCGTCGATAGCGCGCTCACAGCCAAAGGCTGGAACCAGGTTGCCTCCGGAGGAGATGTAATAGTCAACGCCTTCGGAAAAACCAAGAGCGAACATACGATTGACACGTTCTATGACGGTTTTGGAGGAGGAGGATGGCGATGGCGAGGATTTGGAGGGTTTGGAGAATCCACCACGACGGTTGATACCTACCAAGTGGGGACCCTGGTCGTCGATATGTTTGATCCCAATTCGAAGAACCTGATCTGGCGCGGAGTTGCCAGCGACACTCTTTCCGGCAGTCCTGAGAAGAATACGAAAAAACTAGACGGTGAGGTGCACAAGCTGTTTGAGCACTTCCCGCCGAGTCCCAAACGCTAGTTTTGGACTTCAATTTCAACCGCTTGCCGAGGCTGACAACACGCCGGACATGGCGGTTGTCTTGCACCCGGTATTCAGGCAACAAGTCAAGATACAGAGCTTTCGGAGGATCAGCGTGAAACTAAATATTCGCAGTTGTAGACAGACTTTTGTGGTTTTCGGGTGCGCGGTCGTTTTCGCAAGCTACGCTTGGGCGGCTGACGCCGGCAAGGCACGGCAGATCTCGCAGGGCGACAAAGCGAAAATCTCGGGCGTGATTTTGTCTCGCAACGGAGACCTCATTCGCGTTCGCGACAAGAAATCAAGTCAGGAAGTTGTCGTACAAATCGGTGACAAAACCGAAGTCGAGCGTACTAAAACCAGATTCCCTTTCTATCGCCACGCAAATATGGACGTGACCGCGCTCTTGCCCGGCCTGAAGATCGAGGCGGAGGGTGTAGGGAACTCTAGTGGGCAACTGGCGGCGCACAGAATTTCCTTTAGTCCAGACGATTTTGCGATCGAAGTCGCGGAAGAGCAACAGGTACTGGCAAATAAGTCCGCAACCCAGCAAGCGCAAACCAGCGCAGACCAGGCCGCGCAGGCGGCAACTCAAGCGCAATCCTCGGCCGATCAGGCCCAGCAGTCTGCCTATGGCGCACAAGCCTCGGCGGATCAAGCGAGCCAACAGGCGCAGACGGCGGGCGCAGTCGGAGTAGCGGATGCCCAGGCAGTTGCCATTGTCAACCAGCGAGTTTCTGATCTGGACGACTACAAGAACGAGTTTGAGGTCGACGTTTTCTTTGCGGAAGGATCTACCGTCCTGAATGACGCCGCCAAAAGAGATTTAACTAACCTCGCCGAAATTGCAAAATCGCTGGATGGCTATATGGTCGAAATCTCCGGATTCGCAGCGCACCACAAATTTACGACCGCGGAAGATCAGAAGCTCAGCGAGGAAAGAGCGGCGGCAGTGGCGGAATATCTTCTGGAAGCGAGAAACATTCCCATGCGACGAATGCTCGTGCCGGTCGGATATGGAATCACACATCCCGTTGCCAGCAACGAAAACGCCCAGGGCCGAGTTCTTAACCGGCACGTCGACGTCAAGATTTTGGTGAACAAAAGCGTAGGACAGGGCATGTAAAATAGGCACCCGTTTCTCGAGGCGAGGGTCGGCGCCGCGTATCGAGTGGAGAGTCCGGGAATCAAGTCCTATAAACGCGTTGGGTTATTGCTGCGCATTGTGCAGTTCGTCGCCTTTGGCTACAGCCTCCACAGAATCAACGGCAGAGAGAGTTTTCTGCGGGGAGTTACGGCCACTTCCGGTTCGCGGCGCGTTTTGGCACTTTGTGTTCGTGGTACGGTCGCGGGGGTGGGTGCTTTATCGATTTGGACGGCCCCTGATTTCCATTAAGCAGGCGTTTCCATGTCTTCCATTTGTGCATGCAGCAAGCGCCTTTTGAGAGAGCGCTACGACCGTCAGCAATGAGTAGTTGCTTCTCAAAAGGTGCCAGTTGAAGTTCTC
>JASHNX010000097.1 GCA_030041415.1 Candidatus Sulfotelmatobacter sp.
GTAGCCGTTCCCGCCGCTCCCCGCCGCGCCATAGAAATTCCCGTCGGTGCCCAGCACCAGACCGGCGGTCGGATACCCACCGTCGGTACAGCCAGGCTCGGCACAGAAGTTGTAGACCGTCGACAGGGTGCCCGAGGGCGTGATCCTGAAGACCGTGCCACTGTCGTTTGCTCCACCTAAAAAAGTCGTTCCAAAGAATGCCCCATCACTCCCTTGGACTAGAGAACCGAAGTAAGGACCTGAACCGTTCGCCCCGTCAAAATCGACCAAACTTGAAAATGTCTGTGCGTGCGCCGCAATCGCCGCAACTGAGAACAAAAGAACAGATGTGGCTATTTTCCCAACACTAAGTTCTTTCATCGGAATCCTCCAAGGGTTGAACATTGCCATGAGCAACCTGCTCATGAGAGAGACGGGCCCCTGCCAGACAAACCTTTAGGTCGAGGGAACTCGGGCTGGCGGACAATTGTCGACCTCTGGAGTCGGGCCGTCAAGGCGAGATTTATCAAAAGAGATGTCAGTTTAACGAAACAGGCTTTGCAATCATCGATTTTTATATTCAACTTTGTATTTCCAAATTCTAAAATCCTCGGTCTCGCGGGTCCCAATCCCTCAAATAAAGGCCACCCCCCTTGACATTAGCTTAAACTGGGCCGAAAAAATTTCGCGGTTTCTCCCGTCGATTCGAACTCTTTGCTGAATTTACGAGAGATATTCGCTCAGCGATTCGCTTGGCTTCCCGCAATCGGTCAAAACGATTCTGAGCTTCTTCTGGCGAGAAATCTAACGCAGCCCCTCAAGGAGTGTAGCGGAAACTGTAGCGACTACCTGCTTAGATGGGGTAGCAGAGGATAGGCGTGAAAGCATCCGTTGTCACTGTTTCCAACCATTTGCAACTCGCTCTCAACCAGTCCAAGTCGGCCAAGAATAACTCCGGAGCAATAGGTCGGGAGTTCGAATCTCTCCGGGCGCACCATACTTCCCTCTCACGCTCAAGCTTTCGATGTTTTCGAGCTACCGCGCCACTTCGACGAAGCGCGGCGCAGCGTTACGCTACCGCATAATTGGCTTAGGAATGCGCAAGACGATGCCTACGGAAAGGCGGAGCGTATCCGTCACGCTGCCGATCGTGCCAAAGCCGAAGTATTCCAGCTGCGGTCGCAGCACGATTCTGTGGCTGGAGCCAATCACAAAATCGGCACCTCCTCCGGCCCCCAGTGCAAAGGCATTGGTTGCGCCGGTATAGTTCGACTCCGATGAGGAGGCGTGAGCCCCTCCAAAGAGGAGCTGCGCAAACGGCATCACCCTTTCCCAATGACGGTATGAGACTCTCGGCCCGGCAGTATATGTGATGGCGGTCAAGCTGGGAGATGCCGAGTAGACGCCAAGATCTCCGACCGCTGCAAGCCACGGGGTGAAATTAAATCCGATCGAGCCCTTTCCACCGCTTGCAATCTGGCTCGGTCCCTTGACCACGTCAATCATGGAGTATCCGATTGCGAGGTCTGCTGCCGGAAAGTTTTGCGCCCTGGCGGCGGGCAGTCCAAACGCAAGGGCCAGGAACAACAACACCGCCTTATTCATTGCTGTCTCCCCTGACCAACATCTTCGGCAAAGCGCAAAAGTCAGTCTCGTCGGGGCGGGAGGCAATGTAAAGCGAAAATCGGTTATTGACAAACCTTTTACAACATGGCGTTGGGTCTGTGGTGAGCCTCGCAGCGATGCTGACAGCCCGCAAAAAGTACCAGGAATTCAAAGCGCCGCCAAGCGACGCTGAACGAATACAAAATATAGCGCAAGCAGGATGAGAAGTAGCCCATTCACGCCGAGCACGACGGGAGCCGTAAAAACCGGAACCAGCCAGCCCGAAACCAAGTTTCCCAAAGGCATACCGCCGCGAAACGCGACGTTGTAGACGCTCATTACGCGGCCTCGCATTTCGTTAGTGGTAATCAACTGGACAAGCGAATTTACGGTAGCGAAGACGGCCATCATCGCGGCGCCGTCAAGCACGAGAATCACGCCGCTCAAGAGCAGCGATTTCGATAGTGCAAATCCTGAGATCCCGACTCCGAGACAAATGAGCGATCCCACCGCGACCTGCCCTTTGTTGGGCATGTTGCCAGCACCCGCAACCCCCAGCGAGCCGAGAATCGACCCCAATCCCATGAGCGCGAGCAGGTTGCCATAAGTTTCCGGACCGCGATGGAAAATATCCTTCACAAACACCGGGAAGTAGGTGCGCATAGGCATAGCCAGCGCGGTCATGCAAAATGCGAGCACAATCAGCGCTTCCATCGAAGTCTGCTGTCGTGCGAAGCGGATTCCCTGTTTGAGGCTCCCGAAGATCGATTCCGTGGTCTTGACGGGAAGAAAACGAGAGGCGATGATTGAAAGAGAAACGATCGGCGCCAGAAACGAGAGCGCATTCAGGCCGAAGCACCAAGTTTCACCAAAGTGGGCCAGTGTTTGTCCTCCGAGTGCTGGGCCTACCATCACGGCTACGTTGAATTGAATGGAATTGAGCGCGATGGCGTTGGGCATATCGTCCCGTTCGACAAGCGTGGGAATCAGTGCCATATAAGCCGGCCCGCCAAAAGCCTGGGCAAACCCGGAAATGAACGACAGACACAGAATTTGCCACACATGAACAATGCCCAGGAAGACCAAAACCGTAAGGATGCCGGCGCTCGCCATCTGCACATATTGCGAGCCCAGGAGGATTTTGCGGCGTTCGACGCGATCTGCGACAACTCCGCCGATCAGGGAGAAAAGAAAAATCGGAATACCGGCGAGAAACTGATCGAGCGCCAGCAGAAAAGCGGAGTGGCTGAGCCGGTAGATAAGCCAGCCTTGGGCTACGATCTGCATCCAGGTGCCAATGCTGGATGTGCAGGCGCCAAACCACATCAGCCGAAAATCGCGATATTGAAAAGCTTTAAAGACCCGACGAAACAATCCAGCTTCCATAGTTCCGGAAAAGCGTATCATGCGCGCTCCGACTCGCTATCTTGTCAGCGATTGCCGGACAAGCCGCTGCACCCGCGCTTTAAGTTAGACGCATTGGCCGGGATTTCCTCACATCCCGGCGGTTCAACCAGAATTGGTTTTTGGTGACACGAGATATAGATGCAACCAACCACGGTTTTTAACCGTGTGTTTACCTGATGTTTAAGATCGCTGGATATACTCCGGCCACGAAAAAAGGGCAGGCAAACAGCCTGCCCTGCATATTTTGCAATAAGAACGACCGGCCCTAGTAGTACGCCGTTTCGTAACGCGCATGCGGATTGAAGTTTGGTTTATTTTTGAGGTCGGATTCCACGAAATTGGGCAATAATCTTCGAGAAGCCAGGGGAAAAATGGAAATGTCACTTCGATCTGTAATCACAAGCCGATTCGCGAAGCCCAGGGCTCTCTTGCTGGTGTCTATGATCTTGTGCTCCTGCGCGGTGGTTTGTGCGCAAAACGTGGTCCTCACGGGCTCGTTAGGCGGGCGTGTTTCTGATGAAAGTGGTGCCATGCTTCCGGGTGCCCTAGTTTCGGTGCAGAACCTTGCAACTGGGGTGCAACAATCGATCATTACAAGCAATACCGGTTTCTATCGTTTTCCTGAGGTGATGCCGGGAACATACTCGGTGAGGGCAAGCGTGGCCGGGTTCCGCGATGTTCAAGTTCTGGTGCGGGTTGTGGTCGGAAACAACACGCTGCAAAACTTCAAAATGCAGGTGGGCGCGAGCGGCGACACCGTGAAGGTTGTGGGGGAAATGCCCCTGCTGCGTCCGACTGACTCCTCCGCCAGCACCGTGCTCGACCGTTCTCTGATCGACGGGCTGCCGCTGAATGGGCGCAAATACACGAATTTTATGACCCTGACGCCGAACACCAGCTACGACGGAGACACTGGTTTGGTGAGTATCGGGGGGCAACAGGGTGGCGAAGACTCGGGCTACGCCAACGGAAACGGTTCGAGCGCCTTTACCGTGGACGGCAGCAACGCTACGAACAATTATTTTGCCGATATCGTTGGCCGCTACCGCATTCCTTATTTGTATGGCGAGGATTCGATCGAGGAGTTTCAGGTCGCCGTGAGCCCTTATTCCGCCGTCTACGGCGGCGGAGCGGGGTTCGTCAATGCGGTTACGCGATCGGGGAGCAACACGTTTCACGGCAGCGCGTTTTATTACAATCGCAACTCCGCAACGGGAGCCAATGACGCGCTGGATGAGTCGATCGGCAATCCGAAACCACCGGATTCGTTGCAGCAATTCGGCGCCGGAGTCGGCGGTCCCATCGTGAAGAACCGCTTGTGGTTCTTCGTCGATTACGAACAGCAATTGCGGAATTTCCCTATTCCGGTAATCAATCAAGCGTTCGCCACATCGCAGCCCGGTTTTTTGTCGTCGAATTTCGGTATTCCAGATGGGACACCTTTGCCTGCTCCGAATGGCCCCTTGCCGATCCCGGGCGCAGACACCGCGCCGAGCGCAAACAACCCTGTTTATTTGCAGCAGGTTTCGAACGTCATCAACGCGCTGAACTCGAACCTTGGAACCAAACCCCGGAAAGCGGATGACCTGGTCTTTACGCCTCGGCTCGACTATCAGCCCACATCCCGCGACGGGCTTTTCCTCAGTTTGAATCTCAATCGCTTCAACTCGCCGGGCGGCGTAATCACCGACCCCACGGTGGGAAATTATGGCCTGCAGACCCTGGCAGATGCCAACGTGCACACCTTCGAAGCCACCGTCGGGTGGACTCACACATTGTCTCCGCGACTTCTGAACGAGTTTCACGCAGGCACTTCGCAGGACAATGAACTCGCCTCACCGACAGGCTTGGCTCCGAATGTACCTACAATTGTCCTTGATAGCCCGGCCGCGTTTACCCTCGGCAACGCCCCGTTCTCTATTGGAAAGGTGTTCGAAAGGCAGTACGCTCTCGCGGACCGCATCGATTACGTGATCGGCAAACACACGCTGCAGTTAGGCTTCGATTGGAACCGCTCGTGGGATGCGGACACCGATGATGGCGGCGCGGATCCGAACGAAGCGATCGATTTCGGTTCTCCGCTCGGGTTGTACGAATTCCCCAACCTCGAGGCCTTCGCATTGGGCGAATACATTAACTTCAGCCAGGCCGCGGGAAACCCGACGTTTTCGTTCGCGGTTCCTTATTACGGCTTTTATGCCCAGGATACGTACAGGGTCCTACCGCAACTAACGCTCGACTTGGGTTTGCGCGAGGACTTCCAGGTCTATCCGCAGCCGGCGGAGAATCCCGCATTTCCGCTCACCGGCCAATATCCCAACCAATTTCGCCGCTTGGCCCCGCGTTTGGGTTTCGCGTGGCAACCAATATCGAATACCGTGGTGCGAGGAGGGTTCGGTCAGTTCTATACGAATATGAATGGGCTGAATTACCGCAACGCGGTTATATCCAACGGATTGGCATCGCAGCAAGCTTCGGCCAGCGCCAGTTACACATCTGGGGCTCCTAACTCGCAGGCGCCTGCATTTCCGGATATTCTTCCTGCAAACTCGCCTTTGTTTGCTGCCTCTCCCGATATTTCCATGATTTCACCGCGGTTCAAAGTGCCCTACATCCTCGAAGGGAGTCTACAGATCGAGCGCGAGATCGCCCAAAACACAACCATCAGCATTGGAACGATGTGGAACCACGGCGTGCACATTCTCTCGGGCAGCGCTTACGACTTGAACATGAATCCCTTGCGGGGAACGACGACGTATATCGTGTGTCCACCGGGCGCAACAGCAGCGCCCTGCGCTGGCCCGACCTATACTCTGCCGAACATGGATAGCGGCTTGCTCACCGAAGGCCGCATCAGCCCGACTTTAGGCCAGATCGACGAACTCATCAGCCCTGCGCAGAATAATTACAATTCCTTCTTCGCGCAGGTGCAGCGGCGGATGGTGCGGGGCCTTTCGTTGCAAGCCGCATATACGTTCGCCAAGAGCATCATGCTCGACGGCATGGACTTCAACAATCAGTTCGACTTCAGCAACACTCACGCCCCTTCGTTGCTCGATCAGCGCCACAAAGTAACTCTGGCCGCCGTCTATGAGCCTCGGCTCGAACGGTTCACGAACTCCGACGCGGGACGCAAACTGCTTTCAGGTTGGAGGCTGAGCAGTGTAATGGAATTTTCCTCCGGCCGCCCCTATGCGGGCCTGCTAAGCCCGGCCTGCACCAGTTCAACTTTGTCTTTGAACAACTGCAATGGCGCAAACGGAAATTTGAACGACACTGCGTTCAACGAAGATACTGCTAATACGGCCGGTGGCATTAACGGCGCCGGGCCGACTCCGGGAATTGGTTTGAACTCTTTCTATGGACCGTGGCTCGAGCGCATCGATGCTGGACTGGCGCGCAGTTTCCGCATCGCCGAAGATAAAGAACTCGAACTGCAGGCGCAAGCGTTCAACCTGTTCAATCATCCCAACTGGTATGTGCAGAACGGTGACGGCATCAACCAACTGCAATACAACCCAATCGGAACCAACTGCGGCGACGGCATGACGCTTAACCAGACCTGCTATCTGGTGCCGAATTCTGGGCCGGGAAATTTTGGTACGCTGCAAGAAATCAGCCCCAATGGATTGCCACGGGTTCTGCAATTCTCGGCTCGATTTACCTTCTAACAAGCGGCCCCGAAATACTGGCTGAGGTAGACTCTACAGGGCAATCCTTCGCCACCCATTTATCTGAATGAACATGAATTACGACGCCATTCTGGTTGTGTCTTTTGGTGGACCTGAAGCCAAAGAAGATGTGATTCCGTTTCTTGAAAACGTGCTACGGGGAAAGAACGTTCCACGCGAGCGCCTGCTGACTGTAGCCGAGCACTACTATCATTTTGAAGGCAAGAGTCCGATCAATCAGCAGACCGGCGCATTGATTGCAGCATTGCAAGCTGAACTCGAGCAACACGGGCCGAAGCTACCGGTTTATTGGGGAAACCGCAACTGGCACCCATTCCTCTCCGAGACTTTGCGGCGCATGCGGCAGGATGGAATCGAGCGTGCCCTAGCCTTTGTGACTTCGGCTTACAGCTCATATTCGGGATGCCGGCAGTATCGTGAGGATATCGCCAGGGCACAGGGCGAAGTGGGCCGCGGCGCGCCACAGGTCGACAAACTGCGCGCATTCTTCAATCATCCCGCATTCATTGAAACAACTGTGGAGCGGGTGCGGGCCGCCATGGAAATGCTGCCCGCTGCGGTTCGCGCGAAATCCCAAATCGTCTATACCGCGCATAGCATTCCGCTTTCGATGGCCAATACCAGCGATTACGTTCAGCAGCTGCAGGAAGTGCGGAAATTGGTTTCGGAGGCGCTGGGGCACGAAAACCATGTGCTCGTCTACCAGAGCCGCAGCGGAACTCCCGGCCAACCCTGGCTCGGACCGGACATCCTGGAATATTTGCGTGAGGTGAAACAAAAGAACCTGGCTCCAGCAGTGGTGCTTGCCCCTATCAGCTTCATCTCCGATCACATGGAAGTGCTGTACGACCTGGATGTGGAAGCGAGGCAACTTTGCGATTCTCTGGAATTACCGATGAGCCGCGCTGAGACGGTTGGAGTCCACCCCAAATTTATTGCCATGATTCGCGAACTGATCCTGGAACGAATGGATCCTGCAAAAGAACGGCGTGCCGTCGGGTCGCTTGGGCCGCGGACGGATGTGTGTGCGGAAGATTGTTGTCCGGCTCCGCAACGACCATCGCACGCGCGCACCGGCTAGTCTGGGAAGACGCTTAACCCAGTTTCGCCGCCGATCAGTGTGCCGCGACTGCCCCCGGTTTGCCCTTTTTGACCAGGAAAACCAGCGGGAGAAGCGCGAGGATGGCAATGCCCAGAATCTGGAAGTTGTCGAGGTAAGAGAGCATCGTAGCCTGGCGTTGCACAGCGGCTTCGATGAGAGCGTAAGCCTGCTTTGTGGCGAACTCACCGCTTGCACCGTGCGCATGCATGGTTTGCGTTGCCCCGTTCAACATCGACCGAAGAGCGGGATTCGCAGCGCTGAGATTGTGAGAGAGATAATTCAAGTGGGCCTGGGTACGGCGGTCCAGTAGCGTTGTAACGAAAGAAATCCCCACACTACCGCCGATGTTGCGGGCCAAATTCATCAATCCGGAAGCGGCGTTGTTTTTATCGCGGGGCAGGAACGCATAGGCTGCGGTATTAATGGGAACGAAAAGGAATGCCATGCCCGCCGCCTGCAAGACGCGGGCTAGGGTGACCGCCCGGAAATCAATTTGCAGATCGAACCTGGTCATATTGAACAAGGAAATGGAAAGCATGCTCAGGCCGAAAAACAGCATCCAGCGCGGGCTGTAACGTGAGAGCAGGAAGCCGACCAGTGGCAAGAGCAGCATGATGGTGAATCCACCCGGCATGAGCGCCAATCCAGATCGCTCGGCCGTGTATCCCAACAACGTTTGCATGAACAGTGGGAGCAGGAGCGTGCTGCCAAGCAGCGCGAATCCCAGCATGAACATCAGCAGATTTGAGATGCCAAAGGTGCGATCGCGGAACAGATGGAGATCGACCACTGGATCTTCGTGGGTCCACTCCCAGTAGATGGCGAATAGCAGAGCGGCTGCAGAGATGATCGAGAGGGTCAGGATGAAATGGGAATCGAACCAGTCATCGCGCTGGCCTTTATCGAGGACCACCTGCAATGTCCCGAGACCCAAAGCCACCAAACCGAGGCCAATGTAATCGATGTGAGTTTCCCTGAGCTTCCGACGCCGGAGAAACGGAGGGTCCTCGATCAGCCGTGAGGTCAGGAGGATGGAAAGAATGCCGACTGGAATGTTAATAAAAAAAATCCAGCGCCAAGTGAAATTGTCGGTGATCCATCCGCCCAAAGTCGGGCCAATGGCGGGCGCAGTCACAACCGCGATGCCATAAACCGCAAAAGCCATTCCGCGCTTAGCCGGAGGGAACGTATCGGCGAGGATTGCCTGTTCGCTGGGCTGCAAGCCTCCTCCGCCAGCACCTTGCAGAACGCGGAAGAAGATAAGAGTCGCCAGATTCGGTGCTAAACCGCAGAGGAAGGAGCTGACGGTAAAGAGGGCCACGCAGCTCATGTAAAAATTTCTCCGGCCCATGATGGAAGAGAGCCAGCCGCTTAAAGGAAGCACAATGGCATTCGAGACCAGATAAGAGGTCAAAATCCAGGTGCTCTCGTCTACCCCAGCGGAGAGACTGCCGGCGATATGCGGCAAAGAAACGTTGGCGATGGATGTATCAAGTACTTCCATGAACGTCGCCAGCGTAACCGTGATGGCAATGATCCAAGGATTAATTGCCGGACGCCAGACATCCGAACCTTCGAGCGTCGCGGCCGCAGCACTCATTGCCCGATCCAAACCTTCGGCTCAACCGACATGCCAGGCCGCAACCATAGATCCTTATTTTCGCCGGGATCGAGAACGATCTTTACAGGTACCCGTTGCACGACTTTCACATAGTTGCCGGTAGCGTTTTCCGGAGGCAGAAGGCTGAACAAGGCGCCAGTTGCGCCTGCAATGCTGTCTACCTTTCCCTTGTAGCTTCTCCCATTGGCGTCGACATCAATCGTGACGGGCTGTCCTGGTTTCATGCTCCTGAGTTGGGTCTCTTTGAAATTTGCCGTGATCCACAAATCGTCGAGCGGGATCACTTTCATCAACTCCTGACCGGGTGAAACATTTTGTCCGACTTCCACGGTACGGTTGCTGACCTCGCCGGTGACGGGAGCCACGATCTTTGTGTACTCCAGATTGAGGGCCGCCTGGTCGAGGTCGGCTTTCTTTTGCAAGGCCGCAGCCTCGGCCTGTTCTGCCCGCGAGCGAATGACCTGCATCTGTTTCGGCGCGGTTTGCGCATTACGATAGTTGGCCTCTGACTGGGCCAACTTCGCCTGCGCGCTCGCCACTTGCGCTTGAGCCGCATCGGCATTCGCGCTGGCTGCCTGCACAGCGGCAGCATTGGCTTTTGCGGCGGCCACAGCGTCATCGTATTGCTGGTCGGAAATCTCGTGTTTGACCACCAATTGTTTGTATCGCTCAACATCATCCTGAGCTTTAACGTTGTTGGCTTCCGCTTGCGCAACTTGGGCCTTCGCGGCGGCAAACTGCTGCTTCGCGGTAGCGACACCGGCGCGGGCGTTGTTCACATCGGCTTCGGTCGATGAAACTGTGCTCGTAGTGCTGACAGAGGTGATTGGCACAGTTACGCCGGCGGCAGCGGCCGCGGCCTGCGCAGATTCGAAATCAGCCTTCGCCCTCTCGTATGCGACCTGATAGTCGTGCGGGTCGATTTCCACCAGCACTGTGCCAGCCTGCACATACTGGTTATCTCTAATGTTCAGCTTGATGACGTGCCCTGTTATGCGGGCGCTGATGGAATTGACGTGGCCATCTACCTGAGCGTCGTCCGTGGATTCGTAGCTCGAGACGTAGCGGTAGACCAGAAAACCAGCCACGATCAACACCACCGCCCCAATAATCAGAGCAATGCGGAAAGCAGGATTGGTACTCCGCGCCGGATCTCGGCGAAAATCCTGTTCCGAAGAGGGTAACGGCTTCGGACGGTTTTCCGCCTGCTCCGCATGACTCGAAGTGCTTTCACGATGCGGAGCGGCACTTGGGCTTTGCGTTATCGATTCCATAATTGCGTTATTGTCGGCCTTTCAAAAATCTCTCGACTCCCTGCTCGGCGTCCCCAATGGCGCGGGCTAATTCCACCTTCGCGAGATTATGCGCATACAAGCTGTCGATGTAACTCTCATGAGCGCTGGCCACGGACTCCTGAGCCTGCACCACCTCCAGATTATCGGTAACGCCGGCGCTAAAACGATCGCGCGATTGTGTGAGCGCCTGCTCTGCCAGATTTACCGAACTCCGCGCCACTTCGACTTGATCCGCGGCAGCGCCCAGATCGAGCAACGCCGCGCGCACCTCGTAGTCGATGCGGCCGCGCACATCTCCTAATTGAGAGCGCGCCTGCCTGAGCTGGGCTTCGGCCTCGATGACGTCACTATGGGTCTTTCCGCCAGCGAAAATAGGAATATTAATGCCGCCATCGACTTGCCAAGTCCCGTTCGACTGGCTGGGCGTGATCCCAATGTCGCCGAAATTTGCATTTAAATCCACGGTTGGATAGTGACCAGCCGTCGCCGCCCGGCGTAGAAGCTCCGCCGCGCGGACTTGCGCTTCCGCTGCATGGTAATCGGGACGCGAGGCGTACGCGCGCTGCAGGTAGATATCAACGGGAAGTGGCGTTAAAGCTTCGTACGGGGCCTTCTCGGTCAAAATGAAGTCCTGTCCTGAGGCCAGACCAATCACTCGTCCGAGCGATAATTTCTGCTTTGCGTAATCGTTGCGTGCCGCAATCAATTGCTGCTCGCGCGCCTGCAACTCGACTTGACCGCGCAGAGTGTCAATGGTCGGACTCAGTCCTGCTTTTTCCCGGTCGACTGCCTTGTCGTAAAGAGCCTGCGCGTTGGCCACTTGCGCATTTGCGGTTTCGATGCGGGCAGAATCGGCAATGGCAAGAAGGTAGGCGTTACCCACGGCCAGAACCACCAACTCTCGTGCGTCTTTGAGGGTGTAATCAGCTGATTTGACGCCCTCCAGCGCGGCTCTCTCCTGCTCAAGCTGTTTGAAGCTGAATAGCGACTGGGAGAGCGAAACTCGCGCATCCATGTAATTGAATGGGCCAAGTAAGCGAGGAAGAGGAAATGGAAAAAGAGTGCTTTTGAAACCGAGAGCAGTGAGGCTTTCCGTTTGCGCATCTTCGTGGATTCGGACTCCGAAGTTGGGCAACAGATCGCTGAGTTCCTTCCAGCGTTCGCCCCGCGCATAGATAGCCTGATCCGCCGATAACAGGAGTCCAAGATTGTTGTGAAGTCCACGGTCGATTGCATCCTGAAACCCAATCTGTAGAAGTCCAGGAACCGGTTTCGTCTCGGGCTGGCTTCCCAGGTAGGGACTTTGCGACCCGGGAAGCGAGATCGAAGGCGTAGGTACTGACTGCTGAGCCGTGAGATTAAGGGCTAAAGCAAATATCGCTGTAAAGGCCCGGCACTTGCAGATTGAAAGGGAAAACAAACGAAGCATTTCCAGTTTTGAAAAAGTCCCTTGGTTAAGAAAGTCTGCTGGGACGACCTTTCTCATTCATAACAACACATCGTCTAACTATTGATTCTACTTGTATATCTCGCGATGCAAAAACCGGAAGCCGCGAGCTCTCAAATTAACAAGAGCTGAATTTCCTTGCTAATAGGGGAGAGCAAGAGGAACTAGGGTTCTCCTGATTACTTTCGAGATGTTTCTCGCGGCGAAGCCAGCCACTAGAGTAATAGAGACCAGGCGTTCTATCCAATGCGTCGCACCGCTCGTCAGATTGCAGCAATATTTTTGTCGCTGGGCCCATGCGCCGTGATCGCGGCGGGCCAGGCGCCAAGCCGCGCACCCGAACGGAAAGTGATTGAGAAAGTTGCTCCCGTATATCCGGAGCTTGCCAAACGCATGCGCATCACCGGCGTCGTCAAACTCGAAGTTGTGGTCCGGTCGAATGGAACTGTCAAAACCACGAAACCCCTGGGAGGGAATCCAGTGCTCATTCAGTCAGCAATGGACGCGGTGCGCAACTGGAAGTTCGAGGCAGGACCAGAAGAGACCACGGGGGTCGTCGAAGTGACATTCGACCCTTCGCAATCTCAATAAACCGCCAACAGCAATCAACACAACAGGAATCCCCGAAGATTTGTCGACCCGATGACTGCTCCTACCCAGAAACGAACCGCTGACGCTTCGGATCGCCGCCGCAGGCGCCACTCCAGATTTCGGGCAGATTTCACCGTTATCGCGAGCTACCTGGAGACAAACGCCTACCGCAGATTGGAGGGCCATTGCAGGGATCTTTCCGAGGCCGGCATGGGGCTGCTTCTTGCCACCGACATGAACATCGGCGAAGTTGTGGGGTTAAGTTTTACTCTTCCCGGGTCGGCGACCGCGTGGGAACTGCGCGGAGTAGTACGTTACCGGCGCGGATATCACTATGGCTTCGAATTTCTTTCCCTGGCGCCTGCGCAGAGAGAATCTCTTAAGACCTACCTCGGCACGTTGGAACCGGCTGACTGAGGACATATCTGGCTCCGCACGGGTTTCTAAGGATCCCTAGCCGGTTTTCGAACGGCCTTTGCCGAGGGTCTCGAACCCTCCAGGTCGCGGTGGCGGGCGACTCCGAAGCCGAGATTCCAGGCGGCACTGGCGCGCCCGATCTTACGAACTTTCTTTGACAGGGTATGCCCCGTGGCGACGCTGGCTTCCCACGGCTCCTCCGCACCCATAAGGGCGAGCGCTCCGCCCGCCAACGCGAGGTTCTTCAGGAAGCTGATCATTTCGGTCTGGCGCTGAGCGGGGTCTTCATGCACCCAAAAATCATGCATGACTGCGCCTCTCCAAAAATGCGCTAGCAGCCCCATTCCGCTTCGCCCGGCTGCGCGAAGTACTGCCGCGACTCACGGCGATTGGTCATCGCTTCCAGTTCGAGCAGCGCGAGACGCGCCGCCGCTACCAGTCGATTCTTCTCTTGCTGCGGAACTTCTTTCCACGCTCCCGACTCGCTTCCTTTTCCTGAAATCTCAGGCGCAAGTGCCTGATGATAGTGATGGAAAAGTTCGGCCAACCGTTCCGGCGCAACTTCGTTGATCCACATATACTTTGATCTCCCCAGCCCGCCCTACCGGGCCTTGTCTATCAGCTACAAAACATTGGACACAAAAACGGAAAAAATCCGAATAAAGGGTCCATAAAATATTCGTAAAGAGCTGGGCGCGTCCCAGACATCAATGAAATGAGTAGCTTACGAGCCTGGCTCGAATCGGTAGCCGACCCAAGGCTCGGTCAGCAGGTATTTCGGTGAGGAAGGGTCGGGTTCGATTTTCTTGCGCAATTGGCCTACAAAGACGCGCAGATACTCCGGCTGCTCGGTGCTGTTCGGCCCCCAGATGGCTCCGAGCAGCGTTCGATGCGTGACGACTTTTCCGGGACGCCGCGCCAGATAGACCAGTAGATCAAACTCCTTCGGCGTCAGATGAACCTCGTGGTTCGCAACCTTGACGGAGCGCGCATCCATATCGATGGAGAAATCTCCCAACACAATTGTGGTGGGCCGTTCTTCAATCACCGGACTGCGACGCAACTGCGCCCGGATTCGCGCCAGCAGTTCATTCATGCTGAAGGGCTTAGTAACGTAGTCATCGGCGCCAGCGTCCAGCGCCTCCACCTTAGAACGGTCCTGTCCGCGAACTGAGAGCACGATTATTGGGACTTGCGACGCTCGCCTCACCTGTTGGACCAGGCCTACTCCATCGATATTGGGCATGGCGAGATCTGTGATTACGACATGCGGCGTCCAGTTCTTCATCAGCTCCAACGCCATTTCGCCATCGTTGGCTACGCGAATGTCGTACCCTTGAGCCGAGAGCGTAGTCCGCAGAACACGCGTAATTTGCTGTTCATCGTCCACTACGAGGATTCGCCGATGTTCGCCGTTCATCGCCTGCATCATCGCATTTCCTGTGTCACGATGTGAACGTCGACGGCGGGAGTGTCTCGCAGGAATTTATGAATGGCAGAGAGATAGAAGTATCGTTTCCAGCCCTTCGTCGCAGACCGCCCGAAAACAACTTGCGTGACGTGATTTTCACGTACGAACTGGGCCACTTTTTCGGCAACGATCTTGCCTTCAGTTTTCACCACTTTCGCTCCAACGCTTTCAGCGAAGCGCACATTTTCAGCCAGCGTACGCTGGTTCTCATCGCTCTCGTCGGCCCCGGTGTCGACATAAAGAACGAATAGGTCGGCATCGATCGCCTGCGCCATGCGAGCGCCGCGGGCGATCAAATACTGCGCCGCGGGATTCGAACTGATGCACACTGCAATTTTCTCGCGGACCTGCAGTGGCTGGCCATCTTCCGTTTTCAGCTCCGAGAGCGTGCGGTCGACGGCTTGGGTTACCTGCCGCAAAGCCAGTTCACGCAGAGCAACCAAGTTCGTGGTGCGGAAAAAGTTTGCGAGCGCCCGCTCCACACGCTCTATTGGGTAGATATCGCCGCGCCGCATGCGAGTCTGCAGCGCCTGCGGAGTCAGATCGGCCATCACGATCTCGCCAGCTCGCCGAATCACCCAGTCAGGAACGGTTTCCCTCACCTGCACGCCGGTCAATCCGCGAATTGTAGGCGAAAGGCTCTCGATGTGTTGCACGTTCACAGTCGAGAGAACATCGATTCCGTGATCCAACAACTCGAAGACATCTTCATAGCGCTTGGCATGCTTGCTGCCTTCGATGTTGCTGTGAGCCAGTTCATCCACGAGAACCACATGAGGCTTGCGAGCGAGAATGGCGTCGACATCCATCTCTTCAAAAATTGTCGATTTATATTCCAGCTTTTTACGTGGCACCGTTTCCAGCCGTGAGGAAAGTTCGATGATCGGCTTGCGCCCGTGTGTCTCTACTACTCCGATGACGACTTCTTCCCCGCGGCTCGCGCGGCGTACACCTTCGCTCAACATGGCATAAGTTTTTCCCACGCCAGGGGCGTAACCGAGAAAAAGCTTGAACACCGCCGCACGGCGAGCTGTATCGACCTCCGCCAGCCACTCTTCGGGACTCTTGGGCATCGCCGTTATTTTCCACCGCAGCGTGAGAATTGTCGAATCGCTACCCGTTCCGTTTACAATCATGCGCGTGAAAGCCCGCTGGCTACAACATGTGTTCCGCTATGCGGCATGCGTAATTGCTGCGGAATTCGTTGCTCAGGTCTATCGTCTAATTTTTCACGTAAACCCAACGACCGTGGCATTAACTTTCCTGGTCATGGTTCTTTGGGTAGCGGCTTATTGGGGATTTCGTTTTTCCGTCTTTCTTGCCGTGGTTGCCACGCTGGCCTTCAACTATTACTTTCTACCGCCGGTCGGAACCTTCACGGTTGCCGATCCGCAGAACTGGGTTGCCCTCGTCGCCTTCCTCGCGACCGCCGGCATCGCCAGCCAGCTCGCCGACCGCGCACGGCGGCAAACTGCAGATGCCGTTCAGCGGCGCCGTGATGTTGAGCGCCTCTATGCATTCAGCCAGCGCCTGCTTGCTACGGACAATTTGGCCGAATTGCTGAACGCCATCCCCGCTTACGTCCGTGATGGTTTCGGGGGAAAAGCTGCGGCAGTGTACTTGCTGAGTTCGCAGCAGGTCTACCGCACCGACCCGATGGCAACCTGGTTCCCGGTGCACGATCTGCAACTGGTGAGCTCGCGCGGTGAGCCCATCATCGACCATGATCGCGGAGTTTCGCTTACTCCTTTACATCTGGGAACACGTACCACCGGCGCTGTAGCCATTGCCGGACCGACGCTTTCGCGCGCCACTCTCGAAGCTCTGGGCAGCATGATCGGCATCGCCATCGAGCGTGCCGGAGCGATGGAAAAACTATCGCAGACGGAAGCCGCTCACCAGAGCGAAACGCTTCGTTCAGTCCTGCTCGATTCCGTAACTCACGAATTGCGCACCCCACTTACGGGAATCAAGGCTGCCGTCACCGGCTTGCTTTCGGATTACAACCTCGATGAGGCGCAGCGCAGAGAACTGCTTACCGTCATCAACGAGGAAACCGACCGTCTAGATCGCCTGGTCGGAGAAGCTACGGAAATGGCACAGCTTGACGCGCATAAGGTCGAACTGCATATGGCCCCTGTTGATATCGCAACGGTCATCGAGTCTGCCGTGGAACAATCAAGGCCGATTCTGGGGCAACACTCGATCGAACTTCGTATTCCGCCGGACCTGCCGAAAGTTCGCGTGGATGCCGACCGCATCGCCGAGGTGCTCAAGCAGTTGCTCGAAAATGCATCCAAGTACTCTCCCTCAACCGCGCCAATTACGATTACCACCGAAAGCAAAAACAATCATGTCGTCACCAGCGTCACCGACCATGGCCCCGGGATCGACGAGTTCGAGCAATCGCTTATTTTTGACAAGTTCTATCGAGGACGCGACCAGCGCTATCGTGTGCAGGGAACAGGCATGGGGCTGGCGATCGCGAAAGCGATCGTGGAGGCGCACAGCGGCAGCATTAGCGTAACCAGCCAACTCGGGCACGGTTCAGTTTTTTCTTTCGTATTGCCCAGCGCGTGACCTTGCGCCGAAGGAGCTTACTTATTCAGATTGAACCCGCACTCACCTTTCGCGTTGCCTCAATCGCTCTGAATCAGTACATTCAATTCAGATCACGACACCCAGGCTGATGAGCCTCACCACGCTGAACGATATATTTTTCGCCGTCGTCGAGCGCAATCTCGAGCGCGTAATGATGTATCGCGAAAACGGCAAGTGGCTCCCGATCTCCTCTGTCGATTTTCGCCGTCATGTTTCTGGAACAGTTCAATCTCTTCGGAATTGGGGCATTCAAAAAGGCGACCGGGTCGCTATTCTCAGCGAGAACCGGCCAGAATGGTCGATTGCTGATTTTGCAATTCTGCTTCTGGGCGCGGCGACGGTTCCGATCTATGCAACGCTCACTCCAGAACAAACTGCCTATACCCTAACCGACTCCGGTTCCACGCTTGTCTTCGTTTCCACCGAACATCAACTGCGCAAGGTCCAGTCGGTTCTTCCACAAACCCAGGTCCGGCGGATTGTGGTTATGGATCGCGTTCAACTTCCGGCTGAACTTGCGGGAACGTGCACTCTCATGGAGGAGTGCTCGGGCCAGAGCTCCGGGATTCTCGACCGGCAGACCGAGGCTTTCGCGCGTTCCATCGGCCCCGACGATCTCGCAACGATCATCTACACTTCCGGCACAACGGGCATTTCCAAGGGCGTGATGCTGACCCACGGAAATATGGCATCGAATATTGCCTGTTCCCTGCTTGGCTTCGACATGCATTCCGGTCACATCAGCATTTCGTTTCTCCCCCTCTCGCACGTCACTGCGCGCCACGTGGATTTTGGCATGCTTTATCACGGCGTCACGCTTGCCTATTGTCCCTTCATCGAGAATCTGCCGACAACGTTCCTCGAAGTGCGCCCTACGGTCTGCGTTTCCGTACCCAGAGTCTACGAGAAGATCTATGCCAAAACTGGGGCGATGGCTCGCGGATTTCCCAAGCATGCCATATATGAATGGGTTCTAACGGTTGGCCGCGCGAATAAACCAGCAATTCTGGCGGGAGAAACGCCAGCCTCGCCGCGATGGAAGCTCGCCAATAAACTCGTGTTCTCAAAGATTCGGGAAGGGCTTGGCGGCCGTGTTGAAACCTTCATTTCCGGCGGCGCTCCGCTCGGCCGCGAACTGGCGGAGTGGTTCGCCACTGTTGGAATCCGCATTCATGAGGGGTATGGGCTGACCGAGACTTCTCCGGTCATCGCTGTCAACACGCCGGCCCATCATCGCATCGGCACGGTCGGCAAGATTCTGCCGAACATTGAAGTCCGTATCGCGGATGATGGCGAAATTTTGGTGCGGGGACCGTCGGTGTTCACAGGATATTGGAACCGACCGGAAGAAACCGAAAGTGCCTTCGACCACGGATGGTTCAAGACTGGCGATGTCGGGCACATTGACGCCGATGGATTCCTGTCGGTGACGGATCGCAAAAAAGAACTGATCAAGACTTCCGGCGGGAAATTCATCGCACCACAACCGATCGAAAATTCTCTGAAGCTGAATCCGCTAGTGGCAACTGCGGTTGTGGTTGGCGACAAACGAAAATTCGCCTGTGCCTTGATTTCGCCAAACTTTACGGCGCTTGAAGATTGGGCGCGAAGCCAAGGCGTCATCTTTTCTTCCCGATCCGAACTGGTGGCAAAAAGCCAGGTTCAAAGGTTGTACGAAGA
The DNA here is from genome assembly GCA_030041415.1 of Candidatus Sulfotelmatobacter sp. GTDB lineage: Bacteria > Acidobacteriota > Terriglobia > Terriglobales > Acidobacteriaceae > Sulfotelmatobacter. The sequence continues at coordinate 18,909 of JASHNX010000097.1, forward strand.
AATCGTCGAAAACGCGAACGGGAAACTTGCCCGCTTTGAAAAGCTGAAACGCGTGATCGTTGTCGCCGATGAGTTCAGCGTGGAGAACGGGTCGCTCACTCCCACCATGAAGCTTCGCCGCCGAGTGGTAGAAGATCGTTATCGCAATCAAATCGATGAGATCTACGCGCAAGCCGAAGCGGGGACAGCCCGTTAGCTAATTGGCAAGAGTTCTCCCGTCGGGGGCTTCATCCTTCGGGCTGGATTGAGGCAATAGCGAGGTCGACTGCTGTTTCCTCACGCCGTTCTTATCGTTACAATAAAAGCATGACGGACCCACTTCTCATTGCAGGCCGCTCTTTTCGTTCTCGTTTAATCGTCGGCACGGGAAAATACAAATCATTTCAGGAGACCGCGCGAGCACTCGAAGCCAGCGGAGCAGAAATGGTCACGGTGGCAGTGCGGCGTGTAAATCTGGATCGCAGCAAGGAATCTCTGCTTGACTACATCGATCCGAAAAAGTATTTTCTTCTGCCGAATACAGCCGGATGCTATACAGCCGATGAAGCCATTCGTGCCGCACGCCTTGGTCGTGAAGTCGGGCTTTCCGATTGGGTGAAACTTGAGGTCATCGGCGACCAAGCCACACTGTATCCCGACGTGCAGGCCACCCTGGAAGCCACACGCGTGCTGGTGAGCGAGGGGTTCACCGTGCTGCCCTATACCTCGGATGACATCGTTTTTGCCAAGCGCTTGATCGATGCAGGCGCCGCCGCCGTGATGCCACTCGGCGCGCCGATCGGCAGCGGGATGGGAATTCAGAATCAGGCGCACATCCGCATCCTTCGCGAGATGATTTCCGGCGTGCCTTTGATCGTAGATGCGGGCGTGGGTACAGCCTCTGATGCCGCTATCGCGATGGAACTGGGCGCCGACGCGGTTTTGATGAATACGGGAATTGCCAATGCGCAGGATCCGGTGCTGATGGCAGAAGCAATGCAACACGGAGTAATCGCTGGACGCGAAGCCTATCTGGCCGGCCGCATGCCGAAGAAACTGTACGCGACTGCTAGTTCCCCGCTGGAAGGCGTAGTGCGCTGAGCAACTTCTAACTCTCCAAACTGGGAAAAAAGGGCGGCCGCAGCCGCCCTTCGCACTTCGCAACTCCTCAAATCATCTTGACGCTGTCTACGTGGATGGAATCTCCGTTCACCGTACCTGTCACAGCCACGTGATGCCCCGCATGCTCCTTCAGGGCATCCGGATTATCCACCATTAGCACCTTCTGATCACCATCGGTCACGATGACCATCTTCGCGCCCTTCGACAGGCACTTCTTGGTGCAGTCTTCGGCTTTGGCGTTGGCGCCCTTCGCGCCGCATTGGCTATCCGTCACCCATCCGTTGACCGTGGCGCTCTTGCCCATATCGTCAAACGCAGCCGCCGATAGGGCGAGCGCGAAAAAGATTGCGATAAACAACGCTGAAACTTTCTTCATGGCCGGATTCTCCTTTTGAGTATTCGCTCGTTGCCTCACGCCGCAGACCCCAAAATTTTAATCGCCTGGGAGTTACAACTCAAACCCATCCCTGAGCTGATTGCCCGCAATATACCACAGCGGAGAATTGCCGATGTCACGCGAAGGTTGGCTCGCGACGCAGAATGCGCCCCGGCCCTCCGTAACCGGACCAAAGTCCCAATTTATTTCCTAGCGGAACGGTTCGTGGGAGGATCGGCAGGAGGAGGCGGAACGTAGACGTACTCGCCAGGGCGCACGTAGCGCAACTGCTCGCGGGCTTCTTTCTCGATAGCTTTCTGATCGGTTTTCAAAGCTTCAATCTGCTGCCGGTACTCGTCATTCTCCTTTTGTTTCTGCGCGATCTGCGTCTGCAAAGATTGGAACTCGGCGCGCTTCTGCCTGTAAACCACCATGCCGTTTGCCCCGAACATTACATGCACAAACAAAAAGGCTGCCAGCAACAGAACAGCAATGGTTGCGATACGGCGATGCAGCGCGTAGACGCGCATCAAGAGCGGGCGAAACTTGGCACCCTTCCCAATCCAAGGAGCAATCCACGAGACCGCGAGCGCCTCGGCCTGAGGTGCCTTCTCGGCCATCACGCGCAACCCTTCTTCGGGGCTGGGAAATCGCCGCATCCTGGCTACGTTTTTTAATCGAAAATCCATTGCTTTGCCGCCGCGCTCAATTTCTCGAGCCCTTGCTCGCTTCGGGCTTCAGAGTAAACACGCACCACAGGCTCTGTCCCGGAAATCCGGTAGCAAACCCACGAACCGTCGTCGAAAATCAGCTTTAGACCGTCGGTGCGCACCACGCTGCGCACGTCGTGTCCACAAAACTCGCTTGGATCGGAGCGTAACCTTTCAGTGAACTTTGATTTCACCGCGGGCGTCAAGCGGAAGTTCTCCCGCTGCGGATAGTAGGAACCAAACTGGTTACAGAGCGTTTTCAACTGCTCGCCAAGCGGCTTTCCCCGCCGCGCTGCCATCTCGCAGCATAGCAGGCCAGCGAGCAGTCCATCTTTTTCGGGTACGTGGTGACGAATCGAAAGCCCGGCGCTTTCCTCTCCGCCGATTGCAATCCTGTCTAGCATGATCAGTTCGCCGATGTACTTGAATCCCACCGGCGTCTCGTGCAGTTCGACACCTCGTGCTTCGGCGATGGCATTGATCAGGTTCGTGGTGGCGACCGACTTTGCTACACCGTTTGTCCATCCGCGCGTCTCCACCAGGTAATCGAACAGCAATGCAATCACGTAATTGGGCTGTACGAAGGCGCCGTCGGCATCGACGATGCCAAAGCGATCTGCGTCACCATCGGTAGCGATTCCGATGTTGGCGCCCGTCGCACTCATCTTTTTTCGCAAATCTTCCAACAGATGATCGTCCGGTTCCGGCGCGTGGCCGCCGAACAGCACATCGCGATAATCGTGCACCGTGCTTACGTCGACGCCCGCATCGCGAAGGAGTGCATCGGAATATCCTCGCGCTGCGCCCCACATGGGGTCGAAACACACCTTTAGCTTCGCTTTGCGGATGGCCTCGAGATCTACAATCTCGGCTAGTCGCTTCAGATATCCGGTCTTTACATCGATCGATTGATGCCCTGCCACCGCCGCAGTGTTGTGCGATACACCGAATCCCGCACCCTCCCGGTCAATCGTGTGAATCTCTGCTTCAATCTTCTGCGTCACTTCGGGAAGCGCCGGGCAGCCATCGGGAGTGGAGAATTTAATGCCGTTGTATTCCGGAGGGTTGTGCGAAGCGGTAAAGTTAATCACACCGTCTGCTCTGATTTGTGCCACGCAGTGGGCGAACGCCGGAGTGGGCGCAGGATCCAGCACGACAAGCGGCGTTATGCCATGCGCCGAGAGAATCTCCGCCGCCATCGAGCAAAATGTCTCGCCGAGAAATCTGGGATCGCGGCCGACGATCACGCGCGCCCCTTGCGGCTTCAGCCCGGTCACATAGCGCGCGATTCCGCCCACTGCCCGGCGCACATTGGCGAAGGTGAATTCCTCGGCCATAACCGCGCGCCAACCGGACGTGCCGAACTTGATCTGGGTTAGCATAAGAGCGCCTTTCCGAGATAAATTGCTTAGGGTGCTCCGGCCACATGCCGGGTTGCTGATCCATCGCCGATCGAAAGCGAAGGCTGATTTTATATGACCGACAAACGAATCGTCCTGACCACCGCCGGATCGGAAGAAGAAGCTCGCAGGATTGCGCGGCACCTTGTTGAAAAGCGCCTCGCCGCCTGCGTGAACATCGTTCCCCGAATCACATCCATTTACCGGTGGAAAGATAAGGTGGAGGAAGCATGCGAGTGGCTCTTAGTCATCAAGACAACCGCATCGGTCTATAACGAGGTGTGCACGGCCATCACCGATCTGCATTCGTATGATCTTCCGGAATGCGTTTGCTTAGCTATCGAAGACGGATCGGTGAACTACCTGCAGTGGATAGGAGAATCGATCACTGTTTCCGGATAGAAAAACCCAACTTCTAGCCTGCGCTGGCGCTCAGATTCAGCCGCCAGTAATCGAGAGAAAATGGAGGCGTGTCGCTGGCGGCTTGCTCGACGAGATTGTCGAGGAAAGCGGCGCGAAAATGTTCTCCAGGCAGGAGCGGCAGGTGCCTCTGAAGGATGATGTTTGAAATGTATTCCCTGTACTGTTGTGCATTGTCGAGCGCTGTAAGCGCCTCTTCAACCGAGGTTGAGACATTCACGAAGCCCGCGCGGCGGAGCATCCCTGCCGCTTCTTCAGCGGATTGAAACAGCCATGGCTCACGAAATCCACAAAAGAACTCACGAAACGTCACAGTGCTGGCAAGGGCGACGACTCGCCGGCGCAAGGCGGCTAAATTCGGTCCTCCGCCGCACTGAGCCTCGAGCCATCCTCCCGGACGCAACAGAGTGTGCAAATTTCTGAACAGGAGATCATGATCGAGCACCCAGTGGAATGCCGCTGTGCTCACGATACCGTCAAACACGCGAGTGAAAGGCAGATGCAGGAGATCGCAAGCAACCAGCGACAACCGGCTGTTGAGCTGCGTGCGCAGATATTCCTGGGCCTTCTGCAACATTTGCTGCGAGAGGTCAACCCCCACGACGTGGCCATGTGGCAGTGCTGCAAGCAATTCGCCGGTGAGACGACCGGTTCCGCAACCGGCGTCCATCACGGTTTCGTCGCCACGAAGCTGCAGTCGGGCGAGCACTTTCTTACCCCAACCGACTTGCGGCGCTGACAATTTGTGATAGACGTGAGCGTCCCACTCGCGAGAGGCTGACGGTTGTGTGCTTGGAATTCGATTGTAAGACAATGTTTAGAACCCGAAGGAATTGACCTGCCGCACGGTCATCGGCGCGAGAACAGGTTTATCTTAGAACTTGGCGTCTCGAAGTTCCTGAGCTGGTGGCTCTCGGCAACACTTTCAAATAGCCGACAGGGCTTGCTCCAGGTCTTCGAGAATGTCCTGCACATCCTCAATTCCCACTGAAATGCGCACCATGCCGTCGGTGATGCCGATCGCTTTTCGTCCCTTTTCTCCGAGAGCGGCATGCGTCATCGTGGCGGGATGGGAGATCAGCGTCTCCACGCCTCCCAGCGACTCGCCCAGCGAGCACACTCGCAGCTTCTTGAGCATCTTATTGGCATTCTTGAGAGAACCCGTCTCGAACGTGATCATAGAACCGAATCCGCGCATCTGCCGCTTGGCGAGTTCATGCTGTGCGTGGCTGGCAAGCCCGGGATAGAAAACCGCCGCCACCTTGCGATGGCCGGCGAGAAACTCGGCGACAACCCGCCCATTCCGGTCGTGAATATCCATGCGCGCGGCGAGCGTCTTCACTCCGCGCAATAGCAGCCAGCATTCAAATGGAGAAAGAATCGCCCCGGCGGCTTTCTGCAGAAAAGCCAGTTGCTCCGCCTGCTCGTTCTGGCTGCATACCACGACTCCGCCGAGCCCGTCGCTGTGTCCGTTCAGGAACTTTGTCGTCGAGTGAATCACCATGTCTGCGCCCAGAGCCAGTGGCTGCTGAAAGTAGGGCGACATGAAGGTGTTATCGACCACTAACTCGACCTTTTTTCGACGGCAAATCGTGCTGATGGCCACCAGATCGCTCAGCCGCATGAGTGGATTCGTCGGCGTTTCCACATACACCATGCGTGTGTTTTTGCGAATGGCGCGCTCGACGTTCGTTGCATCCGAGGTATCGATGTAAGAAAACTCAAGCCCGTTGCGGCTCAGCACCTGATTGAAGAGACGCGGCGTGCCGCCATAAAGATCGTTCCCGCACACCACGTGATCGCCCGACTTCAGCAGCGATGCGACCGCATTAATCGCAGCCATTCCACTCGCGAAAACTCGTGCGGCAACTCCCCCTTCAAGCGACGCAAGATTTTCTTCCAGCCTCGTCCGGGTTGGATTGGAGACACGAGAATATTCGTATCCCTTGTTCTCTCCAATTCCCTGTTGAACGTACGTAGAGCTCAAATAGATGGGCACATTAACCGCACCGGTCAACGGATCGGGCTCTTGTCCCTCATGAATTGCACGGGTCGCGAAGCCATGTTTTCGAATGGTTTTCATCATTGCGATTTAATGCTCGCCCAGATGAGCGAATGAGTTGAACTCAAACACCACCCTCAAAAATCTTCTTCGAAAGATACCGCTCCGCCGAGTCGGGAATAATCGTCGCCACACGCTTTCCGGCCCCAAACCGGCGGGCGATCTGGAGGGCGGCAAACACCGCCGCGCCGCCGCTCGACCCCGCCAGCACACCTTCCTGCGCTGCAAGGCGCTTCACCGTGCCAAATGCATTTTCATCGTTCACGGCCATCACTTCATCGCACACAGCACGATCGAAGGTTGCTGGAATGAAACTTGCTCCAATCCCCTCCACCTTGTGCGGCCCTGGCTCGCCGCCGCCTAGCACCGAGCCCTGCGTCTCAACTGCCACCGTCAGCACCCCAGGCACGTGCTCCTTCATATACCGTGCAACGCCAGTGAAAGTTCCGCAGGTGCCGCAGCCCACAACCACAGCGTCGACTTTGCCCTCCATCTGTTCGAATATTTCGGCCGCCGTGGTTTCATAGTGATAATCGGGATTGGCCATATTTTCGAATTGCCCGGCCATGAACGCGCCCTTGTCACGGGCCACAAGCTCCTTGGCGCGACGAATCGCTCCTGACATTCCTTCCGCATCCGGAGTGCGTTCAACCTCCGCTCCGAGGGCGCGCATGATGATTACTTTCTCCTGCGAAAAATTTTCCGGAACAAACAATTTGACCTTGTATCCGCGGTTCACCCCAATCAACGCCAACCCGATTCCCGTATTTCCAGCGGTAGCTTCAACGATAGTTCCCCCCGGACCAAGCTTCCCTTCCCGTTCAGCCCGGCGGATGATGCCAATGGCAGCGCGATCTTTCACGCTGCCGCCGGGATTCAGATATTCGAGTTTGGCAAAAATGTCGGCTGAACCGGCTGGAACCAGTCGCTTCAAATGAAGCATGGGAGTGAGGCCGACCAGTTGGGTAATGTCGTCGGCCACGGTGAGGTGGGAAACTTCAGAGCTTTTCACGTGCACGTTACAGGTTACGGGCGGCGAATGGAATCGTCAATGCACGGAAGCCAAGAGGCGGCCCGGAAGCGCGACTGACACCCGGGCCAGCTCCGGAAGCCAGCACTCACTGGATTACCGCATCTCGCCTGCAGCTACTTGCGTAGTCGCGTAGTAACCACTCTTGGTGCGGACAGTGAGCTTCCCGTGTCCTTTGGCTTTCGCCTCGACTTTGATCTGGCGGAAGCCGCCGGACGATTTTGGGTTGGTCGGCTTATATCCGATGATGTACTGATTGCGAATGTCGTGCGCGACCTGCTTGCTGATTTCATCCACTTCATCGAGTGTTTTGGGGAAAAACGATATCGCACCGGTTCGCTGCGCAATGATTTCCAGCGCGCGCTTGGCACGATGAGGATGCTCCTCATCCCCAAGGATACCGATGGTGTAAACCTGCGGACCATTTTCAACCTGCAGCTGCTTTATGGCTTCCTCCAGGCTTTCGCGGCTGGCATTGTCCTCTCCATCGGTGACTACAAACAACACTTTTCGTTCCAGCCTAGAATCCTTGGCCAGATGATCGGCCGAAGCGACAACAGCCTCGTAAAGCGCCGTTCCACCCCTGGCATCGATCTTCTCCAGCGCTTCTTTCAGCTTCAATAGATCGTTGGTGAAATCCTGGTCGAGATAGTATTCGTCGTTGAAGTTCACCACGAACACCTCATCTCCGGGATTGCTGTAGCGCACAAGGTTCAGAGCGGCCTGGTTCACCTTGGCACGCTTTTCGCGCATTGATCCGGAATTATCGATCACAATGCCCATCGAAACAGGAATGTCTTCGTGATGGAACGAAATGATGGCCTGGGGCTTGCCGTCCTCGAACACGTGGAAATCGTCGCGCGTGAGGTTGGTGACAAGGTGCTGTCTGTCATCAACAACCGTTGCATGCAGGAGCACCTCATCCACATCCTTGCGGATCACATAAGTCCCATTCTGATCTGCGGCAGGCTGCTGACTCGAACTTGGCAAGGAGGCGGGATTGTTCGCCGGGTGCTGGGAGTTTTCAGCCTGAGAAGTGCTTTGCAGGTAGATCGCCTCGGAGCAGAACGCCCTAGGCATACAAATCATCGCCAGGCAGATTAGAAGAAATTGGAACTTCGCAGCCTGATTATTCCTCGGGGGCGTAATATCCGGTCCTCGCATACACTCGGAGTGGCGGCAATCCTTTCGGCGGCAAGAGCTTAACTTTTATCTTACGCCATTTGCCGTCACGAACCAGCTTGCTCGGCCGATAGCCCAGGACATATTGATTGCGCAGTTCAACTCCGATCTTAGTTGCAACGTCGGCTAAGTCATTTGGATTCTCGACCGTGAAAGCTCGCCCTCCGGTCAATTCTGTGATTTCGCCAAGCAGTGCCGGACCCAACCGTTCTTCCTCGGTGGGAAAATAGCGATCATAAATACCGATGGCATAGATCATCACGTCGGCTTCTTTCACCATGGACTTGATTTCACCTTCGGTATAGCGGCTGTGGTTATCGCCGCCATCTGAAATGATCAGCAGGGCTTTCTTCGAATATTTCGCCTGGCGCATCTTCACAATGCCCATGTAAATGGCATCCAGCAATGCCGTGCGCCTCTGCGGCACAGCAAACACCAGCTTGCTTTGAATGTCGTCTACCGAACTGGTGAAATCGCTCACCAATTCCGGTTCGTCAGAAAAAGTGATCATGAAGAACTCGTCTTGCGGATTGGCGGTCTTGAAGAATTCGAGGACCGCGTCTTTGGCGCGGTCCATTTTGCTGGCCATACTCCCGCTGGAATCGAAGATCACACCCAGCGAGACCGGAGCGTCTTCGCTCGAGAAAGTTTTGATCTCCTCCTTGGAATTGCCCTCGTAAAGCTCGAAGTTCTCTTTGTCCAGCCCAGTCACAAGCCGGTTCATGGGATCGGTAATTGTCACCGGCACAAGCACCAGATCTACATCGACTTTCAGTGGGCGAATGCGTGAGTTCAGCGATGGAAGCAAATTCTGATTCGTCGTGTCGGGCGGCTTCGCATCGGCGGTTGAGCGGGGCACAACGTGAACATCTTCGATAGTGGTTTGCGCGGACGCGGAAGGAGGCCTAACAGAGGCTATCCAGAGAAGGGACAGAACGATCGAGATAGCAGGCACAAGCCGACGCGACCGAGCGATTAAGTTCCAGGGTCGGGACGGGGAGGAGTTCGGAACCTGCACCTTGGGGCCTGAAAACAGGCACCAGTCAAGGAGGGCCATACGCACCTCAATGGCCGCGATGGTATCACAGCTTTCATGTAAATGGATGCGACTTTTACGTCAAAAGTTGAAGACAACTTCTAATTCGGCGCGCCAAAAATCAGGCGCTTGCTTGCAACCATGACCGTGGTCGCGTCCCGCCTCAGCCAGTTGTTACAATCGAATTTCCCGATGGCCCACATCCGACCGTTTCGAGCCTTTCGATACGATCCTGGTCAGGTTGCGCTCGCTGAGGTCGTGACCCAACCTTACGACAAGATCACGCCCGAAATGCAGGCGCGCTACTACCGCTCCAGCCCCTATAACCTTGTCCGGATTATCCTCGGCCTGCGGCAGGAAACCGACGACGATCGTCAGAATGTCTACTCCCGCGCCGCCTACGATTTTCGCGATTGGCGGCAAAAGGGGCTCTTACGGCAGGACGCCGGACCGTCTATATACGTTCACTCTCAGACTTTTCGTCTGCCCGGATCGAGCAAGGAATTGGAACGGCGGGGATTCATCGCTTTGGGCCACCTCGAAGACTATTCCGCAGGGGTCGTTTTCCGCCATGAGCAGACGCTTTCCAAGCCCAAAGCCGAGCGTCTGAACCTGCTTCGCGCTACTCGCGCCCACTTTGGCCAACTGTTCATGCTCTATGAAGATGGCGGCGAGATTGAGTCTATGCTCGCTCCTAAGGCCAATCCTGACATCGACATCACGGACGAATACGGCGTGATGCATCGCCTCTGGCGAATTGGCGACCGGACCGTCATCGAAGCGGTGCAAGCCGCAATGAAGGATAAAAAACTCATCATTGCCGATGGCCACCATCGCTATGAAACGGCGCTCGCATATCGCGATGAGCGCCGCCAGGCAAATGGAGGAGCATCCCAAGACGATGCGCCTTTTGAATTCGTCATGATGACTTTCGTCAACATGAACAGCTCCGCGCTGTGTATTCTTCCCACCCACCGGGTGGTTCACAGCCTACCCTCGTTTTCGGCGGAAAGTTTCCGGCAAGCCGCGCATAGCTTCTTCGATGTCGATGAGGCCGAGGCGTCAATCAACGCCTCGGGCGCAAGTGCGATTCTTCGCGAAGCGGGCCGTGCCGGAACGACAATTCTTGCCATTACCGCCGATCGCGCTTTTCTGCTGCATCATCCGATTCCCAACGCAGCGCCAGAGGTCTTCGCGGGGATGTCGCTGCGCCAGCAGGCACTCGATGTTGTACAACTTCACAAATGCCTACTTGAGAAAGTTCTGAGGCTTTCTGAAGAATCGATTCGCAATCAGCAGAACCTTTCCTATGTGCGGGATGCGGCTGAAGCTCTTTCGATCGTGCGCTCGGGCCGTGCCAATATTGCTTTCTTAATAAACCCTTGCCGCATGGCCCAGGTCAGCAATGTAGCTTTTGCCGGTGAAGTGATGCCGCAGAAATCAACCGATTTTTATCCCAAGCTTCTCAGCGGATTAACTATCTATGCGCTGGAGTAGGAAACGTAAGAGCGCAACCCGGACGATCCTCCTGAGATTGCCCGTCCTGTTCCTTTTTTGGATTGCGATGCTGACGCTTTCGGCTGCTCCCGCCGAAAAGCACCTGAGCGTCTATTCCACGGCCGCGAATTACTCGCTCCCGCTCGAACAGCTCGACGGCCGCGATTACGTGGGATTGTTCGAGTTGCTTGATCCGCTGGGCACGGTCAGCGTCCGGTCGGACCCTCCCCGCTGGCGCATCCACTACAACAACGTCCTTGCCGAATTTGTGGTGGGCAAGAGTCGCGCACGCATCCAAGGGCGGGATGCGGAGCTGACCGGAAGATTTCTTCTCGATAACGGACGCGGGCTCGTCCCGGTCGATTCGCTGAGCTCCCTCCTGCCTCGCTTTCTGGGTGGGCCGGCCGCTCTTCACGAAGCGTCAGGGCGTCTTTTCATCGGCAGCGTCGCAACTCACTTCACGGCTGCTGTGTCCCCCGGCGATTCTTCGCGGCTTGTTTTTCATTTCACAGCGCCGGTTAACCCAACTGTGGCGACCGAACCCGGGAAGCTCCACTTAACATTCCACCATGAGCCGGTCATGGCACCGGCATCTCCCAGGCTGACATTTAACAGCAAGAGCATCTCGTCGGCCGATTATTCGGAGGGAAATGGAGCCGCCGAAATCACCGTCAGCAGCGCATTCCCACTGATCGCAAACTTCAGTGCCGACGGCCGGACAATCACGCTTTCTCCGGCGAAATCCCAACTGCTGGCGAACTCAACCCAGACTTCGTCGCCCGCTCCTGCGCACGCCGCCGAGCCTGCTACAGCTCCCGTAACTAACGTTCCAACGGCGTCGCACGCAGCTCAGCTGGCTACTCAACCTTCTGTTCCCTCTTCTGCTTCGATTCAGCGAAAGTATTTCGCCATTGTCGACGCGAGCCACGGAGGTCTAGATCGCGGCGAAGCCCTAAGTGCAACGCTCGTTGAAAAAGATGTGACCGTCGCTTTAGCACGCCGATTGCGTCAGGAGCTTGAAAGCCGAGGAATTTCAACGCTGATTCTCCGCGATTCAGACGCGAATCTATCGCTCGACGATCGCGCCTTCTACGCTAATAGCGCGCACGCCGCGATCTATATAGCCGTCCATGCGGCTTCCAACGGGCAAGGAGTGCGCATCTACACGGCGATGCTGCCCTACGCCGTGGGTGACGACCATGGCCCGTTTCTCCAGTGGAGCACCGCGCAGTCAAACGCGATCTCACTCAGCCAGGAGACAGCCGTGAGTATCGCGTCGGAGATGAAAAAGTTGCAGGTCCCGGTACGAACTCTCGCCGCACCGTTAAGGCCGTTGAATAATGTTCTCACGGCGGCAATCGCCGTTGAAGTTGCTCCGCCAGCCAGTGATATTACCGCGCTCACCGCGCCCGACTACCAGCAACTGATCGCCGGCGCGGTCGCCAATGGAATCGTCGATATTCGTTCGCAGCTCGGAGCGGCTCCATGATTCCGCGGCATTTCTATATTGCGGCGTCGGTGATGCTCGCCGCCGTGCTGGGCATGAGCATTTACGCCTGGCGGATGCGCGGACGCGTGGTCGCCACTCCTGCAACTTCGAGCGACAATGGGCTGGTGGTCGCGCCGATTTCCGGCCCAACCGAGCAGGTGACCCTATTTGTGGCCTATGACGATCTCGGAATCTTGCGCGCACAAGCGGCGCGCATTCCCCTGCCCGGTGCGCGCCAGCAACGCGCCGAAGAACTGTTGCGAGCCCTGATTGCGCTTTATCTCGATAAGACTTCACCCCATCCGATTCCGACCGGGGCGGACATTCGCGGCGTGTATCTGGTCGATCCAGGACTCGCAGTCATCGACATCAATGCGGCCTTCGCCGACGGTCATCGGTCCGGCGTACTTTCGGAAGAGTTGACGGTTGCATCTTTGCTTCAAACTCTTTCCGCAAACATTCCCGGAATTTTGAAGGCGAAGATTCTGGTTGAGGGCCAGCCGCGCGAAACTCTGGCTGGCCATGTGGACTTATCCGGTTTCTTTGACATCACGGCCGTGCATCAACTTACTGCGCAACTAGAAATGCAGCAGTAGTTTCCCACTAATCCTGGAAACTCCTGGCCCCGCCTTTCATGCGGTTCTTCACCAGATTCGTCCACACAAACTTGATCACGCGCGCGTCGTTATAGCAGTAGGCGAGATTGTGATTCAGGGTAGAGAAGCAGTGCTGCTGGCAAGTGCGCTTCATTTGTTTGAGTTGCCCCTCTTCGAACTTGTGACCGTCGATATTTCCCCAGTCGTAGGTCGAGGCATACGTCGGAAAGCAGGGAGCGACTGTGCCATCCGTGCGGATGATCACATTGTTCTGCCCGGCCCGGCAGCTCCACTCGGCGAAGTGCAACTCGCCGTTCATGTCTTGCACAAAACCCGGCATATCCGCGACTCGCCTGGCGATGTCGCCGTTGGTTCCAGTTCCATCGCCGTTCCAGCCCAACCGCTTCAGGTCTGCTCCACTGGCCATGCGGATGAAAGCCTTGATCTCCTGCAAGCGCTGGACAGAATTCACCATCTGGTATCCGGCCTTATTCTTCTCGATGATCCAGTCGACCAACGAATCAATCTGCGGCCAGTCCTGCGGCCGGATATAGGTGGGATTATCACTGAGGTGTTTGAAGTGTTCGTCCTGCTCCAACATGGGGGTTTCATTGATGTGATAGTCGGTCGCGATGTGGTGATCGTGCGCGTACTCGGTAAGCTGCCTGATATCGTCGGTATTATTTCGACAGATATTCATGTTGAAGAAAACCATGTACCCGTAGACGTATTGCTTCTTCAGCAGGTATTCGAGGTGCTTGCGTACGGGCACGACGGCCTTCGG
>JASHNX010000098.1 GCA_030041415.1 Candidatus Sulfotelmatobacter sp.
CAAGTTGCCGTCTGAGCGGGATATTGGGAGTGGTTGATTCGAAGCATCTCCTCTAGGTCCTTTATGGCTGACCACCTGAGAGGCGCGGACATAACATCCATTCCGAGAAGGCGACATCGCATTCAGTGGACGAACAGCGCGTATGGGAACACCCGAATCCAAGCCGTCGGATCAGATTTCGATGCTGGAGAATATTAGTGGCCTCAGCCATCATTGAATATATGATCATCAATTCAATGAGTGATATCATTACACCATCAAATATGAGGAATACGGGACCATACCTTATTAAGAGCGAGAAGCAGTTGGCCGTGCTGGCGTGCGCGATCCGACAAGAGATTCTGGACGTGCTCGCCGAAATGGGCGCCGTCTCCATCGCGGAACTTGCCGCCAGCCTGGGGCGGCCTCCCGACGGTCTCTACTTTCACCTTCGGCGGCTGACTCAGTCAGGATTGGTGCAGCGCGTGGGTTATCGATTCCGCTCAAAACGGCGAGAGGCGCTGTACCGTACTGTTGCCCCCGAGCTGATGCTTCAATACAAGCCTGAGGAGCTCGCGAATCGGAATGGCGTGCGCGCCATTGTTGGTTCTATGCTGCGCCTCGGAATCCGCGATTTCGGCAGGGCTCTGCAGAAGGGGAACTTGGTTGTGACCGGGGCGCATCGCGAAATTTGGGCGCTGCGTAGGACAGGTCGCCTTTCATGGGGACAGATTCCTCGGATCAATCGCCTCATTCAAAATCTGAGAGCCGCCATGGCAACCCCCAGCGGCCGGGGACGACTGTACGCCGTCACGGTGGTACTTACGCCACTTGACCGGCGTCGCAAGAGTGAGAGGACGGCACCAGCAGGAAAAACAGAGAAATCGAAATAGGAAACCGGAGCTGGGGAGTGACAAATATGAGGACACTGGTGTGCAACGCCTTGGTCAGCTTGATCAGTTGGGGCTACGGACTCGGCCAGTCCGCACCACCGATCCCGACGACACCCGGCGCGGCTGTCTGTCCCCCTAGCGTTTTCGTGACTTTGGAACAAGGTAAAGTCGCTGCCGTTGATTGGGTAGATTACCCTCCCACACACGTACACTCGCGCACCGTCGTGAACCAGTCTCAGGTGGTTGACGCAACAATAGAAGTCCGGCCCGATGCTACTGCGTCTCGCTCCTCCGTGGTCCTCAAGGTCGCTGGGAACGAACCACAGAAACCATTGACTCGCGACCTGGGTGAGGGGGCCATCTACTGGTCGCCGAGGATTACCAGTTCGCTCGAACAAGCTGTCGTGCGCGCTCGCATTCTGAATCAGTCATCCTCGAAGATTCCGGCCGCGTCCTTATACAGCGACACACGCACGGAGGTTAACGTCAATCGCATCGATTCAAGCAATTGGGAGGTCAGTTATCAGGAGAAGAAGTACCTTGTGCTTACGGATCAGCAAGGATGCATGCAAGCGGCCACGTTGCCGGACTTCGGCGTTGTGATCGAACGCCATGCTGATTTCTCACCCGGTCAATACCCGCTTTGGCCACCGTACTCCGCACCGCCTGATGGAGCCTATCGCGCGGTCGATGTGCATATTCCAGCTGCGGGAAAAGCCGTGTTGGCCGGTACTTTGACGATTCCGTTCCGCAAAGGCCGTGTGCCTGCGGTGCTGCTGATAACCGGACTTTCCAAGCATGAACGAAATAATGGTGATGCTCCGTGGATGCCGTTTCGCGACATCTCTGACGCTCTCACACGCGCTGGAATTGCCGCCTTGCGTGTCGATGACCGTGGAGTTGGCCAATCGACGGGCGATCAAAGCAACTGGACCATCTTCGACAAGGCGGATGATGCCCGCGCGGAGGTGGCGTGGCTCCGTTCTCAAGCGAGAATCGATGGCCGACGCATCGCCCTCATTGGCTACAGTGAGGGTGGACTAATCGCGCCGATGGTGGCCGCAAAAGATCCCCTGATCGCCGCTGTCATTACTCTGTCAGGCCCAGGAGTTTCCGGCAAGGAAGTCGCTCGGTATCAAGTGGAACAGCCGATCCTCCGAGATTCCAGCATCGCTGATGCCGACCGTCCAAAGGAAATCGCTAACCAACTTAACGAAGCACTGAAAGACCTTACGCCCCACGAGAGCAGTTTCCTAAGTGTGGATCCGCTGGAATATGATCGCCAGGTTCATTGCCCGTCGCTTATCATTCAGGGCGGCACAGATGCAACCGTACCCGTGCGTTCGGCAGAGAGAATAGCCAATGCGATGCGCACCGCAGGGAACGTAGATGTCACCGTACTGGTTTTTCCCGGTGTCAGCCATTCTCTGTTGCCCGATCAGGCCGGTCTGCCTAGGGGCTGGGCCTCGCTCCCTTCCTTTTTGGTTGAGCCTTCTTTGCTCGTTGCACTCGCCGACTGGAGCGCCGACAGGCTCCTGCCAAGGGCTGTCAGGTCAAAACGATGAAGAAGCGGATCTGCGCGGCGTGAGGCGGAATCCTCAATCGACGTGGTCGGTTGCACGGTGCACGGAAGTCCGGAACACGTTCGAAGCGTACATCACGGTTTCGACCGGCATCATTCAAACGTTGTCTTGGCTTCGTTATTTGCTTTGCGGGCTCGAAGGCGACGACTTCGCGAAGGTCGTTCCATCAATTACGCTGAGATCGCCCTTAAGGCCCAACGTTACCGCTTTGTGAGTTTTGCTATTCACTGCGATTGCGAAGGGGGCCCCGCCTGTTCTTACGCTTCCGACTACTGTTTTATTCGTTCCATCCAGGATGGTCACCGTGCCTGTGCGCGTATTCGCGACGAAGACTTTGTGGTTGCCTGAATCGACGGCAATCGCCTGCGGATTTGGCCCGGCGTTCACTGTTGTCACAACCAGGTCAGTGTCGCCATCGATGATCGAAACACTGTCGCTTCCATAGTTCGCAACGAAAACTGTAGCTGAGCTCGAGTCGATCGCAATTGCGCAAGGAAGTTCACCGGCATTCACTACTTTGCTTGCGAAAGATTTACCGTCGATTACCGTAACGGTCGCATTGCCCACGCTGGCGGCGTAGATTTTTTTGTTGGCCGGATTGGCTGCGATCGCCCAGAGATGGTTTGAGACGCTTATCTTCGACACGTGATCGTTCGTTCCATCGAGCACTGTGATCTGTGGACTCTCATAGCCAATAAGATAAGTGCTGCCCCCGAGAGATGCCTCAGCCACCGCGTCACCCGCACCGACCTTCAGAGTGGCAGCGATGTTTGTTTGTCCGTCGATCACGGTTGTAACGTCACTGAACGTCCGCGACACGTACACTTTATTCGTGGCCTGATTGACTGCGATCGAATATGGGAGATCGCCGACTGGAACGTTCGCAATGGCTTTGTCGGTCTCGCCATCGATCACAGTTACTGAGCCGCTGTCGCCGTTGGCGACATAAATGCGATTTGTGAGCCGATTAATCGCAATTGATTCGGGTTCCTTGCCAACCAGGACTCGCCTGAGAAACTGTCCGTCACAATCGAGCACCGTCACGATATCTTGCGTTGTATTCACGGCGTAAAACTTCCCCGTCTCGGGATTCAGCGCGATGCCATTTGGATTGATCCGGATTCTGTTTGGACGGGCGCGGATTCTGTTTGCTGCCGTCGCTTCGCTCGGCGTGGCTCCCGTTCCGAGCCAATTGATCGCGCTGTCGATGAGTTGGTTTTGTATAGGACTGGTGAATATCTTGTCGCCGTGTCCCACATTCATGTAAAGCATCTTGTATTTCGTGTTCGTCCAGACGACGGGCAGATCCCCGCTCGTCAGGACGTCTTTGAGTCCAATCGGATAATTCGATGGATCAAGAGTGACGAGCACCCGGACATCCTTGTTTAGCCGGGGGCTGGGATTCCAGACATACCATTCATTCGCCGGTGACTCGAAGCTGCGGGGAACTCTCGCCGTCACAGGGTGCATCTGATCATCGATGATCAGGTGCGCCGGCAGCGGAGGCCAACTATTGGCCTCAAATACGGCGCCGCCAAGAAAGTCGACGAACCATGGCCAGTCCGTATCCTTATCATTGTAGCCAGCAGCATGGAAGCCGAGCCATGCACCACCATGTTCCATGTAGCGTTCAAAGGCACGTCTTTGCTCGGCGTTACTCGGCGATTCGTTAAGCCAGATCACGAGCTGGCAGTTCTTCAGGCGCTCATTATTCAGATCATCCCATTTGGACGTTGTCTCCAGCGTGAATTGTTCGCTTGCCGCCAGCTGGCTTAGAAACTTCAAGGCATCTTTCGCGAAGTCAACGTGGTCCGGTTCTGTATTTTCTGAATAGAACGCGAGTACCTGAAAGCGCGAGCGCTGCCCGTGTGACAAAGTACTCGCAAATTGAAGTGAGATAACCAAAACTAAGAAAACCGTTCTGCGGCTATGGTTCCGGACTGATTGTGCAGACACTTGCTCACCATTCTTCGCGCACTATTTTCATGTAGCGACAGCCAAAGGGCCGAACCGGGCGAGTCGGCGATGTGAATTCTCGGAGCGTGTTGCGAGCATTGTACGGCAAGGTTCGTTACGGGAATCCACGAATCGAGAACCGAAGCTTAAGCTGGCGAGTCGATACTGGCCTGAGGTTTTGAGCGGAATTGGCCGGAACGCTGACTTGGGTTGGTGCAGTAGATAGAGACGCATTCTAGGCCCACACCTGCCCGGACGCAAAGGTTCTGCCCGCAGTGCTATTAAAACTTAAAGACTGTCGTGAAGGTCTGCGCCAGCGCGGCAATACACAAAATATAGAGCATGCGG
This sequence comes from Candidatus Sulfotelmatobacter sp., assembly GCA_030041415.1. Classification (GTDB taxonomy): domain Bacteria; phylum Acidobacteriota; class Terriglobia; order Terriglobales; family Acidobacteriaceae; genus Sulfotelmatobacter. The sequence goes on from JASHNX010000098.1 coordinate 4,760, forward strand.
GCCACCAACCGTTTCGAAAATCCCATACCTTGATCCTTTCACAATCTACTCCTTAGCGCCTTTGCGGCGTCGCGGCGCGCTCAGTCAAGGCGTGACCCAGAATTCCACGTTGCTGGTTAGTGTTTTGCCCGTCGAAGTGACAACCCCGACCTTACCTGCAGTTGCGCCGCTGGGAACCGTAGCCGTGATTTCGGTATTGGACACGACACTGAAATTCGCAGCCTTGCCGTTAAATGTCACGCTGGTTGCGCCAGTGAGGTTGTTCCCGATAACAATGACATTCGTCGCCACAGGACCGGCGATCGGGATGGTTTCAACGAAGCGGTGCAAGGTCGGCGATGTCAAACTGAACACCGTGCCGTCGCCATTCGCTCCGCCGCTGCTGGTGGTTCCATACAACACTCCGCTCGTGGCCTCGATCATGCCGGATACAGGGTTGACGCCATCGCTGCCGGCAAAGCTGTGCAGTACTGCGAACCCAGTGCCGCTAGGGCTGACCTGGTAGGCAATGCCATCATTATCGCTACCGCCATAGGGCGTTGTGCCGTACAGATTTCCGTCATTTCCGATCAGCAGCTGGCCCGCGGTCTCTTCGCCCTCATTGCAGGGCGCCTCGCCGAAAGTACAGATTGTATTCAGGGTGCCTCCCAGGTAACCAATTTCGTAGATCGATCCGGGAAAGCCGATGGTTCCATAGAGTGCCCCACCCGTGTCTAGCACCAGCCCGGAAGAAGGCGCACTCTCAAAATCGTACAGTTTGTTTAGTGTTCCCGCCGGAGTTACTTGGAATATCGTGCCTGACATGTGTTCTCCACCTGAATAGGTTGTGCCGTAAAAAGGCCCACCGGCCAGCTGTATCAGGCTGGCCTCAGGCTCCATGCCGGTTGTCATGCACGGATAGCCCTCGGAACAGAAGCTGTAAACCGCGGCCAGGTGGCCGTTTCGGGTGATTTTGAAAACCATGCCAGAGCCGTTTTCCCCACCATTTGTAGTCGTTCCATAAAAGTTGCCGTCGCTGCCAAGCACCAGAGCTCCCACAGGCCCCTGGCCATCCGGCGTGCCGGCAAAATTCCACAGCACTTTTTCCTTCGCGGTGGAAGGATTGAATTGGAATACGGTCCCATCTTCATGAGAGCCCCCCGAGATGGTTGTTCCGTAAAAATTACCATCCGGGCCAAGCGTCAATCCGGCATTCGGGTAGGAGCCATCCGCGGCGCTGCCGTCGAAGCTGTACAGGCTGCTCAAGGTTCCGCTGGGTGTGATCTCGAAGATAACCCCGCAGTTGCATGCGTCGGCGCCGCCCATCCGCGTGGTGCCGTAGAAATTCCCATCCTCGCCCTGTGCCAGACCATTTGGCTCATTGCCATCAGTACCGTTGAAACTAGCGAGAGGTATTTGTGCCATCACGGCCGTTCCCGCGCACACAAGGGCCACCGTAAGGACTCGCCGCCATCGAGCCAGCTTGCCCGCTCTAAGCAGATTCCGGAAGTTCGCAATTTGCACTCTGTTCACGTGATTTCTCCTTGCCTCAAAATTCCCCTGCCCGAGATCGGCCCTTAGAGGCTTAATTCATGACGTATTGCACAGTTACGTTTACGTTGGAGGGTGAGCCGCCCGTGATGCTGCAGCCACTGGCCGGATACCCTTGGACCGCAATCTCTTGTCCGGCAGGAACGCTGACGCTAACGACGCCGGAGTCTGCGTAACCTGCCGGTAGGCTGACAGACAGGATCTCCCCGTTGTTGTCCTGGACTGCGATTGTTGCCGGATTAGAGCACCCGCTGCCAATGCCGTTTGCGTCTGCGATAAGTCGTGTGATCGTGATGCCAACATCCATATTGATTGCGCCTCCAATGCTATAACTTCCGAGGGTACCCGGTATGAAGCTGGACCACACCAGTCTTGGGTTGTGACTCATGGGGGCGTCACCGTTCATGGAGAAATTGCCGGTGATTGCCAGTGAAGCGTTTGGCGTGTTGGTGCCAACGCCGACGTTGTTCCCCTCAGGGTTAAGGGCCATCGGCCCGCCGTAGCTTTGAATCCACTTGTAGCTCGTATCCCCGTTCGTTCCCAGCAACAGCCCATTATTGCCGGACGCTTGGCCGGAAGCCGGCGCGCCGTAAGGACCATTAACATGCAAGGGACCAGCTGGCGAAGCGGTGCCGATGCCAATGTTCGACGACTCGATCAAATTGCCGCTCACCGTCTGAGAACCACTGAATGCATTCGAGCCCAGAGTAGCGAAAGGAGAGCAAACGGCCGGCAAAGCGATGATCGCGTACCCCGCAGAGCACAAGTTTGACGCCAGAGAAAGTGTGACATTGCCGCTTGTTCCGCCGCCGCTAAGCCCGCTGCCCGCGGTCACACCGCTGATGGTGCTGGGGAAGGTTTGCCCACTAGCGAAATTCACGGGCGAACTAAATGTGACTGCCTGCGCAAAATGGCCGCTACCGTTGACATCGAGAGTATAGGAAGGACTTTGGTTCAGGATGCCGATGTTCCCGGGCGGAGTGAAAGTCATGATGTACTCGTCGTCATTGGCGATGCTCATATTTCCAGCTCCCGTGTTCGTCCCGGTTGCACCGACTCGGAAGTAATAGTCCATTCCGCCGGAAGCAGTGTTGGTAAGCTGAATGCCGGCTCCCGATCCGTTGGCGGTGGACTCTGCTCCGCTGACGGTGAGCCTGGCGAGAGGTTTGGTCGTACCTATTCCGACGTCAATTGCATTTGTGCCTGTGCCGCCCAGCACGAGCGCATTGCTCTCTGCGACCTCGGCAGTGAACCCGATGGCGGTGGCATTGCTGAGTGTGCCGGTCGAGGCCAATGCATTAGAACCCAAGAAGGTGTTGTTGGAACCAGTCATGGCACTGCTGTCGGCGGTCGCGCCCGCAAGATTGCCAACTCCAGTGTTGGAGGTACCAGCGGTGTTCTGTAGCAGGGCACTGTAGCCGACTGCGACATTGTCCTGACCCGTCGAGTTGGCATCAAGCGCGAATTTTCCAGCCGCTGTATTAAAGCTGCCCGTCGCTGCCCCATTGCCGGCAAATCCCAGCAAAGCGTTCGCATTGGCATACGATCCGAAATCAAAGAGAGTCCCTGCAATCTCGAACCCGGCTGTCGTACTAACTGCTCCCGTGACCGTCTGATTTCCGCTGAAGTTGTTTGCACCCAGGCTGGCATAGGAGCCAGCCGGCGCGAAAGCACTCGATGTGAACCCATTGAGAGTGGCGGCATTCACGTTCGTCAGTCCAGTGCCATTGCCGGTAAAACTACTTGCGCTGATGCTGCCTGTAAATGAGTTGCCCGCCGCCCCAAGCTCGGGCACGACAGTCGGATCGATCTGCAGCGTGCCGCTGCCGGTGATTGGGCCCCCAGTTATTCCTGTTCCACTCGCGACACTCGTGACTGTCCCGTTGCCCGTGCCGGGAAACGTTTGTCCGGTAGCAAACGTGATCTGGCCGTTGTTGGCGATGCGCAGTCCGGTCTCCGCCGGTCTCGTTGTGCCTTGACCGAACAGCAGATTCAATGTGCCACTCGCGGTGCTCATGTTGTTGTTCACCGGCTCCGCTTGCCACTGGAACGTCTGAGGCACCGCCGTGCCGGTGCTGCTGCTAAAGGCCGAGGCTGTCTGCGTCATGGGCTGCGAATTGGCTCCTTTGCCAGAGGTAGCGGTGCCCGTGGCAGGTAGATTCAAGGTGCCCCGCACTGTGCTGTTGCCTTTGATATCGAGCGTGGAAGCCGGGGTCGTCGTGTTGATGCCGATCTTGGCTGTGGATCCTGAACCGGATTGATAGAGGATCGAGCTGATAATGTCGGAAGTCGTATCCCATAGTGGAATGTAACCCACCGTGCCCGATCCCGTGATCGCGCCATTGGGTGAAATAGGAGAGCTCCCTGCGGCGCTAGTGTCGCTGCCGGCTGCAACCGCCGTCGATGAGCCCGAACCTGGCGCGGCCATGACAAAGGCGGAGGGCGGCAACCCCGCGATTGTTGCCGCATCCCCCGCCTTCATCGCGTACGGCACGCTCACCAGATATACCCGTGGCTGCTCGGGCTGACTTTCGATTTTCACCCCTAGCCACTGAGCCTGCCCGCTGATGAATAGATTCGTCGGCAAGCCGTTCGCTTGCGTCAGGCCGAGATAGACCGAGTACTGGCCGCCGCTGCCGAGTTGCACGTTCTGCGTCTCGGTCCAGAGCGCCTCTCCTCCGACCGCAGTGTTATACAAGGAGAAAGTGATGCTGACCGTGCCGCTCAGCGGAGTTCCACCCTCATCGGCTGCAGTATTGGAGAACTGAATGATCGGCGGAACGGAAACGGAAGCAGAACTGGCGGGAGCGGTTTGAGGCGCCGCCTGTAAGTTCAGAAAACCCCAAACCACAATCAGTAGCCATAGACGAAGTTTCACCGGAGCGCCTCCAGGCGAGCGTTGACGAGCAGAGCCGGGTGGTGTACAGTCTTGCCGCAATATCGAAAGCCGAAGTATGAGAAGCGCTTTCGGCACCCAGCTCGAATGTGTTCTGCTTGCGAACACCCACTATTGAATAAGGCGCGAAATGCAGGCAAAAACGGTAAGGGCGGCAAAGAAAAAAATTCGATACGCACGAACTTGCAACTGTCGGCTCGCCCGCCGCAGCATGGTATCCCACTGATCACTATTTAGTATGGCTTTGCCCTCGAACCATGAAGTCACCCAGCTTTTAAGGGCTTGGACCTCGGGAGACGAGTCTGCACTCGAAAAATTGACTCCGCTTGTGTACGACGAATTGCATTCGGTGGCGCGGCGTTGCATGGCAGGTGAGCGCACCGGCCACACCTTGCAAACCACGGCGCTAGTGAACGAAGTGTATTTGCGCCTGGTCGATTGTGCGAAGGTCAATTGGCAGGATCGTGCGCATTTTTTTGCAGTCTCGGCTCAATTGATGCGGCGAATTCTGATCGACTTTGCTCGGTCGCGGGGTTATCAGAAACGCGGCGGGGGAACGATTCAAATCTCTCTGGAGGAGGCGCCATTAGTCTGCCTCGAGCCGGACGGTGACATTGTGGCCATCGATAGAGCTTTGAAATCGCTCGCTGCGGTGGATGAAAGAAAAAGCAAAGTCGTAGAACTTAGGTTTTTCGGCGGCCTGAGTATCGAAGAAACAGCCGATGTCCTCCGCGTTTCGGTCGAAACGGTTGGCAGGGATTGGCGACTGGCGAAGGTGTGGCTTCTGCGAGAGCTAAGCCAGGGGACATAATTGTGGAGAACGCGCGCTGGCTACAGGTCGAAGAACTATTTCAGCAGGCGACGAAGCTGGAGGGCCGGCGCCGTGCGGACTTCCTTGAACATGCCTGTGGCGAGGATGAGGAGCTTCGCCAGGAACTGGAATCGCTGCTTGCGCAACAAAAAAAATCGGCGGAATTTCTGGAAACACCGGCGGTGCAACTTCTCGGTCAGTTGATCGCGAAGCAAGCAAAACTGGAGGATGATCACCGACTTATTGGTACGACAATTTCCCACTACCGTGTGGTCGAGAGAATCGGCCGCGGAGGCATGGGGGATGTCTTCCGTGCGGTTCGTGCTGACGAGGCGTACGAACAGCATGTTGCGTTGAAGCTGATCAGTGCCGGTCGCCACTCCACCTTCTTCATCAACCGACTCAGGACCGAGAGACAGATTTTAGCCAACCTGGACCATCCGAATATCGCTCGCTTATTCGATGGCGGAACGACCGACGACTACATCCCCTATCTTGTGATGGAGTACATCCGGGGCGAGCCGATCACTACCTATTGCGACAACCATCGCCTGTCCGTTCCCGACCGCCTGAAGCTTTTTCTGCAAGTTTGCTCCGCCGTGCAGTATGCGCATCAACATCTCATCATCCATCGCGACGTAAAACCCGACAATATTCTGGTTACAGCGGACGGCGTCGCCAAGTTGATGGACTTTGGCATTGCGAAAATACTTGACGCAGATGCAGAGCCCGGCCATGGCCATGCCACCATGACGGTGACGCGTGCGTTCACGCCCGCCTTTGCCAGCCCAGAGCAGATTAAAGGTGAGGCGATCTCCACGGCCAGCGATGTTTACTCGTTAGGTGTGGTCCTGTACCAGTTACTTACGGGCCAGAGCCCGTATTGGAGATCAAGTCATACCCGGCACGAGCTTGCGCATGCGATTTGCGATGTCGAACCGGAAAAGCCCAGCGCAGCAGTAATCTCTTCTGTGCCAGTCGCGGACGACAAGGTTTCGCCTCAGTGTGTCAGCCTGTGCCGGAATACGACTCCCGACAAGTTACACCGGACATTATCTGGAGAACTCGACCAAATCCTACTGAAGGCCTTACGCAAGGAACCGCAGCACCGATACCCCTCGGCGCAAGCGTTTGCCGATGACTTACAAGCCTACACCCTCGGTCTGCCGGTCTCGGCTCGTCGGGGCACGTTCAGTTATCGCGCGGCCAAGTTCATGCGGCGCAACAAGGTTGGCCTGAGTGTTGCAGTGATCGTCATGCTCATGATGTTTGCTGGCGCGCTTGCAGTCGTGCGCGAGGCGCGAATCGCCCGGACGGCCCAGTTCCGCGCTGAACAGCGCTTTGAGGCGTTGCGTAAATTGACGAATTCCATGCTGTTCGAGTTTCACGATTCGATCGAAAAGTTACCGGGCTCGACCGCACCGAGGGAGTTGGTCGTGCGCCGCTCACTGGAATACCTTGAGCAGATTGCAGCGGAGGGGAACAACGACCCCGCAACTTTGCGCGATCTTGCCGCGGGCTACGAGCGCATCGGACGAATCAAAGCTGAGGAGGGCCATCCGCATCTGGGCGGCGCGGGATCGTTTCAGGAGGCGCACGAACTCTACAAGAAAGCGCTGACGATCCGCCAGAAACTGGCTGCTGCGAATCCCGAGGATGTCGGGCTGCAAATGGATCTCCTTGGGACGATGTTGAACATAGCTGCAATTTACACGGCTCTTGGTGATCAGGACGACGCTCTCGGTGTTTACCAAAAACAGCTGGCGATCGAACAAAGGCTGGAGGTCAGACACGATTCGGAGGATCTGAGATATAAGACTGCGGGCTCGCATATCGGCATAGCGGACATCCAGCAGACGCTCGGCGCGTACGACTCTGCTGAGGACCACCTCCGTCAAGCGCTCGCCCTGAATCAGTCCCTCCTCGATAAGAATCCAACCAGCCTTCGGTTGTTGGGCGGAGTCTGGCGTTCCCACGCTTACCTCGCTATGGTGCTCAAGTTCGATAAAAAGTACACAGAAGCTGCGGCCGAATCCCGGAGGGGGCTGAGCATCTCCGAAAAACTCACCTCTCGCGATCCAAACGATTCAGAGTTCCAGCGATGGCTCATCAATGATTACGAGTCCCTATGTGCAAGCCTGGCGTATAGCGGTTTTTTTTCGGAGGTGCGAGGACTTTGTAGCAAGGCGATCGAAATAAACGAAGCGATGGTCGAGTCGGATTCCAATAATGTGCAGGCCAAGGCGGACCTTGCGAATACCAACATGACGATGGGAGTCGCTCTTTACCTCATGCACTCGCTAGAAGAAGCTCTGAGGTTTGAACATCGAGCAGACGCAATGTACCGAGATGTGGCGCGGCAAGATCCAGACTCCCTAACCAATGCAGGCGATCATGCGACGGCTCTCATCTATGCAGCAAGGATTGAAGCACGCTTGCACCAACGGGAATCGGCACATCGGGACCTTGAGCAAGCGGAGAAGATGTTGGAGGAGGCGATAGCGGCCAGCCCGAAAAACAAGCACTTTTCCGACACACTGGAAGAAGCCAGGGCAGCGCTCAAAGCGCTCCCGAATGACACAGCTCCTCTCGTAGCCCACTGAACACAATGTCGGTGATTGCACTCGGGCCTTCGCCGCGAATGATTAGCCGCAGGCGAAGGCTGGCCCCTGCGGAGAGCCAAGCCAGGAGATGTAGCCGTGGATAACGCGCGCTGGGCGCAAGTCGAAGAACTCTTTCATCACGCCGCGAAGCTCGAGGATACACGCCGGGCCCAATTTCTCGAACATGCCTGTGCCGGAGATCAAGAGCTTCGCCAGGAGCTCGAATCACTTCTCGCGCAGAAGGAAAAATCTCAGCAGTTCCTGGAGGTTCCGGCGGTTGAACTACTCGGCCAGTTGATCGCAGACCAAACAAGAAGAGAAGATGACTACCGGCTTATTGGCCGGACGATTTCCCACTACCGCGTGATCGAGAGACTCGGGGGCGGGGGCATGGGGATCGTCTATAAGGCCGAGGACACTCGCCTTCACCGGTTCGTCGCTCTTAAGTTTCTTCCCAAAGATCTTGCTGGCGATCCAAAGTGGCTGGATCGCTTTCAACGCGAAGCGGAAGCGGCGTCCGCATTGAATCATCCGAACATTTGCACGATTTATGACATCGGCGAGGACGACGGCAAAGCATTCATCGCCATGGAGTTTTTGCACGGCGAGAATCTCCGGCAGATGATCAGCAGAGGTTCGCTGGCGACAGACCAGGCCTTGAGTATTGGAGTGCAGGTGGCCGACGCACTCGAAGCGGCACACCGTAACGGCATCGTTCATCGCGACGTTAAGCCCGCCAATATCTTCGTGGTCGACGGAGGCCATACCAAGCTCTTAGATTTTGGCGTGGCCAAACTGACTCGTGAGGGCGAGGGCGCCAGCGAGAAGCCGGCCGGACTCGGTCAGCAGCAATTCTCCGAGCACCTGACCCAGACAGGCATTGCCGTCGGTACGGCCGCGTATATGTCGCCGGAGCAGATTCGCGGGGAAGCAATCGATCAGCGCACTGATCTGTTCAGTTTCGGCGTGGTGCTCTATGAAATTGCGAGCGGTGTTCGCCCTTTTAACGGCAGCGCATCGGAATCCGTTGCCCAAGCTATTCTGCATGAAGATCCACCTTCGGTTGCCACGGTGAATCCAAAACTTTCGCCGAAAGTAGCGGCTATTATTTCAAAAGCGCTGCAGAAAAAACCGGAGGAGCGCTATCAGCACGCCTCCGAACTATCGGCTGATCTCAGGCGGGTAACACGGGAGATCGAAGGTACACAAGCGAATCGAAAAGCACTCCAGGCTCTGTGGCAACGCACTTCGGCCGGGGCAAGAATAGCGATTCTGGTACTGTCCGTGGTCGCGGCAATCGCAGCAGCGGCCATCTATCGCCTGCATCGCGCCAAAATCGCCCTAACTGAGCGCGACACCGTAGTGCTTGCCGATTTCGACAATCGGACCGGGGATCCTGTTTTCGACGATGCTCTTAAGACGGCGCTCGATATTGCACTGAACCAGTCGCCGTTTCTGAACGCGCTTTCTGACAACAATGTAGCCGCGACTTTGAAATTTATGTCGCGTCCACCTGACACGAAGCTGACAGCCGGCATTGCCCGGGAAATTTGTGAGCGGGCGGGCGGCAGGGCATACATTGCAGGATCGATTGCCGGTCAGGCCAGCCAATATCTCCTGGAATTGAAAGCAGTAAACTGCCAAAGTGGCGATACCGTGGCTGATGAAAAGGTCACCGCGGCTAACAAGCAGAAGGTGCTGGACGCGCTGAGCGAGGCCACATCGAAACTGCGCGGTGAGTTGGGCGAATCCCTGGCAACGGTACAAAAATTTGATGTCCCACTTGCACAGGCAACCACTTCCTCGCTTGACGCTCTGAAGGCATACAGTCTCGGCGAAGGAGTCTTTCACGAGAAAGGCCCGACGGCGGCCCTGCCTTACCATCAACGCGCTATCGAGCTCGACCCGGACTTTGCCACGGCCTACAACGCAATTAGTGGCGACTACAGCATGTTGGGCCAAATGGCACGATCCAATGAATATCGCCTGAAGGCATTCCAGTTGAGGGAGCATGCCAGCGAACGTGAAAAATTTCTTATCACCGGCGCTTACTACGCTTATGTCACAGGTGAACTCAACAAGGCAGCCGAGATATTGCGACAGATGGTGGAAAACTATCCTCGAGATCCGGGACCGTATGCCAGCCTGAGTATTGCCTACGACGAACAGGGAGAATACGACAGGGCTGCAGAAACTATACGCCGTGCCATGCCGCTGGTGCGGGATGTGGTGGGCTATTACGATGACTTCGTCAATGACGATGTCGCCTTACAACGCTTTGATGATGCGCACCAGGTGATTGAGCAAGCACACGAGCGAAAACTGGACGATGGCGTGATTCACAGCGCGCTCTACGCCCTCGGCTTTCTCTCAGGTGACGACGACGCGATAACTAAAGAGCAACAGTGGCTAGAATCACATCCGGCATTTGAAAACTGGGCGTTCTCGCTGGCGTCGGACACGAAAGCCTATGGCGGTCATCTTGCCGCTGCGCGAGAACTGACCAAACAAGCCATCGAGTCTGCGGTGAAGGCTGATAGCAAAGAAGGTGCTGCTGTGTTCCAGGCTGTTTCCGCCCAGCGTGAGGCCGCTTTCGGTTACAAAGCGCGCGCGCGCAACGAAGCGGACCGGGCTTTGAAGCTTGATCCCGCAAGTGATGGCGTGGAGAGCGAATCGGCGCTCGCATTCGCCATGGCCGGCGACAGCCAGCGTGCCAACGCAATGGCAGGGGACTTGGCAAAACGCTTTCCGTTGAATCAGCAGATGCAGTCGATTTGGCTGGCTGCAATCCGATTTCAATCGTCGGTCAACCAACATAATTCTGCATCCGTACTAAAGACGGCACCACCAGCTTCAACCCTCGAGCTGGGCCAAATCGGATTTGTCCTCAATCTGTCTTGTCTTTATCCGAGTTATTTTCGGGGCCAGGCGCATCTAGCCGCGGGCGAGGGTGTGCAAGCCGCGATGGAGTTCCGAAAAATCCTCGATCATGACGGCATCGTTTGGAACTGCTGGACGGGTGCGCTGGCGCGCCTGGGTATGGCACGTGCGAACGCACTCCAGGCGCGAACCTCACAGGGCGCAGATGCTGATGCGGCTCGCGTCCGTGCGCTGGCCGCTTACAAAGATTTCCTCACACTCTGGAAAGACGCCGACTCCGACATCCCCATCCTCAAGCGAGCGAAAGCCGAGTACGAAAGGATGCAATAAACTACTCTTGGCAGTTTCTGATCCGACAACACCTCATAATAGTTCGTTCAAGCTGTTGTGTTGACAAGTGAGCAGGCTACCCGAAGGTCATATCTCTCGTTCTATTCAGAATCGCGAATCGTGGTCTTGCTCGGTACAAAGACGGCGATCGGCCGAGATTGCATAATCTCATCCCAGACTGGGGCCACCGTCGGTGCAGTGATCGGTTTTGTTGGTGGCGCCGTTGTCGGAGCTCTGATGCCCAGTCACAAAATAATTTACCGCGTGAACTCGCACGAGCCTGCTTCTGATCGCTAATTGGCCACGAAGCCAATTGCAGGCCATGATCTCGCATGGGGTTCCCTGAGGGGCTTTGAGTGCAGTCGGGATTTATCGCCAACTTACTCCGCTATAGACAAGCGACTCCCACACATTCATTGACTTGCCCCGCTCCCAGTCCTAACGGCTCCCGTGGCTTTCTTTCGCGATTTCGGCCGCTTTCTGCGGATTGCCCCGATCCTTGTAAAGCTGGACGAGCGACTGATGGGCCAGTTCTACGTGGTAACGATCGGGGGCACCGATGCGGTCTTTGCGCGCCAGCATCCCCTGATAGCCTTCGAGCAGGAGCGGTTCGGCTTCGGCGTATTTCTTCTGTCCCGCGAGGCTGGTGCCCAGCAGGCTCTCTGCGCGGAATCGTTGCCAGTCGTCCGGCCGCTTCTCTTGGTCTGTCTCCATTGCTTCGCGTGCCAGCGGCTCGCCTTCGGCAAATTTCCCTTCTGAAACGCAGGCCAGCGCCAGATCGGCTTCAGAGGCTATCGTATTCGGGTGTTCCGGGCCCAACGCGCGTCGTTGCCCCGCCAACGCCTGCGCGGCGTAGGTCTCCGCCAAGGCGTAGTTGCCCTGTCGTTGGTACATGAGAGCAAAATCTGACATGGTCCCGAGCGTGTCGGGATGTTCGGGACCCAGCACTCGCCGCTGGGTTTCCAAAGTCTGGCTGTAGAGCGCCTCGGCCTGCGCGTACTTGCCTTCGTTGCCGTACGCGAGGGCCAGATTGTGCATGGACAGGAGTGTGTCGGGATGTTCGGGACCCCGCACCCGCCGCTGGATCTCCAAAGTCTGGTTGTAAAGCGCCTCGGCCTGCGTGTACTTGCCTTCGTTGCCGTACGTGTTGGCCAGATTGTTCATGGACAGGAGTGTGTCGGGATGTTCGGGACCGAGCACACGCAGCTGGATCTCCAAGGTCTGGCTGTAAAGCGCCTCGGCCTGCGCGTACTTGCCTTCGTTGTCGTACGCGACGGCCAGATTGTTCATAAATTTCAGCGTGTAGGGATGTTCAGAACCCAGCACGCGCCGCTGGATCTCCAAAGTCTGGCTGTAAAGCGCCTCGGCCTGCGCGTACTTGCCTTCGTGTCCGTACGTGTTGGCCAGATTATTCATGGACAGGAGTGTATCGGGATGTTCGGGACCGAGCACACGCCGCTGGATCTCCAAGGTCTGGCTGTGGAGCACCTCGGCCTGCGCGTACTTGCCTTCGTCCTTGAACGTGTTGGCCAGATTGTCCATGGAATACAGCGTGTCGGACTGCTCCGAACCTATGACGCGGCGCTGGATCGCGAGACTCTGGCTGAGGAGGGCCTCAGCCTCCGGGATTTTTCCCTCGTGCAAAGCAACCCGCCCAAGTTGGCTCATGGTTCGGAGGGTTTTCGGATCCTTTGTCCCCAGCATGCGGCGCTGCAAATCCAACGCCCGCTCGAATTGCGTCCGTGCTTCCGGGTAGAGCCCGAGATCCATGTAAGTCTGCCCCAGAGTGTCCCGAATCCCTGCCTCTACCTGCGGTTGTTTGTCGAACTTGCCTTCGATACGCTGCGCGGCTCGGTCCAAGGCCGTGCGTATCTTCAGGTCTGGATCCGGTTTGGCGCTCGGCCCCGACTGCCGGGCTGGACTAGCCTGTGCCAATAGATCATTCTGCAAGAAATCGTTGACCGCCTCCGCCGCTGCCGCCTCCCGATTCGCCCGTATGCTCTGCCGGATGCTGACGGCGGCAGCTACGATCAACACCAGAGCGAACGCGCAAGTGGTGATCAGGGCCGTGCGGTAGCGGCGTGCGAACTTGCTGGCACGATACAGCGCTGAAGGTGGGACTGCCAGCACCGCTTCGTTGTTCGAGTACCGTCGGATGTCCGCCGCCAATTCGGATGGTGTGACATATCTGCGCGTGCGGTCTTTCTCGACCGCTTTAATGGTGATCCAGTCGAGGTCGCCGCGCAATACGCTCACCAACTGTTTGGGCTCCGTCCCCCGCGCTTCGGCTGTGGCCAACGATGTATAGCGATCTGTGCTGACCTTGATGCTGGGTCGGGGGGGATCCTCCTCACGTAAGCGGCGCAGCATTTCGTCGAGTGGTTTGTTCCTCCACTCCTGTGTGTCAAATGGCAGGTTTCCAGCAAGTAACACGTAGAGAATCACGCCAAGGGAGTACACATCAGTACGCGTGTCCACATCCTGCGCCGCCGGATCACATTGTTCAGGGCTCATGTAGCCTGGCGTCCCCACAAAGCTTCCCAGGCGGGTGTGAAGTGATTCCCCCGCAATCCCAGGGTTGGTTGCTTTTGCTAGCCCGAAGTCGATGATCCGAGGAACTGGTTTACCATCGATTTCTACGACGAGGACGTTTGCCGGCTTGAGGTCGCGGTGGATGATGGCCTTCTGATGCGCGTGCTGCACCCCCTCACAGACCTTTGTAAATAGCTCCAGGCGGTCACGAATCTTCAGTTTCTTCTGGTCGCAGTAATCCGTGATCGGTATCCCCGAAACGTACTCCATCACGAAGTACGGTTGCCCCTCGGAAGTGGCACCAGCATCGAAAACTTTCGCAATCGAGGGATGGTCCATAACGGCCAATGACTGGCGCTCGGCCTGGAAACGATGAAGCAGCGTATCGTCGTACATTCCCCAGCGAATGAGTTTCAACGCCACTCGTCGCTGTAGTGGAGCAGTCTGCTCTGCGAGCCAAACTTGGCCCATCCCGCCTTCGCCGATCTTGGTTAATAATCGATAGGGGCCGATCGACTGGACTTGTCCGTTTTCCTCCCGGCTTTGGGGTGCGTGATTTTCCATTGCCAACGCCTGAGCTGCGACTTGCAGAGCAGACGCTTGCATAAAATTGTCTGCATCCTTTTCGAACGCCAACAGCGATCCTACTTCGCGGAGCAGACTCTCGTCTCCGGCGCAGTGTCGCTCAAGGAACTCGGGCCGCTGCTCCTCCGCAAGCTCTAAGGCTTCCTGCACGAGCTGCTCCACTCGAGATTGTCTCTCAGGCGCCACCCTGCTTGCCTCCAGTCATTTCCCTTAGCAGCCACAGCTTGGCCAGCTTCCAATCACGCATCACGGTTTCAGACGAAACCTTCAGCACTCCCGCCGTTTCTTCTACACTCAGGCCACCGTAAAATCGCAACTCGACAACCTGACTTCTCCTGGAGTTAACCTCCGAAAGAGCCTTTAAGGCTTCGTCCAATGCCACCAGGTCGGGACCGCGCTCAGGGGATACGACCAATGCCTCGTCAAAAGAGACATGCCGTGCTCCTTTGCCCCGCTTCAGATATTGTTGACTGCGGGCCCAGTCGGTAAGAATGCGACGCATGATTTGCGCGCAAACCGCAACAAAGTGCGCACGATCCTTCCAAGTTACTTCCTTGAAAGCGACCAGGCGAAGGTAAACCTCATTGACTAACGCTGTGGTTTGCAGCGTATGGTCGGGCTTTTGCCGCCCCATGTAACGCTGAGCCGCTCGGTGCAACTCCCGGTAAACCAGAGGAGTTAGCTTCTCTAAGGCATTCTGATCGCCGGCGCTCCAGGCCCGCAATAATTGAGTTACTTCATTGACGGAGGGTGTCCCCATTGACCCTCACTGAAGGCGGATGTCCTTGGCTCACAGAGAGTAGCACAGCTGGATAGCCCTTGCCACAGAATGAGGTCGCCAGCGTGCGCTCTCCAGCGACAAGTTCCTTCTTGGAGGCATTGCAGTTTTTGTCGCCGGTTCTCGTTATAGGAGGTAAAGCCCGAGGGATTGCCGCTCGATTTGTTTACTTCTGGCGCTGAGTTGGAGCTTTCTCCAGGACAGTCAGCGGAACGCTGGTAAAGCAGTCGCGCAGACGGGCCGGGGGCAGAATTTATTTGCTTCATCAAGGAGGCTTCTATGTTTGAAAAACAACCTTCTCACGTTGTTTCCAGGCCCGCTCCGGAATCTTTGCGGAAGCAACGGTTTGGCATGCTCCGAAGCAAGCTCCGTAGGCGTATCACCGTCTGCGTTGTCGCCCTCGTGTTCATCGCCACGGGTTCCGCCATCGCTGACGTTTACCTACCCAACCTCTTTCCTTTTCTCGATTTGACCGGCTTCTCTGGAACATACAGCAACACAGGAAGCGTCGATCTGAGCGGCCCGTTCTTTCAGAGTCTCGGCACGAACGGCAGAACTTGCGGAACTTGCCACGCTCCCAGCGACACTTTCGGACTGAGCGCCGTCGATGCGCAATTCCGATATTTCATCTCCGGAGGGAAGGATCCTCTGTTTGCGCAGATCGATGGCTCCACTTGTCCTACCGGTACTGTAAACAACAGTCTGGTCGTGAACAATGGACTGATTCGCATCGGGTTGACGGTGCCGCCCAATACGTTCGATCCGGATCCACCACAGTACACGATTACCGCCGTAGAGGACCCGTACGGTTGCGCCTTGACCACGTCCGAAGGCCAACAGACTGTCTCGGTCTACCGCCGACCCTTGCCTGCCACCAATCTGGGCTTCCTGAGCGCCGTCATGTTCGATGGCCGGGAATCGTTTTTCTATCCCCTGAACAATGGGCAAACCTTCGCTGCCAATCTGAACACCGACCTCACCCAGCAGGCCACAGACGCGACCTTGACTCATGCGCAGGCTACCCAGCCTCCTACGGCCACGCAACTAAGCCAGATAGTCGGCTTCGAATTGGCGCTCAACTCTGCACAGCTGTCGGACTTCTTTGCGGGCAGTTTGTCAAAAGGAGCAAACGGAGGAGCGCAATTCCTGTCTACGCAGCCCTACTATCCGGGGATCAATGATTCTCTGGGCGGAGACCCGGAGGGAAACCCGTTCACTCCCAACGTATTCACCATCTACACATCCTTCCAGAACTCGCGGAATCCGCAACAAGCTTCGATTGCCCGGGGCGAGCAGATCTTCAACACTCAACCTCTGACCATCAGCGACGTCCCAGGATTAACAACTGGCACGCAGCAGATTGTGGGAACCTGCACAACTTGCCACGATACGTTTAACGTCGGGAATCATTCCTTTCCCCTGCCGCTGGATATCGGGACGGGACACTCGCTCACCTACGAAACGGACCCGAACATCATTGCTGCGCTTCAGCAACTGCAGACACCGACCCTCCCTGTGTTCGAGTTGGTCTGTACCCAAGGGTCGCTCGCCGGCAGCACGTACTACACCTCTGATCCGGGCAAAGCCCTGATCACCGGTCAATGCAGCGACATCGGCAGAGGCAAGGGTCTTATCCTGCGGGGCTTGGCAGGGCGCGCCCCGTATTTCCATAACGGAGTCGCAGCCAATCTCCAGCAAGTGGTGAATTTTTATAACCTACGCTTCCAGATTGGCCTCTCGCAGCAGCAGATGCAGGACTTGGTCAATTTCCTGCAAACACTATAAGCCAGGAGCAAACCACGGGACTTGGGGACATATGAGTTCGAGAAGATCCGCACCCGAGCGAAAGAACTTTCGTGCCAGCGGTGATATCGGTGTTGTGCTGGATCCTGATCGCGCAACAAGTGGCCGCCGCAAAAGCGGCCGTGGTCTCGCAGTTGGTGAACTTCTCAGGAAAGGCGGTCGATACTTAAGGCTATGAATGCTGGGCGCGCCCCACGCAGCGGGAGTAAGGGCTGAAAGGCGCTGGATCGGGAGGAACCCAGTTCATCCAAGGAGGATTCGTTATGCCGTGCCGCATCGTGCGCAATTTCACTCGATCCTTCCCAGCCGTTCGCGCGGTTCTCACCCTGCTCGTGCTCGCGTCACCCTTCACACAGGCCCAGATCACGCCCCTAGGCGACTCGTTCACAAACACCGCCGATCCCACCACCAACTACGGCGCTAACATCTTGCTCAACGTGGATGGCGCCAAGGCCATTGCCTACATCCAGTTCAATCTGGCTTCGATCCCGACCACGGCGACCATCAACCAGGCCACGTTGAAGCTCTATGTCAATTCCGTTACGACGGCAGGCAGCTTCAATGTTGACTACGTCAACGGCAGTTGGGCGGAAGCCACGATTGACGCCAGCAATGCGCCCGGCCTGGGCACGACCATCGCTTCGAATGTAGATGTCACGACCGCGGACAAGAACCAGTACATCCTAATCAACGTAACTTCAGCGGTGCAGGCTTGGCTGAGTGGGAGCGAGGCGAACGACGGCATTGCGCTGGTCGCCAACAGCACGTTCAACGCCACGTTTGACAGCAAAGAGAACACGGCGACGAGCCATCCGGCGGAGCTGGACATTACCTATGCGGGCGGTGACGGGACGATCACGGGTGTCACCACGGCGAACGGCAGCGGGCTGACCGGAGGAGGAACGAGCGGGACGCTGGATCTATCGCTGACCAATGCGTGCGCGACCACCCAGGTGTTGCAATGGAACGGCAGTGCGTGGGTATGCTCATCCGCAGGTACCGGCACAATCACGGGCGTGACTGCGGGGACGGGCATGAGCGGCGGAGGCACGAGTGGCTCGGTCACGCTGACCAACACTGGCATTCTCGCCTTGACGGCCGGAACCGGGGTTTCTCTCACCACCGGGCAATCGCCCACCATCGGCGTGAATACATCGCAGGTGCCGCTGCTGAGCTCGGCGAACACGTTCACGAACAATCAGACTGTCAGCGGCAACTTGACCGCCACGGGAGTGGTAACGGGCAGCAGCTACCAAATCGGGGGCAACCTGTTCGCCTTCGGTTCGTACGCGAATGCGAACGCGTTTCTGGGATTTGCCGGGAATACCACGACCACGGGC